>NZ_JBMDKG010000011.1:0-174156 GCF_057809595.1 Variovorax sp. FG153
GAAGGGCGGGGGACATTCGCGGAGGGAAGTACCCGATGCCCTGTGCACGCGCCCCAGACCCCAAACTGAATGAAACAGAAGAGATGAACCAACCACACCTGGGCCTCATAGTCCCCCCGAAAGCAGGCCAAGTCCCCATCGACGGCCCGCTTCTCTACGGCACCCGCATTCGCTTCAGCGCACGCGGCCTCGGCCTCGGAGAAATCTCGACGCGCGGCTACACCGAGGTCATCGACTCGGTGATCGGCAAGGCGCTGGAACTCAAGGAGGAGGGCGTCAGCGCCATCTCCCTCATGGGCACCTCGCTGAGCTTCTTCCGCGGCGCCGCCTTCAACCGGCAACTCGAAGTCGAGATGTCGCGCGCCACCGGCCTGCCCTGCACCACCATGAGCAACGCCATCGTCGAGGGACTGCGCAGCCTCGGCGTGAAGCGCGTCGCCGTGGCCACCGCCTACATCGACGAGGTCAACGTGCAGCTGCGGCGCTACCTCGAACAGAGCGATTTCGAAGCGCTGGCCATCGAAGGCCTGTCGATCTCCGATGTGCAAGCGGTCGGCCAGGTCGGCACGCAGGTGCTCGTGGACCTGGGCCGCCGCGTGTTCGAAGCGCGGCCCGGCGCCGACGGCATCCTCATCTCCTGCGGCGGCCTCGTCACGCTCGATGCCGTGCGCGAACTCGAATCGGTGTTGAAGGTGCCCGTGGTCTCGAGCTCGCCCGCGGGCTTTCGCGACCTGGTGCGCAAGGCCGGGCTCGATGCGCGCTCGCCGGGCAACGGCCGCCTGTTCGACTGAGCGAAAAACGCGCGCGTCCCGCCTCGCTTCGGACATGTCCTGCACAGGGACGCGCTGCGGTCTTTCCGTCGCGGTCATCGAACGGACTCAGTCTGCTGTCCATTCCCTGAACCATCCTGGAGGACAGCACCATGGCAGACGACCTGAGCCAACGCGGGCAACCCGACCGCTCGCGCATCAACGTGAACGAGGCGCACGAGATGCGCTACTGGACCCAGACCCTGGGCGTGACCGAGGCGCAGCTGCGCTCGGCCGTCGCGGCCGCCGGCGTCGAGGTCAAGGACGTGCGGACCTACCTCGGCAAGCCCTGATCGCCAGCGAGCGAACCTGCGTAGGCAGGTTCCTACACCCGGGCGGCGAGGCGCGGCCGATACTCTGTCGCTTGCCTCGCACCGGGACATCTCCCTTGAACTTCCCCCTCCTCATCGCCTCCCTCGCCGGCCCGACCTCCGGGCATCGCCATCCACATGCCGCCCCCGCGGCCAGAGCCGCGGCGCGATGAAGACCTCTCCCGGAGCGCGCAGCTGGATCGCCGCCGGCGTGCGCCACGAACTCCTGACCCGCGCCTTGCCCGCGCTGCGCCATGACATGGCGGCGCCGGTGTCGGTGATCCGCATGGCGCTGCTGATGCTCAAGCGCCAGCTCGCCGCCGAGACCATCGATCGCGCCGCCAGCGAAGAACGCATGGGCCTGGTCGACGGCCAGGTGTCCGAACTGGTCGAAGGCATCCGCTCGCTGCGCGACTGGGAGCTGGCCACCACCGACGACGGCATCACGCGCGCCGCGCTCGTGGCGCGCTGCGTCGCGCTGATGCGCGCGGCCTTCGACCTGCATGGCGTGTCGCTCGATGTGGACGATGCGCTCGCCGCCGGCGAGGACGACAAGCGCTGGCCCGCGGCGGCCGCGCTGCGCTACCTGTTCCTCGGCGCGCTCGGCTACCTGCACGACGGCGCGCCCGAAGCCGGCGCGATCCGGATCGAGGCGGACGGCGCCGAAGGCCTGCGCTTCGCGGCACTGCCGCGCGAGGCCAGCGCCGTCAATCCGGTGCTCGATGCGCACCGCGCGCCGCGCGCGCTGGCCATCGACGCGGTCGCGCTGCAGAGCCTGGCCGAGGACCTCGGCTACCGCATCGCGCTCGAGCGCGACAGCGTGCGCTTCTCGCTCGGCGCGGGCTGAACACGCGGCCGCGCTGGCGCGGCCTTGCGCACCGCCAGCGGCGCGTGCTTCGATGTTCCCGGGGATGTCGCCGGGCCCGATGCGGGCTTCGCGCTCTTGCGCTGCCGCGTCGCGGCCTGGAGCTCGCGCCGGTGTGCCTGCAGGAAGGCCAGCAGCCGCCGCTCCGCCGCATGCAGCCCGCGCGAGGGCCGCGCGCTGCGGCGTCCCGCGATGCGCTCGAGCAGGGCCGAGGCGGCATCGGCCTCGGTGCTCGCGAGCGCGCTGCCCAGCGACAGCACCGCGGGATGCACATAGGCCTTCTTGCAGACCGCGGGCGTGTTGCCGAGCTGCCGCGCCACGGTCGCGAGGATGTCCTTCGCGGTGTAGCGGCTGCCGTCCGAGGCGACCCGGCCCGGCTCGCAGGCCAGCCGCGTCAGTTCGAGCGCCTGCACCGTGCCGTGCCAGGTGCGGAAGTCCTTCGCGGTGAAGCGCTCGCCGCCCAGGCCCTTCTGGCCCTCGACCGCCTCGCCGAGGTAGTCGTTGACGTCGGTCGACGAGACGCTGTGCGGCTCGCCGTCCTCGCCCACGTACTGGAACAGCGCCTGCCCCGGCAGTTGCTGGCAGCCGCGCACGATCTTCGCCACGCGCGGGTCCTCGAGCGTGGCCTCGTGCATCACGCCGCTCTTGCCGCGAAAGCGCAGCCGCAGCGCCGCGCCCTTCACCGCCGCATGCCGGTTGCGCAGCGTCGTGAGGCCGTAGGAACCGTTGCTGCTCGCGTACTCCTCGTTGCCCACGCGCATCAGCGTGGTGTCGAGCAGCCGCACCAGCGCGGCCAGCACCTGCGCCCGGGCCGGCGCGCCCGTGCCCTTGCCGGCTTGCAGGTCGCGTTGCACCCGCGCGCGGATGCGCGGCAGCGCGCGCGCGAAGGCCTCGAGCCGGTCGAACTTGGTCTCGTCCTGCAGCGCGCGCCAGTCGGCGTGGTAGCGGTACTGCTTGCGGCCGCGCGCATCGAGGCCGGTGGCCTGCAGGTGGCCGTTGGGCAACGGGCAGATCCACACCTCGTCGTAGGCCGGCGGTATCGCCAGCATGCGGATGCGCGAGAGCTCGTCCGCGTCGCGCACCCACTGGCCGCGCGCGTCGCGGTAGCGAAACTTCGTGCCGTGCCGCAGGCGCCGGATGCCCGGCATGTCGGGGTTCACGTAGACCAGCCCGTTCGCGATCGGCGTGGGCTTGGACGGAGGCCGTCTCGCGGAGGATGCAGTGTCCGGCATGGTGGTTGCGTGGTGTAGACAGGCCTGTTGTGCCAGCGCCGACAATGCGCGGCTGTAGGACGCCGCGAGCGCCGCCGGTGCGATGGCCGCGCTAGCGTGTCCTGCCCTCATCCTCGAATCCACGGAGTCCACCCATGCCGTCTTCCCCCTCCCTGCGCTTCGCCCGCCTTGCTGCACTCGCCGCCGCCGCGCTGCTGGCCGGTGCCGCCAGTGCCGCCACCATGCCGCCCGCGCCCGGCGCCGAGGCCCGCGCCGAACTGCCCGTGAAGGTGAAGGTGTTCGTCGCCGCCATGTTCGAGATCGGCCAGAACACGGGCGACCGCGCGGGCGAATTCCAGCACTGGTACGAGCGCTACTGGAAGGGCGCGAAGCCGATGGCCGTGCCCGGCGCGCTGCAGCCCGTCTACTGCAATGCCCACGGCGTCTGCGGCGCGGTGCTCGGCATGGGCAAGGTCAATTCCTCGGCCTCGATGCAGGGGATCCTCTTGAACCCGCAGTTCGATTTCTCGCAGGCCTACTACGTGATCTCGGGCGTGGCCGGCACGCCGCCCTCGCGCGGCACCATCGGCGAGGTCAGCTGGGCCACCTGGCTGGTCGACTACGACCTCGGCCACCGCTGGGCGCCCGAGGAGAACAAGCCCGGCGAGCCCACCTTCATGCCGCGCAAGGGCTACGAGTCGTACCGCCGCTTCAAGCTCAACCCCGACCTCGTCGGCTGGGCCATGAAGCTCACGGCCGACACGCCGCTCAAGGATTCCGAATCGGCGCGCAGCTACCGGCTGCGCTATCCCGATGCCGCGGCGCGCCGCGCGCCCTTCGTCGGCACCGGCACCCACATGACGGGCGACACCTTCTTCCACGGCCCCGGCATGTCGAACCAGGCGCAGTACATCGCGAAGCTCTACGGTGCCGACGACTACGTGATCACCGAGATGGAAGCCGCCGCGATCACGCTCGTGATCCAGCGCACACACGGCACCGACCGCGTGATGAGCCTGCGCGGCGCGGTCAACTTCGACCAGGGCAATCCCAACGAGACCACCTTGCAGCATCTCGACCCCGCGCCCGGCGAAACGGCCGGCGGCTTCGCCGAGACGGTGGAGAACGTCGCGCTGGTGGGCACGCGCATGGTCGACCACATCGTGGCGAACTGGGGTGCGTGGGCGAGCGGCGTGCCCAGGCCCTGAAGTCGGGAGCGGACTTCCGGACGCGGAGGACGCGAAGGTTCCGCGAAGAGCGCGAAAGAACAGCCTTTGAAAGTGGGCCCTGCGTCTGCGGGCGGTGCACCCCTTGCCGGATGCCCCGATCGGTCGCAACCGCCGAACGGCAGCGGCTCACCTTCCTTTGTCTTCCTTTCGCGCTCTTCGCGAAACCTTCGCGTCCTCTGCGTCCGGCTGCCCGCATTTCCAGCCGCTCAAGGCACCCGCTGCAGATGCCACGTCACCGTGAAGTCGAACGGCGTCCAGCGGCTGACCGTCACGCCCGCGCGGCGCAGGCCGCGGCCGGTCCAGGTGTTGCAGGTCTCGAACAGGTGATAGGCGCCGTTGGCCTCGTAGAAGGCATCCTGCGCGTTGTAGTGCGCGCCCGCGATGGCCGTCGCCTGGCCCGCGGGCAGGGTGCTGCGCACATGCTCGATCAGGCGCAGGTACTGCGGCATCGACAGCGGCAGCCGGAACGCGTCGGGCCCGAACTGGTCGCGCCGCAGATAGCTCACGTGCAGCAGCGCGCGGTTGCGGCCCGACAGCGCGCCCAGCGCGCGCGAGACCGTGAGGTCGGCCCAGGTCGGCGTGTGCAGGTAGAACTCGCGGTCGCCCCAGCCCAGCGCCACGTACTCGGCACCGGGCGGCACGGCCGGGAAGTCCGCGAGCGGGAACAGCTTCTGCCAATCGATCAGCGCCGAGCGCACCGGGAACACGTAGTCGGTGTGCACGCCGTTGCTCAGCACCCAGGCCTCGACGTAGGGCGTGGCCGGCGCGGCGGTCTTCGCATGGCTGGGCCAGAACACCAGCGCGAAGGCCGTTCCCACGTAGAGCGCGATCAGCACCACGAGGCCGAGCAGCAGCAGCGAGAAGCGGCGCAGCCAGCGTGCGATGAAGGCCATGGCGTCAGAACAGCGAGGCGGTGGCCGACTCGGGCGCGGCGGCCGAACGCTGCGCGCCGCCCGCCGGTGCCAGCGCCTCGGGGCTGCCCGCGCGCGCCAGCGCGCCCACGCGCACGCCGAGCAGGCGCAGCGGGCGTTCGAGCGGCACGCGTTTCAGGCACAGGCCGCCGGTGCGGCGGATGGTCTTCGCGTCGTCGGTGAAACGGTCGATGGTCTGGTCGCGCGTGGCGATCCTGAAATCGTCGTAGCGCAGCTTGATGCCGATGGTCTTGCCCACGTAGCCCTTGCGCCGCAGGTCCTCGGCGACCTTCTCGCACAGCCGCGTGAAGATCTCGCCGAGTTCCGCGCGGTCGCGCACCGCGTGCAGGTCGCGCTCGAAGGTGGTCTCGCGGCTCATCGAGACCGGCTCGCTCTCGGTCACCACCGGGCGATCGTCGCGGCCCCACGCCACCTCATGCATCCAGGCGCCGGTGGACTTGCCGAAGTGGTCGATCAGCCAGCCGCGCTCGCAGGCCGCGAGCTGGCCGATGGTCTCGATGCCCAGGCGCTTGAGCTTCTCGTCGGCCTTGGGGCCGATGCCGTTGACCTTGCGGCAGGGCAGCGGCCAGATGCGCGTCTCGATGTCGTCCTGGTAGACCACCGAGATCCCGTTGGGCTTGTTGAATTCGCTCGCCATCTTGGCGATCAGCTTGTTGGGCGCCACGCCGATCGAACAGGTCAGGCCGGTGGCCTGGAAGATCGATTTCTGGATCAGCCGCGCCAGCGTGCGCCCGCCCTCGCGCTGGCCGCCGGGCACCTCGGTGAAGTCGATGTAGACCTCGTCCACGCCGCGGTCCTCCATCAGCGGCGCGATGTCGGTGATGATCGACTTGAAGCCGCGCGAGTACTTGCGGATCTCCTCGAAGTCCACCGGCAGCAGGATCGCCTGCGGGCACAGCTTGGCGGCCTTCATGAGCCCCATGGCCGAACCCACGCCGAACTGCCGCGCCGGATAGGTGGCGGTGGTGATCACGCCGCGGCCCACGTAGTCCTTGAGCCGCGCGAAGGCATCGACAGGGATGTCGGCCAGCGTGCCGCCGGGCGGCAGGTGGCGGATCGCTTCGTCGACGCTGCGCCGGCCGCCGCCGATCACCACCGGCAGGCCTTTGAGCTGCGGATAGCGCAGCAGCTCGACCGACGCATAGAAGGCGTCCATGTCGAGGTGGGCGATGCGGCGGATCGGGGGCGTGGCGGCGGGCTTGGAACTCACGGTAACGATTGTCTCGCGCTGCGCCGATGTTCGCCCGGGCCGTGCAAGAATGCATCGGAATTTCAATCCCCCGCGAGGACCAAGAACGTGTTCATGATCTTTTCATGGTGCCCGTTGCCCCGCAAAGCTGGCAGGTGCAAGGCGCAAAGCGCAGCCGGGCTGGTGGCCCGGCGAGCATTTGCAACGCCGCAGATGCCAGCTTTGCGGGGCAACCCGAAGGGCAAGGCAGCAAAGCGCCGCACTCGTCGTTGCGCACCTTGTCCAGGCATCAGCCTGGACTGCGGCGCGCGCCTAGATTGCGACGCTTTGCTGCCTTGCGGGCACCATGAAAAGATCATGAACACGTTCTAGGGAAAGGAATGCGCCATGGGTGACGACGAGGAAGGCGGCCTCTCGGTCGCGCTGACGCCGGTGCAGATGGCGGCGGTGCTCGGTGGCGAGGACGTGCCCGAGTCGGCGAGCCTCAGCAACCGGCTCTGGGGCACCGCGGCGCTGGTCGGCGGCGTGCTCGAGCTGGTCGGCGCGGGCGTGCTGTGCGTCGCGCCCGAGCCCACGATGGCGAGCAAGGTCGGCTGCGTGGTGCTCGGCGCCCACGGCAGCGACGTCACCGCCACCGCCGCGCGCCAGGTCTGGACCGGCCGCTCGCAGCGCACCGCCACCTCCATGACGGCCGATGCCGCCGCGCAGGCCATGGGCGCCTCGCCCGAGACCGGCGCGCAGGTGGGGCTCGCGGTCGACGTCGCGGTGCCGCTGTTCGTGGCCGGCGGCCTGGCCGCGTCGCGCGTCATCGCGGTGCGCGCGAGCCGCTTCAAGCTCGAGCCGGTGCGCCTCATCGAGCACGAGGGCGTGGCCGGTTCCAAGGCCGGCGGCCACACCATCCGCGAGCACGTCGGCAAGTCGGCGCAGGACCTGTTCGACCGCTTTGCGAAGAAGCCCAGCCTGCAGAAGTCCTCGTCCTTCTTCGATCTCGCCACCGCCGAGTCGGCCATCAGCCAGACCGTGCGCGTCAATGCGCGCGCGATCCGCGCCTGGTCGCGCTCGGCGCAGGTGGGCTCCAAGCCGGTGGCCTTCGAGCACGACATCGGCACCGTGGTCGGCATCGGCGTGCAGCGCGGCAGCACGGCCGTGAGCCAGCTCACCAAGGTGCGCGTGACCCTCAACATGAAGGCCTACAACGGCAAGCCCTTCTACATCCTCACCGCCCATCCGTTCTGACAGCCAGCACAACAATAGATCCCACGATGCGATTCGAACTGATCGACCACTTGACCAAGGTCTATTTCGGCCAGGACGCCGACATCCTCTTCGGCGAGACCGGCGCCGAGATCATGGCCTCGTACCGCGAATCGAGCACCCCGGCCGAATTGGCCGCGCTGCGTGCCGAGATCGCCGACTACCGGGGCTCGCACGACGACATCGAGGCCGCGTTCGCGCGCGACTTCGAGCGCGACTACCTGCCCGAGGATTTCGGCCGTACGGCGGCGGAGTTCTTCGACAAGGTGCTGGCGGCGGTGCAGTAGGCACGGCCTCCCATCGCGGCATAAGGCCAAGGCTTGCGCGGGCCCACGGCCGGAGCCATCATCCGCCCCATGCAAACCGTCGCTTCCATTCTCTGGCGCAGGCTCGACGTTCCGGGCCACGATGCCTGCCGTCTCGAACGCAACGCCAGCGCCTGGCAGCTCGACGGCGCCTCGGCCTTCCGCGCCGAGGACGGCCGCGTGGCGCAGCTGCACTACCGCGTGCGCTGCGACCTGCATTGGCATGCGCAATGGGGCACGGTGCGCGGCTGGCTCGGCGACAGCACGGTCGACCTCTCGATCACGCGCGACGCGCAGGGCCGCTGGAAGCTCAACGACGAGCCGGTGCCCGATCTCTCGCACTGCGTCGACCTCGACCTGGGCTTCACGCCCGCGACCAACCTGCTGCAGCTGCGCCGCCTCAGCCTGTCGAACGGCGAAGGCGCGGACGCGCCCGCGGCCTGGATCGACCTCGATGGCGGCGGGCTGGGCGAGCTGATGCAGCGCTACGAGCGCCGCGGCGACAACGCCTACCGCTACGTGGCGAAGCGCTTCGACTACGAGGCGGTGCTGGGCGTCACGGCCGATGGCTTCGTGCACGACTATCCGGGGCTCTGGGTCGCCGAAGCCTGAGCAGCGCCCCGGCCGCGCGATGCGGCCTCAATCGAACTGCGAGCGATCCCCCGCCACCAGCGCCCGGTTGCGCCGCCGGTCCTGCGCGATCTCGCGCGCGAAGTCCTCGCTGCTGCCGCCGGCCGGCAGGTTGTAGGCCTCGCGCAGCCGAAGCCGCAGCGTCTCGCCGCGCAGCAGGCGCTGGATCTCGGCATTGAGCCGCTGCACCACGGGCTGCGGCGTGTGCGCCGGCGCGAACAGGCCGAACAGCGAATCGCGGTTGGCGCGTTCGTAGCCGAGCTCGGCGAGCGTCGGCACATCGGGCAGGGCCTCGATGCGGCGCGGCGCGCCGACCGCGAGCGCCTGGAAGCGGCCGTTCTCGATGTACTGCAGCTGCTGCGCCGCGACGTTGGTCGACAGCACCTCGAACTGGCCGCTCAGCGCGTCGTTGAGCTGCGGCCCGCCGCCCTGGTAGGGGATGTGGGTGATGTCGGTGCGGCTCTGCACCCGCACCTGCGCGAGCACCAGGTGGCCGATGGTGGCCACGCCCGAGCTGGCCCAGCGCACCGCGCCCGGATGGGCGCGCGCCTGCGCGATCAGGTCGCCGAAGCCGCGGCCGGTGAAGGCCTGGGTGCCGACCACCAGCACGGGCGTGCGCATCAGGCTGGCCACCGGCACGAAGGCGCGCAGCGGGTCGTAGGCCACGCGCGCGAGCAGCGGATGCAGGGTGAGCGGGCTGATGGCCGAGAAGGCCAGTGTGTGGCCGTCGGGCACGGCGCGCGCGAGCGCGTCCATGCCCACGCTGCCGCCGGCGCCGGGCCGGTTCTCGATCAGCACCGGCACGCCGAGCGACTGCGCCAGCGGCTCGGCCAGCACGCGCGCCATGCCGTCGCTGACGCCGCCCGGCGGGTAGACCACGATCAGCCGCACCGGCCTGCTGGGCCAGGCCGATGCCGCGCCGGCGCGCGACAGGCCCAGCGCGGCGAGGCCGACGAAGGACGCGCCCGCGCCCAGCAGCAGACGGCGATGCAGCGCCCGCGTCATGGCCGGCCCTTCGCGTCGCCGGCCGCGAGGCCGCGCAGCAGCGCGGCGAAGCGGCGCGCGGGCAGGTTGTCCTCGTCGGCGCGCGACACCAGCGTGAGCGGCGCGTCGAGCGCGCCGCCATCGGCCAGCGGCGCATAGGCGATCGCGTGCGCGTGCACGCCGGTCATCGAGGCCGGCACCACCGACAGCCCGACGCCCGCGGCCACGAGGTTGAGGTTGGTCATCATGCGTTCGACCTCGGCCACCACGCGCGGGCGCAGGCCCTTGGCATGGCACAGCGCGAGCAGCTCGGCATAGAGGCCGGGCGCGCCGGGGCGGCGCACCAGGATCAGGTCTTCCTCGCAGAGCTTCGCCAGCGGCAGCGGGCGGGACGCCGCACGCTGGCTGCGCGCGGTGGCGAAACGGTGGTCGCTGGGCATCGCCACCAGCACCGGCTCGCGCAGCAGGGTCTCGAACGCCAGGCCGGCGGGCCGGTCGACCGGCACGCGCAGCAGGCCGCAGTGCACGCGGCCCGCGGCCAGCGCCTCGGTGATCTCGGCGGCGTTGTTCTCGCTGAGCTGCAGCTCGACGTCGGGGTACTCGCGGCGGAACGCGCGCAAGGCTTCGGGCACGAAGCGGTGCGCCGCGGCCGAACTGGTGAAGCCCACGGCCAGGCTGCCGGCCTGGCCGCTGGCCACGCGCGCCATGCGCTGCCGCATCGCGTCCATGTCCTGCAGCATGCGCAGCGCCTCGGCCTGGAACTGGCGGCCGGCGTCGGTCAGCGCCACGCCGCGCGGATGGCGCTTGAACAGCAGCACGCCGAGTTCGCGTTCCAGCGCCTTGATGGCTTGGCTCAGCGGCGGCTGCTGGATGCCCAGGCGCTCGGCGGCGCGCGTCATGTGGCCGGTCTCGGCGACGGCCACGAAGTAGCGCAGCGGTCTTATCTCCATATTTTTTTCATATCGAAAGTGCTGCTTTATTTTATTTGACCCTAGGTCAGGCTGCTTCTATCGTCCGGCCGCCTGTTCAATGAGCGGCCCCACGAGGCCGCGTTCCGGAGACAAAGACCATGCGCCCAACGCGCCCCCTGCCGACATCCGTGCCGACCCGACTCGGCCTTCCTTCCATCCTGCGCGCCGGTGCCACCGCGCTGGGCCTGTCGCTGATCCTGGCCGCCTGCGGCGGTGGCGGAGGAGGGGGCGGCGGCCTGCCGTTCCTGCCCATCGTGCCACCGGGCAACGGTGGCGACACGCCCACCAACCCGCCGCCAGCCCAGACCGCAAAGGCCTGCGCCGAGCTCGCCGGCATGACCCTGGCCGCCGCGCAGATCAGCCTGCCCACGCAGGGCGCCACCGTGACCAGCGCCACCGCGGTGGCCGCGGGCGATGCCGGCAACAACTACGGCGACTACTGCCGCGTGCGCGGCACCATCCAGCCGGTGGACCCGAATTCGCAGCTGATCAACTTCGCGCTGAACCTGCCCGAGCAGTGGAACCAGAAGACCATCCATTTCGGCGGCGGCGGCTTCGACGGTGTGCTGATCGACGGCACCGAGCAGATCCGCTTCGGCCCGAAGGACAAGCCCGCGCCGCTCGCGCTCGGCTACGCCACTTACGGCGACGACTCGGGTCACCAGTCGAGCAGCATCACCGACGGGAAGTTCGCGGCCAACGACGAGCAGCTCGCCAACTACGGCGGCCTCTCGCTCAAGAAGACACGCGACGTGGCGCAGGCATTGGTGCTCGCGCGCTACGGCGTCAAGCCGAAGAAGGCCTACTTCCTCGGCACCTCGACCGGCGGGCGCGACGCGCTGAGCTACATCCAGCGCTGGCCGCTCGACTACGACGGCGTGATCGCCAACGAGCCCGCGCTCAACTACACGGGGACGCGGCTGTCGAACGTGGCCGTCGGTCGGGCGCTCTACAACAACGGCGGCGCGGGCTGGCTGAACAAGAAGAAGACGCTGCTGGTGCAGGACATGGTTAAGCAGCGCTGCGACAAGCTCGACGGCGCCGTCGACAACATCGTGAGCAATGTCGAGAGTTGCCGCCAGCTCAACGCGCAGATCCTCTCGGACCTGCTCTGCCCCGGTGGCACCGATACCGGCGACACCTGCCTGTCGAAGGCACAGATCGACACGGTGAAGGCCATCGAATCGCCGCTCGAGTTCAGCAGCTACGCCCTGGCCAACGGCGTCAAGCGCGCGGGTGGCTACAACCTGCTGGAAGGCACGCTGGTCGCGGGCCCCTACACCACGCGCGACCTGGGGACGGACAACCAGCCCGACAACCCTGCCGGCACCAACGATGCCAACATGTACGTGACGGGTGACCAGTGGGTCAAGTTCTTCGTCACGCGCATCACCAACTTCGATACCCTGACCTTCGATCCGCTCAACCCCGGTGCATACACGGCGCGCGTGACCGAAGTCTCGAACCTCACCGACGCCACCAACCCCGACCTGTCGCCGTTCTTCGCGCATGGCGGCAAGCTGATCATGCTGCACGGCCTGGCCGACGAGGTGATCAGCAACAACTCGACCATCGACTACTACAAGCAGATGATCGCCACCATGGGCCAGACCATGGTCGACCAGAACGTCCGCTTCTACACCGTGCCCGGCATGGGCCATGGCACCGGCGTGTTCATCCCCAACTGGGATTCGCTCGCGGCGCTCGAAGGCTGGGTCGAAGGCGGTCTGGCCCCGGCCACCGCCGTGGCGGTCGATGCGGTGCCCGCCACCTACGGCCGGACGCGTCCTCTGTGCCAGTACCCGAGCTGGCCCAAGTACGGCGGCAGCGGCAGCCTCGATGCGGCGATCAACTACAGCTGCGTGACGGAAGCCGGCAATCCGCTGGCCTGTCAGAACCTGCCGGCAGCCGTCACCACCTACAAGGGCGGCAACAGCTTCGGCGAGGAACTCAGCGTGCGGATCGATCCGGCCACGATGGACTACACCGTGACCATCGATGCCAGCCTGCAGCGCAATGGGGCTCTCCCCCGCAGCGGCAAGCTGGTGTCGCAGGGACTGTGCAGCTACACCAGCGACGAGGCGGGTGCCGTGTTCACGTTCGCGCCGGGCGGTGTGCTGCAGGGAGGCGTGAAGGCTCCGGTCGGCACCAGCTTCGCGCCGCTGCTCGCGTTCCAGAACACCTTCGACAACGTGCTCGATCCCACGGAATTCAAGCCGGTGTCGGACATCTTCAACACGGTGGGCGTGCAGCAGGGCGCGAGCGGTGCGAAGGTCTATGCAGGGGCCGTGCGTCTGCGCGATGCGGGTACCTTCCAGTACTGCCGCAGCGTGGCGGGTGACGCCGGCAGTTTCATGATCTACAACGCCTCCTGCACGAACACCGAGAAGGGCTACATCACCTACGACGCCACGCACAAGGCATTCAACGTGTTTACCACCGCCAGCACCGCCACCAGCGGAGGCGATCGCACCGGCTCGATGGTGATCGGCCTGGTGAATGGCGCGGCGGTGCCGCTGCACCTGGTGCGCGCATCGACCGAAAATTTCGGCATGCGCTTCTACGCGCTGCAACCGAATGACGGCGAGGAACTGCCTCTTGGCACGGCGGACGGCAGCTACGCCATGTCGAGCGTGTCGGGCCTGAACAGTGCGGCCACGGCGACCGGCACGGACTTTAATCTGGCGGGCTCGGCGGCGACACTGGCCTACAACAAGCCAGTGCGCGGCGTGGTCGAGTCCAGTGCCGGCGCACCGGACCACTTCATCTTCAACAGCGGCGTCATCGGCTACGTGTCCGGCGCGGGCACGAGCGCGGGGCTGCAATTCGGAGTTCGCAATTGACGAAGAAGTCCTCTCGCACGTTGGCCTGGAAGGCACGCCTCGTGTCGACGGCGCTCGCGACCCTCGCTGCGTCGAGCGTTCTCGCACCCACGGCCCTCGCAGCGCCTGCCGGGCCCAGGGCGACCGCGTGTCCGGCATCGGTGCCGCAGGACGCCCGCTGCTACACCGGTGCCGACGGCACGGGCGCGCTCTACTGGATCGCGATCCCCAGGGACTGGAACCGCGGCGTGCTCGTGATGCACGCGCACGGCGGCCCTGAAACCGGGCCCCCCAAGCTCGAGCGCAGCGAGGAGGACCTCAAGCGCTGGGCCGTCACCGTGAAGGCCGGCTATGCCTGGGCCGGTTCCACCTACCGGCGCGGCGGCTACGGCGTGACCATGGCGGCGGAGGACACCGAGCGCCTGCGCCAGCTCTTCGTGCGCCATTTCGGCGAGCCGCGCCGCACGCTGCTGCACGGCCAGAGCTATGGCGCGGGCGTGGCGGCGAAGGCGGCCGAGCTCTATGCGCCGGCCGGCGGTGCCAAGGGCCCCTATGACGGCCTGCTGCTGACCAGCGGCGTGCTCGGCGGCGGCAACAGCGCCTACGACTTCCGGCTCGACCTGCGCGTGGTCTACCAGTACGTCTGCCGCAACCATCCGAAGCCCGACGAGCCGCAGTACCCGCTGTGGCAGGGCCTGCCGCTCGACGCGAAGCTCACGCGCAAGGAGCTGGCCGAGCGCGTGCGCGAGTGCACCGGCGTGGGCCTGCCCGCGGCGCAGCGCACGCCCGAGCAGGCCGCGCGGCTCAAGACCATCCTCACCGCGGTGAAGATTCCCGAGCGCTCGCTGGTCGGCCACCTGAACTGGGCCACCTGGCTGTTCCAGGACCTGACGCAGCTGCGGCTGCGGGGCCGCAATCCCTTCGGCAATGTCGGCGTGAGCTATGCCGCGGCGCCGGCCGAGGCGGCCGCGCTCAATGCCGGCGTGCCGCGCTACGCGGCCGATCCGCAGGCCCAGGGCGCGCTCGCGGCCGACAGTCAGCCCACGGGCCGCACCGCGCTGCCCACCGTGGGGCTGCATGCCATCCACGACCCGACCGCCTTCGTCGAGCTCGAGAACGCCTACCGCCGCATCCGCGACGCGGCCGGCACCGGCGACCTGCTGGTGCAGAGCTTCAGCGACGAGCGCGAGCACAGCTACCTCAGCGATTCGGAATACCCGGCGCTGTTCGCCGCGCTGCTCGACTGGATCGACAAGGGCGAAAAGCCCACGCCCGCGGGCCTCGCGCAGCGCTGCGCCGCGCTGATGCCGCGCTACGACACCGACGGCAAGAACGGCTGCCACATCCAGCCGGCCTGGCAGCCGCCGCCGCTCGAGAGCCGCGTGCCGGCGCGCGCGCCCTGATCCTCTTTTCGCATTCGACCCTTTCAATACCCGGAGACTCCATGACCCAGCGTTTCGCTTTCGCCTTCGCCCTCGCCACGGTGGCCGCCGCCTGCGCGCTCCCCGCGCAGGCGCAGGACTTCCCGGCGGGCAAGCCCGTCACCATCGTCGTGCCCTTCGCGGCCGGCGGCCCCACCGACCGCGTCGCGCGCGACCTGGCCGAGGCGCTGCGCAAGCCGCTGGGCGGCGCGAGCGTGATCATCGACAACGTGCCCGGCGCCGGCAGCTCGATCGGCGCGGCCAAGGTGGCGCGCGCGGCACCGGACGGCTACACGCTGCTGCTCAACCACATCGCCATGGCCACCGTGCCGACGCTGGTGCGCAACGTGCCGTTCAAGGTCGAGACCGACTTCGAGTACCTGGGCATCGTCAACGACGTGCCGATGACCCTGATCGCCAAGCCCAGCCTGCCGGCCAACAACTACGCCGAGCTGTCCTCGTGGGTGTCGGCCAACAAGGGAAAGATCAACATCGGCAACGCCGGCGTGGGCTCGGCCTCGCACCTGTGCGGCCTGCTCTACCAGAGCGCCACCAAGACCGAGATGACGACCGTGCCCTACAAGGGCACGGCGCCGGCCATCACCGACCTGATCGGCGGCCAGATCGACCTCCTGTGCGACCAGACCACCAACACCTCGCCGCAGATCGAGGCCAAGAAGGTCAAGGCCTATGCCGTGACCTCGCCCAAGCGCCTGACCACGCCGCTGCTCAAGGACCTGCCCACCTTGCAGGAGTCGGGCCTGAAGGACTTCCAGGTCACGATCTGGCACGGCCTCTACGCGCCCAAGGGCACGCCGGCGGCGATCCAGAAGAAGCTCAACGAAGCCCTGAAGGCCGCGTTGAAGGACGCCGACTTCATCAAGCGCGAGGAAGCGCTGGGCGCCGTGGTCGCGACCGACGGGCGCATCGAGCCCGAGGGCCACAAGAAGTTCGTGGCGGCCGAGATCGCGAAGTGGAGCCCGATCATCAAGGCCGCGGGGGTGTACGCGGACTGAGCGCCGCGGGCTGTGGGCGGTGCGTCAGAGGTGCTGGGAGATCAGCACCGCGGCGCCCGCGAGCGAGATGGCGCCGCCGACGAGTTTTCTGAGGTTCCTGATGAGCGTCATGGTGGTTCTCCTGGCTGAGGCTCCATGGTGCCGCGCATTGCCTCGGCGCGGGTTTGGAAATCCTCATGCCGGGGATAGCCGGGACCCTCAGGACCCGCGCCGCAGCCACCGGTAGACGCGGCTGCCGAGCCAGCCGCCCACGACGATCGACACGCACTGCACGCCAAGCGCGACCATGTAGAGCGTGCCCAGGTCGCCGTCATTGCGTGCGTGATGGAGTTCGTACCACTGGCCCACAGGCCCGATGAGCTTGTAGAACAGGAAGCCGACGATGAGCGCGCCGGCCACGATGGCTGCGGGGTGCTTGAGGCGGTTCATGGCACGTACCAGAACCAGATGGCCGAGTCGTGTGCCGCGCGCCGCCGGATCGCGCAAGCAGGTCAATGGTCGTGGTGCAGATAGCTGGCCTGCCTCGGCAGCCGCAGGCTCACGAGGAAGGCGATCACCATCATCGCGCTCACGTACCAGAAGAAGGCCGACTCGTGGCCCAGCGACTTCAGGCCCAGCGCCACGTACTCGGCCGAGCCGCCGAAGATCGCGTTGGCCACCGCGTAGGCCAGGCCCACGCCGAGCGCGCGCACCTCGGGCGGGAACATCTCGGCCTTCACGATGCCGCTGATCGAGGTGTAGAAGCTCACGATGGCCAGTGCCACGATGATCAGCACGAAGGCCAGCAGCGGGCTGGTGGTGTGCTGCAGCGCGGTGAGGATCGGCACGGTGGCGATCGCGCCCAGGCCGCCGAACAGCAGCATGTTGTTGCGCCGGCCGATGCGGTCCGACAGCGCGCCGAACAGCGGCTGCATGCACATGTAGGCGAACAGGGCGCCGGTCATCACGTAGCTCGCGGTCTTGATCGGCAGGTGCACCGTGTTCACCAGGTACTTCTGCATGTAGGTGGTGAAGGTGTAGAAGATCAGCGAGCCGCCGGCCGTGTAGCCCAGCACGGTGAGGAAGGCCGGCGTGTGGTGCCTGAACAGGCCGCCGATGCTGCCGGCCTCCTTGTTCTTCTTCGCTTCGTCGCTCTGCGTCTCGTGCAGCGTGCGGCGCAGCAGCAGCGCGACCACCGCGGCGATGGCGCCGATCACGAACGGGATGCGCCAGCCCCAGGCCTTGAGCTCGGCCTCGCTGAGCAGCTGCTCGAGCACCACGATCACCAGCACCGCGAGCAGCTGGCCGCCGATCAGCGTGACGTACTGGAACGAGGAGAAGAAGCCGCGCTGCCCGCGCAGCGCGACCTCGCTCATGTAGGTGGCGGTGGTGCCGTATTCGCCGCCCACCGACAGGCCCTGGAACAGCCGGCACATCAACAGCAGGAACGGCGCCCAGGCGCCGATGGCCGCGTAGGTCGGCAGGCAGGCGATGACCAGCGAGCCGCCGCACATCATCGTGACCGAGATCAGCATCGAGGTCTTGCGCCCGAGCCGGTCGGCGATGCGGCCGAACAGCCAGCCGCCGATCGGCCGCATCAGGAAGCCGGCCGCGAACACGCCGGCGGTGTTGAGCAGCTGCGCGGTGGGATCGGACTTGGGGAAGAAGGCCGGCGCGAAATACAGCGCCGAGAACGCGTAGACGTAGAAGTCGAACCACTCGACCAGGTTGCCCGAGGAGGCCGCCATGATCGCGAACACGCGGTGGCGCTTCTCTTCCGCGCTGTAGTGGGGTGGGGATGCGGAGGCCGCCGGGCTTGCCGGGCCGGCCTGGAGGGGCGTGGTCGCGCTCATGGTGCCTGTGGGCCACCGAACGGGCCGGCGGCCGTGTTGTTGTTGCCGGACCATTCTGCGCCGCACGACGGCCGGGTCGTGTCAGCGGGTGCCGCATCGGCCTATCGCCGACGTGGCCTTGCGCGCGGCCCGTGCCCCTGGCGCGGACCTGCTAGAACGTGCCCGGCAGCAGGATCCCCGAATCCACCGTGTCGATGCTCGTGTGGCCGCAGAACGCCATGGTCACGTCGAGTTCCTTGTGGATGATCTGCAGCGCGCGCGTCACGCCGGCCTGGCCGTAGGCGCCCAGGCCGTAGAGGAAGCTGCGGCCGATCAGCGTGCCGCGGGCACCGAGGGCGCGTGCCTTGAGCACGTCCTGGCCGCTGCGGATGCCGCCGTCCATCCAGACCTCGATGTCGCGGCCCACGGCATCGACGATGGCCGGCAGCGCGCTGATCGAGGAGGGCGCGCCGTCGAGCTGGCGTCCGCCGTGGTTCGACACGATCAGCGCGTCGGCGCCGCTGTTCGCGGCCAGCCGCGCGTCTTCCGCGTCGAGGATGCCCTTGAGGATCAGCTTGCCGCCCCAGCGCTTCTTGATCCACTCGATGTCGCCCCAGTTCAGCGCCGGGTCGAACTGCTCGGCGGTCCACGAGGACAGCGAGGACAGGTCCTTCACGCCCTTGGCATGGCCCGCGATGTTGCGGAAGGTGCGGCGCTTGGTGCCCAGCATGCCCAGGCACCAGTGCGGCTTGGTCGCGAGGTTCAGCAGGTTCTTGATGGTGGGCTTGGGCGGCGTGGTCAGGCCGTTCTTGATGTCCTTGTGGCGCTGGCCGAGGATCTGCAGGTCGAGCGTGAGCTGCAGCGCCGACACGTTGGCCGCGCGCGCGCGGTCGATCAGGCGCTCGATGAAGTCGCGGTCCTTCATCACGTAGAGCTGGAACCAGAACGGATGGCGGCCAGTGTTCTCGGCGATGTCCTCGAGCGAGCAGATGCTCATGGTCGAGAGCGTGAACGGGATGCCGAAGGCCTTGGCCGCGAGCGCGCCCAGGATCTCGCCGTCGGCGTGCTGCATGCCCGTGAGGCCCGTGGGCGCGATCGCCACCGGCATCGCCACGTCCTGCCCGATCATGGTGGTACGGGTGGAGCGGCCCTCCATGTTGACCGCCACGCGCTGGCGCAGCTTGATCTTCTGGAAGTCGCTCTCGTTGGCGCGGTAGGTGCCCTCGGTCCATGCGCCGGAGTCGGCGTAGTCGTAGAACATCTTCGGCACGCGCCGCTTGGCGACCACCCGCAGGTCTTCGATGCAGGTGATCTTGGAAAGGTCGGGCACGGGGAGTCTCCTGTGGAACGGGTTGTTGTCGTGGGCGGGCCTGGGGGCCGGGCCGCCGCCATTATTGGGCAGCAGCCCCTCCCGCAGCGCAACGCGCGGCGCCGTGAGTGTGGCTTCGGCGGGGCCCGGCCGGGCTGAAAAACGCTGGCCGGCGATCTGAAAAGAATTCAGGCGGCCACTTCACACCTCGTCAGCCTTCGAGCGACTGCCGCGCCCAGGCCACGAACGCGGCGCATTCGGGCCGCTCCAGCGCACCCGGCCGCCAGCACAGGAAGTAGTGGTTGGGCGAGGGCACGCTGACCGGCGACAGCCGCACCAGCCGGCCGCCGTCGATCCAGGCGCGGCCCAGGTGCAGCCGCATCAGCGCCACGCCCAGGCCTTCGGCGGCCGCCTCGAGCAGCAGGCCCAGGTCGGTGAACTGGGCGCCGCTGGCGGGCTCGGGCAGGCCGATGCCGTGGGCCGCGAACCAGATGCGCCAGTTCTCGAGCGGGGTGCGCAGCAGCTGGGCGCGCTCCACCTCGGCCCGGGTGGCGAAGCCCTCGAACGGGCCGTGGCGCTTCAGGTAGGCCGGGCTGCACACGGGCGTGAGCGCATCGGCCGGGAACTGCAGGAACTCGCGCTGGCGGAACGGTCCGGCGCCGAAACGCAACTCGATGTCGGCCTCGTCGAGCGCGTTCTCGCGCATTGGCGCCGTCACCTGCATCACCAGCTCGACCTCGGGATGGGCCTCGCAGAAGCGCGCGAGCTGCGGCATCAGGATCTGGCGCGAGAAGGTGGGCGTGACGGCCACGCGCAGCCGCCGGGTGTTGGGCGCGGCCTCGCGGCCGGGCACCTGCTCGAGCGCGAAGATGGCCTCGCGCACCCGCGCCAGGTAGACGATGCCGTCGGCGCTGAGGCTGAAGTCACTGCCCGCGAAGAAGCGCAGGCCGAGCTGCGACTCGAGCTGGCGGATGCGGTGGCTCACGGCGCTGGGCGTCACGCTGAGCTCCTCGGCCGCCAGGTTCACGCTGCGCAGGCGCGCGACGGCCTCGAAGGCGAGCAGGCCCTGGGTCGAGGGGAGGCGCGTGGAAGCCATGAAGGTGCGAAGGCAGTGCGTAGAAGGAGGTTGTACCCGAGGGGGCGGGCCGGCCCACGGTTGTCCGCAGGTGGTGCGCCGCGGGGGTTGCGGGCGTACGATGGTATCGAAGCGCCGCGGGCCCGACCGCCCCGGCGCTTCGTTTCGCCGCGCCGCAGTGCAGTGCAGAGGAGAGAAACGGCAAAGGAGGCTTGAGCGATCGCAGTGTGTTGCAGCGCATCCGTCACATCGAATACCAACAGTACGGAGACAGACACATGGTTTGGCAGCAGGTTTACAACCCGTTCGGGAACATGGTGGTATCGACGGCGCTGGCCGCGATACCGGTGGTGGTGATGCTGGTGTGCCTCGGCCTCCTGCACGTCAAGGCCCACTTCGCGGCCGGGCTCGGCCTCCTCAGCGCGCTGGCGATCGCGGTCTTCGCCTTCGGCATGCCGGCCGACATGGCGGGCAAGGCCGCCTTCCTCGGCGGCATCACCGGGCTGCTGCCGATCGGCTGGATCGTGCTCAACATCATCTTCCTGCAGCAGCTCACGCAGCAGAACGGCAGCTTCCAGGTGCTGCAGGACTCCATCGCCGGCATCACCGAGGACCGGCGGCTGCAGCTGCTCTTGATCGCCTTCGCCTTCGGCGCCTTCTTCGAGGGCGCGGCCGGCTTCGGCACGCCGGTGGCGGTCACGGCCGCCATCCTGATCGGGCTGGGCTTCTCGCCGCTCGCGGCCTCGGGGCTCTCGCTGATCGCCAACACCGCGCCGGTGGCCTTCGGCGCGCTCGGCACGCCGGTGATCACGCTGGCCAAGGTGCACGGCTACGACCTGATGGCCGTCACCGCGATGATCGGCCGGCAGTTGCCCTTCTTCTCGGTGCTGGTGCCGTTCTGGCTGATCTGGGCCTTCGCGGGCCGCAAGGGCATGTGGGAGATCTGGCCGGCGATCCTGGTCACCGGTGTGTCGTTCGCGATCCCGCAGTACCTGGTGTCGAACTTCATCGGTCCCGAGCTGGTGGACATCATCGCGGCCATCGTCTCGATGGTCTGCCTGGTGCTGTTCCTGCGCGTGTGGAGGCCCGCCAAGATCTGGACCTCGGTCTCGCTCAAGGGCCACGAGGCCGACGGCGGCGAGGCCGCGCCGGTGGGCGCGCCCACCAGGCATCCCACCGCCGCGGTGGTGCGGGCCTGGACCCCGTGGCTGATCCTCACGGTGTTCGTGTTCATCTGGGGCCTGCCCGCGGTCAAGACCTGGCTCAACGGCATCTTCGCGCCCAACTTCCCGATCGAGGGGCTGCACAACATGATCGAGAAGGTGGCGCCGGTGGTGCCCAAGCCGACCAAGGAAGGCGCGGTCTACCAGCTGCTGCTGCTCTCGGCCACCGGCACCGGCATCCTGGTGTCGGCGCTCGTGGGCGGGCTGGTCATGAAGTACAACCCGGTCCAGCTCGTGGCCGCCTACGGCCGCACGCTGTGGCTGGTGAAGTTCTCGCTGCTCACCATCGTGCTGATGCTCGCGCTGGGCACGCTCACGCGCTACTCGGGGCTCGACACCACCCTGGGCCTGGCCTTCGCCAACACGGGCGTGCTGTATCCCTTCTTCGGCACCCTGATGGGCTGGCTGGGCGTGGCGCTCACGGGGTCCGACACGGCCTCGAACGTGCTGTTCGGCGGCATGCAGAAGGTGGCGGCCGACCAGCTCGGGCTGAGCCCCAACCTCATGGGCGCGGCCAACAGCTCGGGTGGCGTGATGGGCAAGATGATCGATGCGCAGTCGATCGTGGTGGCCTCGACCGCCACGCGCTGGTTCAACCACGAGGGCGAGATCCTGCGCTACGTGTTCTTCCACTCGATCGCGCTGGCCTGCCTGGTCGGCATCCTCGTGACCCTGCAGGCCTATGTGTGGCCGTTCACCGCGATGGTGGTGAAGTAGGCGCCGCGGCGTCGGCCAGCGCGCGCAGCAGCCGGCGCAGGTCCTCGACCGCCTCGCGCACCAGCTCGGCGCCGCCCATCTGCGCCTTGACGATCGCGCCGTCGATGCCGATGGCGGCGGCCTGCGCGAGCGCCGTGCGCTGCGGCAGCGTGGCGGGGAGCAGGTCGGCGATCACCTCGACCATCTCGCGCTTGTGATCGCGCGCGCGCTCGGCCGCGCCTTCGACGCTGCCGCCGACCTCGGCCACGGCATTGATGAAGGCACAGCCGCGGAACACCGGGTCGGCGAACCATTCGGCCATCACGTCGGCCAGCAGCAGCAGGGCCTGCGCGTCGCCGCTGCGCTCGTGCGCGCCGCGCCGCCCCAGCGCATCGACGAACCAGGCCATCCAGCGCGCATGCCGGTGGTCGAGGAAGGCGCGCACCACGTCGTCCTTCGAGGGGAAGTGGCGGTAGAAGGTGACCTTGGTCACGGCCGAGGCCGCGATCACGCGGTCGATGCCGGTGGCGCGGATGCCGTCGGCATAGAAGAGGTCGTGCGCCGTGAGCAGGATGCGCTCGCGCGCGGGCAGGGCGGAAAGGTCCAGGTCCATGGCGCGATTGTAGGCACTCCCGCCGCCATGTAGACAGGTCTGTCTACATGTGGCACATTGCGGCCGGGCTACACCGCCTCTGCCTTTTTCCAACCTTCTCCTCTTCACCGAAAGACCGCCATGGAATCCGAATCCCGCCCGCCGCTGCCCCCGTTCACGCTCGAGACCGCGCTCAAGAAGGTCCAGGCCGCCGAAGATGCCTGGAACACGCGCGACCCGGTACGCGTGAGCCTGGCCTACACGCCCGACACCGAATGGCGCAACCGCGCCGACTTCGTCAACGGCCGCGAGCAGGTGGTGCAGTTCCTGCAGCGCAAGTGGGTGCGCGAGCTCGACTACCGCCTGAAGAAGACGCTCTGGGCCTTCATGGACAACCGCATCGCGGTGCGCTTCGAGTACGAATGGCACGACGACTCGGGCCACTGGTTCCGCAGCCACGGCAACGAGAACTGGGAGTTCGCGCCCAACGGCCTGATGCAGCGGCGCTACGCGAGCATCAACGACCAGCCCATCGCGGAGTCGGAGCGCAAGTTCCGCTGGGAACGCGCCTGAAACACGGACAGCCGAACGCAGAAGGGAAGACAAAGGAACGCGAAAGTCGCAGAAGCAGAACCCTTTGGTGGTTTTCTTCTGCGACTTCTGCGCAACCTTCGCGACCTCTGCGTTCGGCTGCCCGTGTTTTTCGGCATGCCTGTTGCTTGTACCCATGCACACCACAGGAGCAAGCCAACCATGAACCGCAACGAAGTCACCGAGAAGATCATCGCCACCAAGGTGGCCAAGGGCCTGCAGTGGGCCGATGTCGCAAAGAAGCTCGGCCTCTCGAAGGAATGGACCACCGCCGCCTGCCTCGGCCAGATGACGCTCGACGAGAAGCAGGCCAGGATCGTCGGGCGCATCTTCGGCCTCAGCGCCGAGGAGCAGAAGTGGCTGCAGGTGGTGCCGTACAAGGGCTCGCTGCCCTCGGCGGTGCCGACCGATCCGCTGATCTACCGCTGGTACGAGATCGTCAGCGTCTACGGCACCACCATCAAGGAACTGATCCACGAGGAGTTCGGCGACGGCATCATGAGCGCCATCGACTTCAGCATGGACATCCAGCGCGAGCCCGATCCCAAGGGCGACCGCGTGAACGTGGTGCTCTCGGGCAAGTTCCTGCCCTACAAGACTTATTGAATCAGAAGGCGTACTCGGCCGGCTCCTCGGGCGCGCTGTCCGAGCGGCCGCCCGGCGAGCGCAGCAGCGCGGGCACGGGATGCGCCGCGTAGTAGCCGCCCTCGATCGCGCCGGCGATCGAACGCGCCACCGCGTCGGCCGGCGCCAGCAGGCGCCGCCGCGTCGACATGCGTTCGCCCGCCAGGCCCGCCGCGATGCGCTCCAGGCGCGGATCGCCCGGCGGCGCGAGTTCGGGATGGAGCACGCTCACGCGCACGCGGCCCGCATGCTCCTGGCGCAGGCCCTCGGAGATCGCGTCCACCGCGTACTGCGTGCCGTGGTAGACGGCCGACTCGGCCGTCACGCCCGTGACCGACACCGGCGCGAGGTTCACGATGTGGCCCCAGCCCTGTTCCTGCATGGTCGGCAGCACGGCCGCGATGCCGAGCAGCACGCCGCGCAGGTTGACGTCGATCATGAGCTCCCACTCCTCGATCTTGCGCATCCACAGCGGCGAGCGCGGCATCACGCCCGCGGCATTGACCAGCGCGTCGATGCGGTCGTGGCGCTCGAGCGCCAGTTCGGCGAAGGCCTCCATCTCGGGGCGCAGCGTGACGTCGAGCCGCTGGAAGCTCGCCGAGCCGCCGGTGGCCCGGATCTCGGCCGCGAGCGCCGCGAGCCGGTCGGTGCGGCGCGCACCGAGCACCACATGCGCGCCGCGACGCGCGAGCAGCCGCGCGGTCGCTTCGCCGATGCCGCTGCTCGCGCCGGTGATGAGAACGACTTTGTCCTGGATTGCGGTCATGGATAACTCCTCATGCTTGGGGGATGCACGGTTGCCAAGGGGCTCCCGGCATGCTTGGAAGTGTCGCGCCGCTGCCGCCTCGGGCGTTATCCGGATCGAACGCGGTTCTTGCCTTTTTCTCCGAAACAAGGGCGTCGCGCCGGCGACACCGGCTGGCAGGCGAACTTTCTTCTCGCATGGGCCCATCTTCGGTGCGCGGGCGCTTCGGGGCTGGCCGTTTCCGGCCCTGCGTTTGCCGGTTCTTGCCCGATCCTTCGCGGCCGCGGTGGCGGCCTCAGCGCGCCAGCAGCTTCAGCATGCGCTCGAAGGTCTTGCCGTAGGGCGGCTTGAACAGGCCGAGGCCGTTGAGGCCCGACTGGTGGAACACCGGCTTCATCTTCGAGAAGGTCTGGAAGCCGAACTCGCCGTGGTAGGCACCCATGCCGCTCGCGCCGACGCCGCCGAAGGGCAGGTCGTCCTGCGCGATGTGCAACAGCGTGTCGTTGACGGTCACGCCGCCGGCCACGGTCCGGGCCAGCACGCGGTCGATGTCCGCGCGCTGCTTCTCGAACAGGTAGAGCGCGAGCGGCCGCGGCCGGGCGTTGACGTAGCCGATGGCCTCCTCGAGCGTGTCGTAGGGCACGAGCGGCAGCACGGGGCCGAAGATCTCCTCCTGCATCACGCGCATGCCGTCGTCCACGCCGGTGAGCAGCACCGGCGGCAGCCGCCGCGACGCGGCATCGGCCGGCGCGTCGCCCAGCCGTTCCACCGCGGCCCCCTGCGCCCGGGCCTCGTCCACCAGCGACGCGAGCCGCGCGAAATGGCGCGGGCTCACGATGCTGGTGTAGTCGGTGTTGCGCCCCAGGTCGGGGTAGAGCGAGGCGAACACGCGCCGCGCGGTCTCGACGAAGCGCGCCTGCTGCTCGCGCGGCACCAGCACGTAGTCGGGCGCGATGCAGGTCTGGCCGGCGTTGAGCGTCTTGCCCACGAGGATGCGCTCCACCGCCTTGTCGAAGGCGGCGCCGCGGCCCACGATGGCCGGCGACTTGCCGCCGAGCTCGAGCGTGACCGGCGTCAGGTGTTCGCTCGCGGCGCGCATCACGTGGCGGCCGACCTCGGTCGAGCCGGTGAACAGCAGGTGGTCGAAGGGCAGGCTCGCGAATGCGCGCGCGATCTCGGCGTCGCCGTTGACCACCGCGATCTCGTCGGGCGCGAAGGCCTCGCCCACGAGCCGCGCGAACAGTTCGGCGAAGCGCGGCGTGTACTCCGACTGCTTGAGCATCGCGCGGTTGCCCGCGGCCAGCGCGGCCGTGAGCGGCCCGGCCGCGAGGTACAGCGGGTAGTTCCAGGGCACGACGATGCCGACCACGCCGAGCGGCTGCGGCATCAGCCGCGAGGACGCGGGCTTGAACCACAGCCCGGTGCTGCGGCGGCGCACGCGCATCCAGCGCTTGCCGTGGCGCAGCGCATGGTCGATGCCCTCGAGCGTGGGGAAGACCTCGGCCAGCTCGGTCTCCTGGCGCGGCCGGTTCGAGAAGTCGGCGCTGATCGCCGCGGCAATCGCGGCGCGGTGCTCGCGCACCAGCGCGCGCAGCCGGCGCAGGCGATCGGCGCGCACGCTCCAGGGCGGGGCCTGGTCGCGCAGGCTGGCGGCGCGCTGGGCGTCGAAGAGGGGGCGCAGCTCTGGGGTCATGGAGGCCTCGGCGTGTCGGGGAAGGGCGGCGGCAAGTATGCCGGTCGTCGAACCGTCCGCACCCCGAACCGCAGCAAGCCCGCCCTAAGATCCCGCCATGCCCTTCATCCGCCCCGCCATCGCCGCGCTCTCGTTCCTCGCCGCAACGGCAGCGATCGCCGCCCCCACAGCCAGGTCTTCGACCGCGTCGCCAAGCCGGAATCGGTCGACGCCCAATGGCGCCCCACGTTGTGCGCATTGCTCTCGACGTCCTGCAACGCCGGCGAGCTCGGCCTCTACCGGCCGCGCGGCAGTGCCGAGGGCGAGTACGTGGTGCTGTCGGTGAAGCCGCTCGCCATGGCGCGCGTCCAGAGAAATGCGGACGGAAGCTGGCGCCTGCAGCGGCTGCATGACTTCTCGGCCTACCAGGGCACGCCCTCGAAGCTCGGTGGCGGCCGCGAGGCGCAGCGCTCGCTCGCGCCCGCGCTCTATCCGCTGGCCGACGGCCGCTGGGCGGTCGCGGTGCAGAGCGCCTTCAGCGACATGTATTCGGGCGGTGGCGCCAGCTTCGTGGTGGCCGACTTCGTGCCGATCGACGGCGACCCGGCCGGCGCCAGGGCCGCCTACGAGGACATCCCGTTCTGGTGCTCGCAGATGATCCGTGCCTGCTTCTCCGAGAAGGAATACAAGACCTCGCCGCATTGCCACGACGAGACCGCCGGCAGCCTGCGCATCGCCTATGCCGACGCCGCGCGGCCCGGCGCCGCCTATGGCTGGAGCTTCAGCTGGACCGAGAGCGAATGGCCCGCGAACAAGCCGCGCAGCGCGCGGCGCGCCAGCACGATGCGCTTCACCGCGGCCGACACCTCGGCCGTGCCCTTCTGCGGCGGTCCGCAGTAGCGGGGCGGCTCAGTCCGCGGGCGGCGGTGCTTCCCACGCGAAGCCCACGCCGTACACCGAGCGGATCCAGTCGTGCCCGGGCGTCACCGCGCCGAGCTTGCGGCGCAGGTTCTTCACGTGGCTGTCGATCGCGCGCTCGGTCACGTCCACCGTGTCGTCGTAGGCCAGCTCGAGCAGCTGCGCGCGCGAGAAGATGCGCCCCGGATGGCGCGACAGCACCTGCAGCAGCCCGAACTCGCGCCGCGTGAGGTTCAGCGGCGTGCCCTCGAGCGAGGCGCGCCAGTGCACGTCGTCGAGCACCAGCCCGGGCGCCGCGTCGGTCGCGGCGCGGCCCGGCCCTCCCGGGTCGGACAGGCCCGGCGCGGCGCGTCGCAGCACCGCGCGCACGCGCGCCACCAGCTCGCGCGGCGAGAAGGGCTTGCAGACGTAGTCGTCGGCGCCGAGCTCCAGGCCCAGCAGCCGGTCGACCTCCTCGATGCGCGCCGTCAGCATGATGATCGGATGGGCCGTGTGCTCGCGCGCGCGCCGCAGCACCTCGATGCCGTCGAGCCGCGGCAGCATGATGTCGAGCAGGGTCAGGTCGGGCGGCGCGGCCACGATGCTCTCGAGGGCGCTCTGGCCATCGGCGAAATGCGTGGTCTCGTAGCCCGCGTGGCGCAGGTAGTCCTGCACCACCGAGGCGATGTCGGCTTCGTCCTCGACGATCACGATGCGGGTCATGGGCGGCTCATGGTGAAGTGGCCAGCGGCAGGGTGAGGGTGACGCGCAGCCCGCCCATCGGCGAGGGCGAGGCGTCGATGGTGCCGCCATGCGCCTCGATGGTGGTGCGGCAGATCGACAGGCCCAGGCCCGAGCCGCCGTGCTCGCGGCTGCGCGAGGTCTCGCCGCGGAACAGGCGGTCGAACAGGCGTGGCAATTCGCTCTCGGGCACGCCCGGTGCGCTGTCGTCGAACAGCAGCGTGAGGCTGTGGCCGGTCCACGGCCCCTCCACCGTGACGTCGATGCGCAGCACGCCGCCGGGGTCGGTGTAGGCCAGCGTGTTCTCGAGCAGGTTCATGAAGACCTGGTGCAGCCGGTGCGCGTCGCCCTCGATCGCCGGCTGCTTGCGTGCCGCGATCAGGTCGATGGCGCGCCGGTCGACCGCGATGCCGCGCTGCGCGAAGCGGTCGCGCGTGTGGTCCAGCGCCTCCTTGAGCAGCGACAGCGGATACACCGTCGTGGTCGGCAGGTCGCTCTGCGGCGCGCGCATGCTGCTGCGCAGGTCGTCCACCAGCTGGCCGAGCCGGATCACCTGGCGGTGCAGCCGCAGCGCCGTGCGTTCGTCGAAGGTGCGCACGCCGTCCTGCAGCGCCTCGATCTCGGCGCGCATCGCGGCCAGCGGCGTGCGCAGCTCGTGCGCGGCGTCGGCCAGCCAGGCGCGGCGCGAGGCCTCCACCGTGTCGAGCCGCTGCGCCATGTCGTTGAAGGTCTTGCCCAGCAGCGCGAGCTCGTCCGAGCCCTGCACCACCACGCGCGTCGACAGCCGGCCGCGCGCCACGTCCTGCGCCGCCTGCGTCAGGTCGTCGACCGGCTTGAACCAGCGCCGCGCCAGCAGGTAGGAGAGCGCCAGCGCGAACACCAGGCCCGCGAGGCCCGTGAGCACGATCACGCCCGACTGCCGCGCCAGGAAGGCGCGGTCGGCCTCGCTCTCCAGGCCCTGCAGCGGCGCCAGCGCGAGGTAGCCGATGACGGCCCGGCCGCGCCGTATCGGCAGGCGCGCCGCGTTCTCGGGGTCGATGGTCGCGCCCACCACGCGCGCGCCCTGCGCGTCGAGCACCGCGAGCCGCTGGTAGATCGAGTCGGCCATCGCGCGCGGATCGGCGAAGAAGAAGGGCGGCGGCATCGCCGGCGCCGCGCGCCGCGGCAGCAGCTCGAGCTGGCCCGGCGGCATCGGCGGCGGGCCGTTGTCGGCCGAGCCCTCGGGCGGGGCGCCGCGCGTGCGGTACTCGTACCAGGGCGGCAGCCGGCGGTCGTCGGGCGTGCTCGCGTTGTCGAGCACCGTCGCCACGCGGCCCATCTGCAGCCGGTGCCAGGCCTCGTCGTTGTCGCGCAGGCTCTTCCAGTCGCCATTGAGCACGTAGTGCTTGAGCACCAGCTGCGAGAGCCAGTCCATGCGGCGGATCTCGATCTCGGCCACGTAGGCGCCGAGGCCGCGCTGCAGCGCGAGGATCGACAGCCCCGCGAAGCTCAGCAGCAGCACGATCAGCAGCGCGGCGAGCGCGAGGAAGATCTTGCGGGAGAGGGTCAGGCGCAGGCGCGGCATGGTCTCGGGAGGTGAGGGCCGCATTCTGCGACAGGCGACGCGGGTGGCGCGGGCAGGGCGGACGGGGGCGTCATCGGCAAGCCGCCGATCATGACCGCCAAATGTGGAGGAATCTGGGAGGGCCCATCTCCCATTTTTCTCCCGAATCGGCACGCACGATGGCTGCCATGACACCGTGCATCGACCTCCTGTGGCCCGCGCTCCTCGCGCTGTTCGGGCTGTTCGCCCCCGCCTGGATCTTCGCGATCCACTGGGCCGAGAGCCGCGCCACGCGGCCCTGCGTGGTCGGCGGCACGGCCCTCGGGGAGGAGTCGACGTGAGCCTTGCCGCGCCCGCCGAGCGCCGCGGCAAGCGCATGCAGCGCCTGGCGGGCGCGCTGGCCTTCTGCGGCCTCGCGGCCGGCACGGTGGTCGCGGTGCGCGACGAGTGCCCGCCCGAGACCGGCGGGCGCGGCACGGTGCGCCGCACGCCGGTCTCCACGCTCGCGCCGATCATGGAGATCGAGCGCGCGGCACTGCCGCAGCAGGCCCGTCCCCGGCCCGGCCAGCCCTTCGACAGCTACAGTCCCGCCGCGCCGAAGCCGGGCGCGCGCCGCGGCGCGGGGGCCTGCCGCTACCAGGCCCGTTGAAGTTCAGGCCGGCCGCTCTGCGAAGCTGAAGCCCACGCCGTAGATCGAGCGGATCCAGTCGTGCGCGGGCGCCGCGGCCGAGAGCTTGCGGCGCAGGTTCTTGATGTGGCCGTCGACCGCGCGCTCGTTCACCTCGAGCGCCTCGGGGAACGCGGCCTCGAGCAGCGTCGAACGGCTGAACACCCGGCCCGGGTCGCCCGAGAGCGCGCGCAGCAGCAGCAGCTCGCGCCGCGTCAGCGCCAGCGGCCGGCCCTCGAGCCGCGCCCCGCCCCCGGCGTCGTCGAAGGCCACGGCCGCCGAGGGCCGCGCCGCGTGCCGGCGCTGCGCATGGCGGCGCAGCACCGTGTTCACGCGCGCCACCACCTCGCGCGGCGAGAAGGGCTTGCAGACGTAGTCGTCGGCCCCGAGGTCGAGCCCGCGCAGCCGGTCGGCCTCGCGCGTGCGCGCCGTCAGCATGATGATCGGATGGTCGCTCAGCGAACGCACGGCCTCCAGCACCCGCAGGCCGTCGATGCGCGGCAGCGCCACCTCGAGCAGCGTGAGCGCGGGCGGCGCCTGCAGGATGCGCTCGAGCGCGGCCACGCCGTCGCCGATCCGCTCGACCTCGTGGCCGGCCGCGTGCAGCAGGCCGTGCAGCGCGGCGGCGCTGTCGTGGCGCGCGTCTTCCACCAGCAGGATGCGGGCCATGGCGCTCAGAACGCGGTGCCGATCTGGAACTGCAGCCGCTGCGTGCGGTCGGCCGCGATGCCGTTGGCCGTGTCCTCCTTCTGGTAGCGCAGCGGCACCGCATAGGCCAGTCGCAACGGCCCGAGCGGCGAGATCCAGCTGATGCCCAGGCCGGCCGAGGCACGCAGCCTGTTCTGCGCCTTCCATTGCGCATCGCTCATGCTGGCCGTGCGGCTCGCGAACACGTTGCCCGCGTCGAGGAAGCTGTACAGCCGCAGCGAGCGGTCGTTGCCCGCGCCCGGGAACGGCGTGCTGAACTCGAGGTTGAAGATCGCCTTGCGCGTGCCGCCCAGCGCGCCTTCGGTCACCGCGTCGCGCGGCCCCAGCGAGTTCTGCTCGAAGCCGCGGATCGAGCCCAGCCCGCCCGCGTAGAAGTTCTTGAAGATCGGAAAGGCCGAGTCGCCGAGCGCGCGCGCATAGCCGAGCTCGCCGTTGAAAGCCAGCGTGTACTGCTTGGACAGCGGGAAGTACTGCTGGTACTGGTAGTTGCTCTTGAGGTAGCGCAGCGCGCCGCCCACGCCGACCTCGAGGTTCGCGCTCTGCAGCCGGCCCCGGGTCGGGATCAGCGCGCTGTCGCGGTCGTCGCGCGACCAGCCCAGCGTGGCCGGAAAGGCCACCACGTTGCGGTTGGCGCAGCTCACGCTCGGCGCCGTGCCGGTGCACTGGAAGTAGTCGAGGTAGGCCTGCGGCGTCGCGGTGTAGACATAGGAGCCGTCGACCAGCGTGTAGCTGCCGTTGCTGCCGGGCGTGAACGCATAGCGCTCCACGCCGATGCCCAGGTAGATCCGGTCGAGCTCACCGACCGGGATGCCGAAGCGCACCGAGCCGCCGTCGCTCGCGAGCTTGTAGTTGCCGTCGGCCTCGTAGTAGGGGCGGGTGGTGGTGTGGAACAGGTTGAAGGTGCGCGAGATCCCGTCCTTGCTGAAGTAGGGATCGGTGGCGGTCACCGAGATCGTGCGGTTGTAGGAGCTGGTGTTGACCTGCAGGCCCAGGTAGTTGCCCGAGCCGAACACGTTCTCCTGCGTGATGCCGAAGCTCAGCGAGATCTTGTCGGTGGACGAATAGCCGGCGCCGAGCTGCAGCGAGCCCGTGGGCTTCTCGGCCACCGTCACCGCGATGTCGACCTGGTCGGGCGAGCCGGGGATCTCCTGCGTCTCGACGTTGACGTCGGTGAAGAAGCCCAGCCGGTCCACGCGGTCGCGCGAGAGCTTGATCTTGTTGCCGTCGTACCAGGCGCCCTCGTATTGGCGGAACTCGCGGCGGATCACCTCGTCGCGCGTGCGCGCGTTGCCGCCGATGTGGATGCGCCGCACGTAGGCGCGGCGCGCGGGCTCGGCGCGCAGCACCATGGTCACGCGGTGGCGTGCGCGGTCGATTTCGGGCTCGGCCTTCACGCGCGCGAAGGCGTAGCCGAAGGTGCCGAAGTAGTCGGTGAAGGCCTTGGTGGTGGCCGCGACCTGCTCGCCGTTGTAGGGCTCGCCGGGCCGGACCGTGACCAGGGTCTTGAATTCATCGTCGCGGCCCAGGTAGTCGCCCGCGAGCTTCACGCCGGCCACCGTGAACTTCTCGCCTTCGGTGATGTTGACGGTGATCGCGAGGTCCTGGCGGTCGGGCGAGATCGCGACCTGGGTGGAGTCGACGCGGAACTCGAGGTAGCCGCGCGTGATGTAGTAGCTCTTGAGGGTCTCGAGGTCGGTGTCGAGCCTGGCGCGCGAGTACTGGTTCGACTTGGTGTACCAGCTGAGCCAGCCGCCGCTGTCCTGGTCGAACAGGTCGAGCAGCGTGCTCTCGCTGAAATCCCTGCCGCCGACGATGCGGACCTCGCGGATGCGCGCGGGCTCGCCCTCGGTCACGCCGAAGCTCAGGTTCACGCGGTTGCGCTCGGTGGGCGTGGCGGTGGTGACGACCTGCGCGTTGTAGAGGCCGCGGCCCAGGTACTGGCGCTTGAGCTCCTGCTCGGCGCGGTCGGCCAGCGCCTTGTCGTAGGGCCGGCCCTCGGCCAGCCCGACCTCGCGCAGCGCCTTCTGCAGCGCCGCCTTGTCGAATTCCTTGGTGCCGGTGAAGTCGACGTCGGCGATGGTCGGGCGTTCCTCGACGATCACCACCAGCACGCGGCCGCTGACGTCGATGCGCACGTCCTTGAACAGGCCCAGCGCGAATAAAGCGCGGATCGCTTCGCTGCCGCGTTCGTCGCTGTAGGTGTCGCCGGCGCGCAGGCCGAGGGTCGCGAAGACGGTGCCCGCCTCCACGCGCTGCAGGCCTTCCAGGCGGATGTCCTGCACGGCGAAGGGCTCGGCGGCCCGGGTGGAAGGTGCGATCAGCGCGGAGAGCAGCGCCAGGCCCGCGAGGGACTTCGGAGATTTCATCGGCGCATGGTTTCGTCCAATGTCGGAGAAATTTGGGACGCCGCGCCGAGTTCACTTTCTCTCCTTTATTGCAGTCCGATGGCGTTGGCGGACAGCCAGCCCGGGGCCGCGAGCGGGGCCCGCATGCCGGGGCCGGTGCAGGCGCGGCAGTTGCGCAGGTGCTCCTCCAGGTCGAGGTCGCCCTGGATCTCGAGCAGCCGCTGCACCGTGCGCTCGACCGCCTGCGCATCGAGCAGCGGATAGCTGCGCGCGGTGCGGCCGTTGTTGCGCACCAGCCGCGCGATATAGGGCAGGTCCTGCTGCGTGATGACGGCCGCGGGCATCACGCCCTCGAGCTCCACGCCCTCGCAGGGCAGCAGCACGAAGTACTGCAGCCGCAGGTCGTCGGGCAGCAGGCTGCGCAGCTGCGTGGTCTTGCGCCCGCCCTGCCAGGCCGGGTCCTTCACCTCGCGCGCGCGGTTGCAGCCCTGCAGCCGCAGGAACCAGCGCGGCGGCGCCTGGTCCGACTTCTTGCGGTAGACGAAGGCGTTGCGCCAGGCCTTGATCTCGAACAGGTAGATGCCGGTCTCGCAGACCACCACCGCGTCGATGCGCGCGGTGCGCACCGCGCAGCCCTCGGGCATCGGGATGATCAGGTTGCGAAGAATGCGCAGGTGCTCGAACGCGGGGCGGAATGCGTTGGCGAGCTGTTGCACGCCGAGCGAGGCGGCGAGGTTGCTTTGCAATGCGATGGTCATGGTGGCTCCTTCAGAGCGCGAGCATTGCCTGGCTTTTGGGAGACTTCTGGTAAGGCGAGCGATCGGGGATTGCGCGCAAAAGCAACATTCGCCCCCATGCACCAGATTCCTCCGAATTTGGACGGGAGCATCCGTTCCGGCCGCTCGATGAAGAGCGCCGAAACCGGAGAAACCTGAATGAAGAAATCCCTCACGGCCCTGGCCGCGCTGACCGTCACCGGCCTGGCCTGTGCCCAATCGTCCGTCACCCTGTTCGGCGTCGTCGACGCCGGCGTGAGCTACCAGTCGGCCACCTCGCGCAACGCGATCACCGGCATCACCAGCAAGCAGAGCCAATGGAGCCTGGCCAACTCGGGCTACAACTCCAGCCGCATCGGCTTCAGGGGCACCGAGGACCTGGGCGGCGGGCTGGCCGCGAGCTTCTGGCTCGAGGCACCGATCACCAACGACGACGGCGCGACCGGCATCGCCAACTTCAACCGGCGCTCCACCGTGAGCCTCTCGGGCGGCTTCGGCGAAGTGCGGCTGGGCCGCGACTACACGGCCACCTTCTGGAACGACACCGTGTTCGATCCCTTCGGCACCAACGGCTCGGGCACCAACGTGATCAGCACCGTGGGCGGCAGCACGGGCATCGGCAACAGCAACTATGCGCGCGCCAGCAACATGGTCGCGTACTTCCTGCCGCCCAACCTCGGCGGCTTCTACGGCCAGGTGCAGTACAGCCTGAACGAGAACGTGCGCACCAGCGCCACCGACCTCACGGCCGCCACCAGCAGCAGCGCGGGCCGCTACATCGGCGGGCGCTTCGGCTATGCCAACGGGCCGCTCGACGTCGCGCTGGCCGCGGGCCAGAACGTGGCGGTCGACACCACCGCGCTCACGCGCAAGGTGCAGACCGTGAACCTCGGCGCCTCGTACGACTTCGGCCCGGTCAAGCTGTTCGGCGAGCTCTCGAACGTGCAGAACAAGTTCGACACCGGCTTGACCAACACGCACGACAGCTACAAGGGCTACCTGATCGGCGCCACCGTGCCGGTGGGCCCGGGCCTGATCCGCGCCTCGTATTCGGCGGTGCGCTACAACGAGGGCGCCACCGGCCTCTACGGCGAGGATCCGCGCGTCAACAAGCTAGCGCTGGGCTACGTGCACAACCTGTCGAAGCGCACCGCGCTCTACGCCACCGTGGCACGCGTGAGCAACCGCAACGACGCGGCCTACACCGGCAGCCTCACGGCCGCCAGCACCACCGGCTACGGCAGCACGGGCGTGGGCTACACCGGCCTGCCCAAGTCCTCGACCGGCTACGACTTCGGTATCCGCCACGCGTTCTGACGCCGCCGCGCGCCCGCATGCCTCGCGGCGCGCGGGCCCTGCGCGAATGCAGAAAAAGAAGAGGAGAAGCTTTCATGACCTTGCGTATCAAGCACCTGGCCGGCGCGCTCGCCGTGGCCAGCCTCGGCGGCTGCATCGTGCTGCCGCCGCCCATGCCCTACGGCCCGCCGCCGGCCTTTCGCGGCGAAGGTCCGCCGCCGCCGATGCCGCTGCACATGGCGCTGCCCGGCGCGATGAACACGCGCGCGCTGCCGGCCTGGGACATGTGCGAGGGCGAGCCCGAGGGCGCGCGGCCGGTGCCGCCGGGCCCGCGCGGCGACGCGCTCGCGGGCCGCTGCGAGCGCACGCCCTCGGGCTCGCTCGAATACCGGCCGGGCGCGCCGCGCTGAAACCGGCATGGCCATGCAGACCGGCAACCTCGGCTTCGCCATCGCGAGCGTCATCGGGCTCGGCTTCGCGGGCGTGTTCGGCCTCATGGGCTCGCTGCTGGTCGCGAACCTGCGCGACGGTGCGCGGGCGCGCGAGGCCGCGGCACGCGCGCGCGACGAGGCCCTGCAGCGGTTCGGCCGCAGCGCGGTGCACGACTTGCGCGCGCTGCTCGGCGCGGCGCTGCCGCGCGCCGCCGTCGAACTGCCGTCGCAGGCCGTACCCGTGCTGGCGGTGGAGAGCGAGCTGCGCGAGCTGCTCGCGCAAGTGGCTGCGCAGGCCGCCTCGGCCTCGACGGGCGCCGCGCCGCGCGTGCATGCGCGCATCGAGGGCACGCAGGCGGTGGTGCACTGGCGCGATGTCGGCGCGGCGCCGCTGCGGGCCTGCGAGCGCATCGCAGTCGGCCTGGGCGGGCGGCTCTATGCGGCCTCGCACGCGGGCGGTCCGCTCGGACTCACCTTGCGGCTGCCGCTGCACGGCGGCCCGGCCTCGCGCTGAGGCTCAGCCCGGCAGGCGCCGGGCCCAGGGCACGATCACGTCGAGCGGTCCGGGCCGCGCGAGGTGGTAGCCCTGCATCAGAGGACAGCCGAGCGCATTGAGCGCCTCGAGCTCCTCGACGGTCTCCACGCCCTCGGCCACCACGTCGATGCGCAGCGAATGGCCGAGGCGGATCACCGATTCGACCAGCACGCGGTTGCCCGGCGAGGCGGCCAGCCCGAAGATGAAGCTGCGGTCGATCTTGACCTGCCGCACGTACTTGCTGCGCAGCGAGGCCAGCGAGGAATAGCCGACGCCGAAATCGTCCACCACGATCGCCACGCCCGCGTCGGCCAGCGCATGCAGGCGCGCGCTGGCGGCGAAGGTGTCGAGCGCGATCTCCTCGGTGATCTCGATCTGGATGCGGTGCGGCCCGATGCCGTGGCGCGCGATCTCGCCGAGCACGATGCGGTCGAGCGCGAGCTGCGACATCTCGCGCGGCGACACGTTCATCGCCACCGGCACGGCCTCGAAGCGCGGGTCGGCCGCGGCGAGCTCCTGCAGCCCGACGCAGATCTCGGCCAGGATGTGGCGCAGCAGCGATTCGGCCAGGCCGGTACTCGCGGCCGCGCGGATCACGTCCTCGGGCGGGATCCAGCCATGGCGCGGATGCTGCCAGCGCAGCAGCGCCTCGAGGCTGTGCAGCCGGCGGCCGCCGTCGGCCAGGATCGGCTGGTACCAGACGCCGATGGCGCGCGAGGCGACCGCGGCGGGCAGGTCGCGCTCCACGTCGCGCCGCGTCACCAGGCGTTCGCGCAGGGCCTCGTCGAAGCGGCGGCAGCGGCTGCGGCCCGCGCGCTTGGCCTCGTGCAGCGCCTCGTCGGCCGAGCTCAGCATGTCGGCGATCGGCACGCCGCGCTCGACGCACAGGCCCACGCTCGCGCTCAGCTTGCCGCCGTACTGCGCGGTGGCCGAGGCGATCGATTCGATCAGCGCCTGCGCCACCTGCTCGGGCGAGGGGCCGCCATCTTCGGCGACGAACAGGGCCGCGAACTCGTCGCCGCCCCAGCGGCCCAGGATGGCGTCGCGGCCGGCCAGCTCGCGCTGCAGCCACTGCGCCACGTCCTGCAGCACGCGGTCGCCCATCTTGTGGCCGAAGGCGTCGTTGACGGCCTTGAAGCCGTCGATGCCGAGGATCAGCAGGCCGTGCTCGCGCTCCTTGCCGCCGGCGTCGATGCGCAGGCTCGAGGCCTGCGTGAAGCCCTCGCGGTTGAGCAGGCCCGTGAGCGCGTCGTGCGCGACGCGGAAGGCGAGCTGGCGCGTCGATTCGAGCGACAGCGCATGCGACTGCCGCAGGCGCGCGGCCATCGACACGGCCTCGTTCTTGAGCCGGCTGCCTTCGCGAAAGCCGCGTGCGCTCTGCAGCGCCGCGCGCATCAGCGCCGCGAGATAGACCAGCACCATCGCGGCCAGCATCAGGCGGTCGAAGCCGCCGGCCCAGACCAGGCAGCCCATCACGGAAAGCAGGGCCGGCGTGATGAAGCTGACCGGCACCGGCGCGTAGGCGATGCCGTAGGTGACCGAGCCGGCGCAGATGCCGCAGACCACGGTCAGGTAGAACAGGGTCTCGGGCGAGGTGTAGCCTTCGCAGAGGATCGGGATCAGGGCCCAGACCGAGCCCGACAGCAGCGCGAACAGCCAGGCCAGCCGCAGCTCGTGGTCGACCGAGGGATCGGTGCCGTCGGCGTTGGGCGCGGGCACGAAGGGCCGGCGGCAGACGAAGATGCGCGTGACGTTGACGGCCAGCGAGAGCGCGAGCCAGGCCAGGCCGAGCGCGGTCAGCTCCGAGTGGTGGGCCAGCAGCGCCACCGTGAGGCTCAGCACCAGGTTGACCGGGATCGCGGCGAGCACGCTGCGGCGCACCGCCAGCATCTGCTCGGTGCGCACCATGCGCGACAGCGCGAGGCCGTCGGGCGAGCCGGCGGTTTCTTCTTCCTGCGGAGGGGAGGAGGCGTTCATGGAATGGATCGGCGACGCATCATGCACCGGTCCGCCGCATCGCGCAGCGCGGCACGGCCGCCGCGGGCGGCCTGCGCGGTCCCCTCGGGGTCACCGCGCGCGGGAAAGCAAGCGCAACGGCACGCTTTTTCAGCGCACCGTCGACATCACGGTCGCGCGGCAGCGCGGCTGGTCGCGCGGTGCGAGCAGGACGCAGTTGTCGAGCGCGCGCTGCTGCATGTCGCTGAGCTTCGGCGGTTCGCCGCGGTAGACCGGCGGGGGCGGCGGCGCGGCATAGCGCTGGCGCTGCTCGTATTCCCAGCGGCTGCGGTCGTCGCGGCTGCGTTCCCAGCGCTCGCGTTCCCAGCGGTCGCGGTCGCGCTGGCGGTCGAAGCGCAGCCGGTCCATGCAGGAGTGGAAGTCCATGCCCGAGCGGCCGCTCGCGCAGTAGCGGCGGTCGGCTTCATAGACGTCCATGTCGCGCTGGGCCAGCGCGGGGGCGGTCTGGATCAGGCCCAGCAAGGCCAGGGCGGCAAGTTTCTTCATGGTGCGCTCGTCGAAGAGAAGCCGTGAGGCGGGTGGATCGGGGCGGTGCCTGCTTGGGGCCGCAGTCTGACCGTCGGCATGGGACGAAGTTTCTCATGCTCCGGACCCATCGCCCTTCGGACGCGCGAGCTTCTTGCTGTAGGCGCGCGCGGACCCGGGTACCGCGTCGCGCCAGCACCACGCTAGCGTGGTACCGTGACCGCGCCCACGTGCAGGGTGCGGCCCGCGCCGATGCCCGCGATCACCAGCGCGACACCGACCCCGACGAACAGCCACGAGGCGGCGCCGAAGCTGCCGGTCCAGCCGTGCAGCAGCCCGGCCAGCAGCGGGCCGAAGGCCGCGATGACGTAGCCCACGCCCTGCGCCATGCCCGACAGGTGCGCCGCCACGTGCGAATCGGGCGAGCGCAGCACGATCATGGTGAGCGCCAGCGCGAAGGTGCCGCCCTGCGCGATGCCCAGCAGCACGGCCCAGACCCACACGCCGCCGAGCGGGGCGAACAGCTGGGCCAGCATGGCGGCCACGGTGAGCAGCGCGAGCGCCACGGCCAGGCCGATCTGGTTGCGCAGCCGGACCGCGAGCGCGGGCACCACGAGGCAGGTCACGACCTGCGTGATGACCGAGACCGAGACCACGTAGCCCGCGACGTCGCTGGCCAGGCCGCGCTCGCGCAGGATGGGCGCGAGCCAGCCCATGACGATGTAGGCCAGCGCGGACTGCAGCCCCATGAAGCAGGTGACCTGCCAGGCCAGCCGGTCGCGCCACAGGCCGCGCACGGTGAAGCCCGATTCGCTGGCGATCGGCTTGCGCGCCAGCGCCTGCGGCGCCCACAGCAGCGTGACCAGCGCGGCCGGCAGCGCCCAGACCGCGAGCGCCGCGGTCCAGCCGCCGCCCAGCGCATGCTCGATCGGCACCGTGAGGCCGGCCGCGCTCGCGGCGCCGCCGCACACGGCCATGGTGTAGAGGCCCATCATCAGCGCCGCCTGTCCGGCGAAGTCGCGCTTGACCAGCCCCGACAGCAGCACGTTGGCGACCGCGATGCCGCTGCCGGCGATCGCCGAGGCGAGGAACAGCAGCGGCACGTGGCCGGTGCCGCGCAGCAGCGTGCCGACCAGGATCAGCGCCATGCAGCCCAGCAGCGTGCGCTCGGTGCCGAAGCGCCGGCCGAGGCCGGGCGCGAGCGGCGCGAACAGGCCCAGGCACAGCACGGGCAGGGTGGTCAACAGGCTGGCGGCGGTGGCCGACAGGCCGGTGGCGCGGACGATCTCGGGCAACACCACCGAGAGGCTGGCGAACACCGGCCGCAGGTTGAAGGCGATCAGCACCACGCTGGCGCCCAGCAGGATGCGGCGGCCGCGGCTCGGAGCCGGGGTGGGAGGCGGCGCGGGCTGGCTGTCGATCTCGGCGTCGATCAGCAGCTGGCCGGCCTCGGCGGCGGGCGCGTGGCGCAGGGTGGCCGTGGCGGCGGAAGGGAAAGTGCTGGTGGCGGTCATGGACGGGACGGCGCGCGTGGGGCGCCGGTGGAGGTGTCGGAGCCGGCGGCGAGGGCCGCGATCATGGGCGTCATGAAGGCGCGCACGGCGGCGTCGGCGCGCTCGGGGTCGCGGCTGGCGATGGCCTCGGCCACGGCGCGGTGCGCGGCGTCGTCGGGCTCGGGCAGCAGCGTGCCCATGGTGCTGGCGATCGTGTCCTTGATGTAGCCGCCGATGAAACGCACCGTCTCGGCGAGCGCGAGGTTGCCCGCGATGTCGACGATGGCCAGGTGGAAGGCGAGGTCGCGCTCGATGAAGGCCTTGCCGCCGTCGTCGGGCGCGGGCGTGCCGCGGCGGTCGAGCAGGGCGTGGAGCTGGCGCAGGTCCTCGGGCGTGTGGCGCAGCGCGGCCAGCCGCGCGGCCTGCACCTCGAGCGCGCAGCGCACCTCGAACTGGTCGAGCAGGCTGGCCAGGCGCAGCTTCTGCAGGCTGGCGCCGGGATCGAAGCCCGAGCGCACATAGGTGCCCGAGCCCTGGCGCACCTCGAGCAGGCCGCGCGAGACCAGCGTCTTGACGGCCTCGCGCACGGTGCCGCGGCTCACGCCGAGCAACTGGGCGAGCTGCGGCTCGATGGGGATGCGCGCGCCGACGGGCCAGCGGCCGGCGGAGATCTCGGCGCGGATGCCGTTGGCGGCGGCTTCGACCAGGGAGGTGCGGGGGGCTTGGGCTAGCATGAGGTGCTAATTCATTGAATCATCGGATGAATTGTGGCCGGGGGGCGGTAGGCCTTGTGGCGGGAGGGGCTTGGGCCGGGGCGTTCCCCCGGGTCGTCCGCTACCAGCTTCCCGAGGCGCCGCCGCCGCTGCTCGAGCCGCCCGAGTCCGACGAGGACGACGACGAATCCGACGACGAGGAGGACGAGGACTCGTACGAAGAGGAGGACGAGGAACTGCTGCTGCCCCATCCGCTGTCGCCGTAGTCGTTGCCGTGCCCGCCGCCCCCGCCGCCATCGGCCGGGAAGAAGGCCACGAGCAGCGCCACCACCGTGACGGCCGCCAGCACGAGCAGGAACAGCTGCGGCTCGAGCTCGTCGTGCGCCATCCCGACGAACAGGCCCACCACCACGCACACCACGATCCAGCGCGAGACGAAGCTGCGCACGCCCTTGCCCCAGGCCTTGCGCATGCCGGTCACGATCAGCAGCCCGACCAGCACTGCCGCGCCCAGCGCCAGCATGCCGAGCAGCGACCAGCCCACGCGCTCCCAGCCCAGCTGCCGGCCCGCGACCGCCACGCCCGCGATCAGCAGCGCGATGCCGGCGACGACGAGGCGCATGGTGCGCCACAGGCCGCAGCCATAGCCGATGCCGAAGCCCATCGGCACCGGCATCATCCCGAGCGCGATCGCGAACATCGGTTCGCCGAGCGTGGCGGCCGCGGCGACCGGCGCGACCGCGAGCGCGCCGAAGGTCCAGGGCCAGCGCCGCAGCGTCCTGCCGGGCGCGGCCGCGGCAAGGGCCGAGGCGCTTTCCAGCTCGGCCGCGACGCCGGCCTGCGCGCGGCGTGCGCGCTTCGACGAGCGGCGCGCGCTGCTGCGGGCCTGCCGCGCGCGCCGCCGGGCGAGCTGCTCGGCGTCGGTGCGCAATTCGGCTGCGCTTTTCTTCTGCCGGCTCTGCCAGAGCCCGACCAGCGCCGACCAGCCGATCACGGCGAAGAAGGCCCAGCCCTCGGGCGTGACGTGCCATCCGCGCGGCTCGGGCGGCGTCGATTCGACGGGCTCGCCCGGATCGATCAGCGGCAGCTCCTGGGCCATGGCCATCGGCTCGCCGCGGATCAGCTGCGCGATGCCGTCGACCGCGGCATGGAGGCCGCCATCGAAATCGCCGGCGCGAAAGCGCGGCGTCATCTCCTGGTCGATGATGCGCGCGGCCTGGATGTCGGTGATGCGGCCCTCGAGGCCGCGGCCGACCTCGATGCGCATGCGCCGGTCGCGGATCGCCACCAGCAGCAGCACGCCGTCGTCCTCGTCCTTGCGCCCGAGCTTCCACTGCGCGAACACGCGCGTGGCGTATTGCTCGATGCTGTCCTCGCCGGTGGTCGGCACGATCAGCACCGCGAGCTGGGCCCGGGTCTCGCGCTCGATGTCGGCGATGCGCTCGCGCAGCGCCTCGGCCTGCGCGGCGTCGAGCGTCTTGTTCTGGTCGATCACGCGCGACTTCATCGCCGGCACGGGCACGGGTTTGGCCTGCGCGCCGAATACCGCGGCGAACAGCAGCACCAGACACAGCCAGAGGTGCAGGCCGGGTCGGGAGTTCGGGGTCGTCGCCTTCATCGCTGGGCGCTCTTCGTCACGACGCCCGCGCCGCGCACCTCGAGCCGGCGCTGGTCCACCACCTTGCCGCCGGCATCGACCAGCTCGATCAGGTGGCGGCCCGGCCAGGGCAGCCACTGCGCGCTGTTGCCGCGCGCGAAGTGCTTGCCGTCGATGCGCCATTGCACGCCGCGGCCTTCCGATTCGAAGCGCACGCGCTGGCGCAGCGGCGGGATGTCGGGATCGAGCGCGATGATCGTGCCGTCGGCCGGCGCGGTGATGCGCGCGATGGCGGCCGTGCCCGCGGCGCCGGGTTCGTTCGCGAGCGCGAACAGCGGCTGCTCCGTGCCCTGCACGAACCATTCGTCGCGCGCGGCCTCGAGCGCATTGCCGTCGGGACCGGGGCCGAAGTCGATGTGCGTGCGCACCAGGCCCGGCGGCGGCGCGGGCGCCCGGCTCGGCTCGCGCGCGTGCAGGAAGCGCATGACCTCGGCCCAGACCGGCGCCGCGCCGCTGGTGCCGCTCACGTCCCACATCGACTCGCCGCTCGCGTTGCCGACCCACACGCCGACCGTGTAGCGCTGCGACCAGCCCACCGCCCAGTTGTCGCGCATGTCCTTGCTGGTGCCGGTCTTCACCGCGCTCCAGAAGCGGGTCGAGAGGATGCTGTCGAGGCCGAAGGTGCGGGTGCGCGCGTTGGGGTCGGACAGGATGTCGCCGACGATGAAGGCGGCGCGCGGGTCGAGCACCGGTGCCGGGGGGCTCTTTGCGGTGGCGGCGGTGGTCTTCCTCGACTTGTCGGGCGCCGCCGGCGCCAGCAGCGTGGTCGTGCCGTAGCGCCCGCCGTTGGCCAGCATGCGGTAGGCATTGGTCAGCGACAGCAGCGTGACCTCGGCGCTGCCGAGCGCGAGGCTGTAGCCGTAGTAGTCGCCGCTCTCGCGCAGCGGCAGGCCGGCCGCGCGCAGCCCGCGCGCGAAGGATTCGGGCGACACCATCACCAGCGTGCGCACGGCCGGCACGTTGAGCGAGGCCGCGAGCGCGGTGCGCGCCGACACCGGGCCCTTGAAGCGGCGGTCGTAGTTCTGCGGGATGTAGAGGCCGCTCGCGGTGTTGATCTGCGCCGACGAGTCCTCGATCAGCGAAGCCGCGGTGAGCCGCCGTTCGGCGATCGCCTGGCCGTAGAGCAGCGGCTTGAGCGTCGAGCCCGGCTGGCGCATCGCGATCACGCCGTCGACCTCGGCCGCCTGGCTCAGCGGCCCCGAGGAACCGACCCAGGCCAGCACCTCGCCGGTGGCGTTGTCGAGCACCACCAGCGCGCCGTCCTCCACGTGCCGGCCGCGCAGCTCGCGCAGATGCCGCTGCAGGGTGCCGAGCGCGAAGCGCTGCAGCGGCGCGCGCAGCGTGGTGCGCACGCTGCCGTCGCCGGTGTCCTTCGCCGCCGCCCTGGCTTCGCCCGGCGGCGTGTCTTCCTGCCCGGGCTCGCGGCCCTCGCGCGCCTGGCGCAGCGCGCGCCGCGCGGCATGCGGCGCGATGCCTTCGCTGGCCTCGAAGGCGCGCCGCTGCACCGCGGCGCTGGTGAACATGTCGAGCGCCTCGCAGTCGGCCTTGCGCTGCGGCTCCATGGTGCGCAGCACCTCGCAGGCGCGCTGCGCCACCAGGGCCGGCCGCGCGTTGGGCGCGCGCACCAGCGCGGCGGCCACGGCGGCCTCGCGCGCGTCGAGGCCGCTCGGCGCCTTGCCGAACAGCGTGCGCGAGAGCGCGTCGATGCCCACGATCTCGCCGCGGAACGGCACGCTGTTGAGGTAGGCCTCGAGGATCTGGTCCTTGCGCCACTGGCGCTCGAGCTGGGTCGCGGCCACGGTCTGGCCGAGCTTCTGCGTCAGGCTGCGGCCGCCGCCGCCGCGCCGCAGGTCCTCGTCGAGCAGGCCCGAGAGCTGCATCGTGATGGTCGAGGCGCCGCGCGTGCGCGTGTTCCAGAGGTTGCCCCAGGCCGCGGCCGAGACCGCGCGCCAGTCGACGCCGCTGTGCTCGTAGAAGCGCCGGTCCTCGCTGAGCACCATCGCCGTGCGCAAGGCCGGCGAGATATCGGCCAGCGCCGTCCACTGGCCGCGCCGCACGCTGGCGTCGGTGCGCACGCGCTGCAGCAGCTCGCCGTTGCGGTCGAGCACAGCGGTGTCGGACGAGCGGAAGTCGCGCTTCACCTCCTCGAAGCTCGGCACGGCCCATGCGGCCTGCGCCGTCAGCATCAGCGTGGCGAGCGCCAGCGTGAGGCGCGGGAGCGCGGGGGAATGAAACAGGGCGATGGGCGTCGGCATCAGGGCAGGGGTGCGCGCGGGGAATGCGCGGGGCTGGAAAGCGGCAGCCATTCTCGGCCATGCGCATCGGGCTGCCGTCCTGCCGAAAGATGTAGACGGAAGTTCGAACCCGTGCCGCGCGGCATGCGCCTACCCACGGACGCGGGGCGCGCCGCCATACCGAAGGCGGGTGGGTCGTTCACAGTCTGCGGCAGCGGCCACATCCGGTCACAAGACTTCACCGAGGCGCAGCCATCGCGACATCGCGGCCCGACCGGCGTGGCCTTCAATGCGCTACCGCCGCGGCGCCCAGAGGCAAGCCGGTGCGGTGTTCCACAACCATTCCAAGGAGAGATGCATCATGAAGAACAACAGACTCGCCACCCTGGCCGTCGTGCTGTCGGCCTCGGCCGTGCTGGCCGGCTGCGTCGTCGCCCCCGGCTACGACCGTCCGCCGCCGCCGCGCGCCGGCTACGGCGACCGTGACCGCGACGGCGTGCCGAACCGCTACGACCGCGATCGCGACGGCGATGGCGTGCCCAACCGCTACGACCGCCGCCCCGGCGATCCGACGCGCAACTGAGCGATCAGGCCGGCCGGCGCGCCATCAGCGCCCACAGGCCCGCGGCGCTCAGCAGCGCGCCGCCGCCGAGGTTGAAGCGGCGCTGCGCGCGCGGCGAGGACAGCAGGCGCCGCGCCGAGCCCGCGAACACCGCGTAGAGCGTGGCGTTGAGCGTCGCCATCGCGACGAAGGTCAGCGCCAGCACCCACATCTGCGGCGCGACCTCCGCCTTCTGGCTGATGAACTGCGGCAGGAAGGCCACGAAGAACACGATGCCCTTCGGGTTGAGCGCCGTCACCAGGTAGGTGTTGGCGAACAGCCGCCAGCGCGAGGCGGGCGCTTCCGGTGTCGCGATCTCGGCGCTCGACACGCCCGCGCGCAGCAGCTTGATGCCCAGGTACAGCAGGTACAGCCCGCCCACCCATTTCACCGCGTTGAACCAGAAGGCCGAGGCCGCGAGCAGCGTGCCCAGGCCCAGCAGCGACACCACCAGCGCGGTCGAGTCGCCGAGCGCCACCGCGGCCACCAGCGGCACGTTGGCGCGGCGGCCGTGCGACATCGAGTAGCTGATCACCGTGAGGATGGTCGGACCTGGAATGACCAGCAGCACGGCCGAGGCGGCCACGAAGGCGAGCCAGAGTTCGAAAGGCATGAGGGTGTCTCCTGTGGATTGTGGTTGTCTGTCTGTTGATCGTCGTCTCAGGGATCGATGGCCGTGCGCGCCACGTGCCAGGTGCCGCGGTGGCCGTCCACGTACTGCAGCGGCGAGTTGACGAGGTCGTCGAGGTCCACGTCGTCGAGGCAGGTCACGTTCACGCCGTAGGCATGGGCGCCGGTCTCGGGCGAATGCCCCACGCCGAAGGAGCGCACGCCGCAGAGCTTGCAGACGATGTAGTGGCTGTTGCGGGTGTCGAGCATCTGCTCGCTGAGCTCGGATTCGCCCTCGAGCAGGCGGAAAGCCCCGGGCTCGACGATGGCTGGCCAGAAGCGCGTGCGGGTGCAGATCGCGCAGTTGCAGCGCAGCGTGCCCAGGCTCAGGTCGATGTCGGCTTCGAAGCGCACGGCGCCGCAGTGGCAGCCTCCGATATAGGTCTTTCTCATTCGGTCGATGTCCGCGTCTTCTTGAATGTGTTTCGGCTTGCAAGGCACGATACCAAAGGCCTTTTGGACCTGCGCCGCGGCAGGCGCAAAAACCGTGCGCGGCGAAGGCCGAACGCGGCGGGCTCGGGCGCGTGCGCCGGTGGCGGTCAGGAAAGCTGCGTGCCGAAGCGCGCGGCCGAGCGGGCCCTGGCGCGCTCGGCCTCGATCTCGCGGTCGCGCGGCTCGGCCGTGGTCACCAGCGATTCGAGCAGCCGCGCGGCGCTGGCGCTGACTTCCTCGACGGCGCGTTCGAACGCGGCCTCGTTGGCGCGCGAGGGGACGTTGAAGCCGCTGAGCTTGCGCACGAACTGCAGGGCCGCGGCGCGGATCTCCTGCTCGGTGGCGGGCGGCTCGAAGTTGTAGAGGGTCTTGATGCTCCTGCACATGGTGTCGTGTCTCCGGGCTCTTGTCGGGTACGGAGCAGTCTAGTGGGGTGCGGTGGCCTCGGTGGCGAGCAGGGCCATGGCGTGGACGTCGTGGTAGATGCCGTCGACGCGCATCGCCTGGCGTTGCAGGCCTTCGTGCTGGAAGCCGAAGCGTTCGTAGAGGGCCTTGGCGGGGAGGTTGTCGTCGCGCACCGTGAGTTCGATGCGGGTGAGGCCCCTGAGCCAGGCGGCTTCGATGGCGGCGCGCAGCAGCTGCGGACCGAGTCCGCGGCCACGTGCCTGGGGGTGCATCGCGATGCCGAGGGTGCCTGCGTGGGCGCGGGTCTGGCCGAAGGTGGGGGCGATGTCGCACCAGCCTATGACCTGGTTGTTTTCTACGGCTACGAAGTGAGGGGAGTGGGTGGCGCGCAGGTGGCGGTAGAAGTCGGTGGTCGAGTCGTAGGGCGGGGCCTCGGTGAGGGCCAGGTACTTTTTTTCTCGGGCCACCGTGTCGAGGGTCTGGTGGAGGGAAGGGTAGTGATGCGCTTCTGCGGGGAGGATGACGGCTTGAGGCATGGTGTGGGGCAGTTTGCCAGCGGTCTTGGTTGTGTGACGGTGCTCTTCTTGTTGAGGTTGTCGGCCGGGGCGAGACCCGGCCAACAGCCTCACCAAAGAAAACAACCCCAAAAACAAAAAACGCACCTCCCCCGTGCCGCAAGGCACCAAACAAGGGTAAGTCCCAGTCCACTGGCACCTCCCCCCTCCCACCCCTGGCACTTTGCACCCCACCCCCAACCATGCACAGTACCCCTCGCCCCGAAGCCTCGGCCAGCGCCGCCCGCAACAGACAAGGAGAACCCGGATGAACACGCGTCGATCCCTGCACCGTGCAATCGCAGCCACAGCGCTGCTCGTGCTGGCCACCACCGGCACCGCTTTCGCCCAGAAGGCCAAGGAACTCACCTTCGCCCATCAGGACATGCTCGTCCCGCTGCGCCTGGTCATGGAGTCGGGCGAGGTCGAGAAGGCCACCGGCTACAAGATCAACTGGCGCATGTTCTCGGGCGGCGGCGACGTGATCCGCGCCATGGCCTCGGGCGACGTGCAGATGGGCGAGACTGGCTCCAGCCCGCTCACGGCCGCGGCCAGCCAGGGGCAGGACATCAAGCTGTTCTGGATCTCGGCCGACATCGCCGACGCCGAGGCGCTGGTGGCGCGCAATGCCTCGGGCATCGCGAGCCTCAAGGACCTCGCGGGCAAGAAGGTGGCCACGCCCTTCGTCTCCACCGCCCACTATCAGCTCATGGCCGCGATGAAGATGGACGGCGTGGACGCGAAGAAGGTCAACGTGATGAACATGCGCCCGCCCGAGATCGCGGCGGCCTGGGAGCGCGGCGACATCGACGCCACCTTCATCTGGGACCCGGTGCTCTCCAAGATCCGCTCCAGCGGCAAGGTGATCGCCACCTCGGGCAGCATCGGCAAGCGCGGCGCGCCGACCTTCGAGGGCATCGTAGTCAACGCCAAGTGGGCGGCCGAGAACGAGGCCTTCATGGTGGCGTTCGTGAAGGCGCTCAACCGCGCCAACGACGAGTACAAGGCCTCGGGCAAGAGCTGGACGCCCGACTCGCCGCAGACCAAGGCGATGGCCAAGTGGACCAAGGCCAATCCGCAGGACGTGGGCCCGGCGATGGCGCTCTACAGCTTCCCGACCCTGTCCGAGCAGCTCTCGCCGACCTGGCTCGGCGGCGGCGCGGCCAAGGCGATGGCCAACACGGCGGTGTTCCTCAAGGAACAGGGCCGGGTGCAGGAGGTCAAGCCCGACTACTCGGCCTACGTGACCACCACCTACGTCGAGAAGGCCCTGGCGGCCAAGTGAGCGCGGCCCGGTAAACAAAAAAGCCCATGCCCACGCTCGACATCCGCGACCTCACGGTCAATTACGCCGTCAAGGGCGGCACCCTGCAGGCGCTCGCGCCGGTCAACCTGCGCATGCACGACGGCGACTTCGTGGTCGCGCTCGGCGCCTCGGGCTGCGGCAAGACCACGCTCTTGAACTGCATCGCCGGCTTCCTGCCGCCGTCCACCGGCGAGATCCTGCTCGACGGCCAACCCGTGGCCGGCCCGGGCGCCGACCGCGGCGTGGTGTTCCAGAAGCATGCGCTGATGCCCTGGCTCAACGTGCGCGACAACGTGGCGCTGGGCTTGAGGCTCGCGGGCGTCGACCGCGCCACGCGCGACCGCGTGGCGGAAGAAAAACTCGCGCTGGTCGGGCTGCAGAAGTACGCCGACCGTGCGGTGTACGAGCTCTCGGGCGGCATGCAGCAGCGCGTGGGCATCGCGCGCGCGCTGGCCAGCGATCCGGCCGTGCTGCTGATGGACGAGCCGATGGGCGCGCTCGACGCCTTCACGCGCGAGCAGGTGCAGGAGATACTGCTGCAGGCCTGGTCGACCTCGAACAAGATGGTGTTCTTCATCACCCACTCGGTGGAGGAGGCGCTGTTCCTTGCCACCCGGCTGATCGTGATGAGCCCGAGCCCGGGGCGCATCTCGCACGTCTACGACGAGGTGCCGTTCTCGCGCCAGTACCTCTCGCACGGCGATTCGCGCAAGGTGAAGTCCGAGCCCGAGTTCATCCGCATGCGCGAGGAAGTGCTCTCCATCATCCACCACCGCGAGGCCGCCCATGCCTGAGGCCAGCATCGCATCGCCGGTTCCCATGACGCCTCCCACCAAGCCCACCGCCGTCCCGCCGCCCGCGCCCGGCGCCAAGCTCAAGACCAGCGCCTTCAAGGTGCCGGGCGAAGGCTCGAGCTTCACGATCAGCGTGGTCACGGTGCTGACGCTGATCGCGCTGTGGTTCCTGGTCACCAACATGGGCTGGGTCAAGCCGCTGTTCCTGCCAACGCCGCAGGCGGTGTTCCAGCAGTTCTACGAATACCTGACCGGCCAGGCCAACGACAAGCCGCTGTGGCAGCACTTCCTCGCGAGCATGTTCCGCGTGTTCTCGGCCTTCCTGCTGGCCTGCGTCACGGCCATCCCCGTGGGCATCGCGATGGGCATGAGCCGCTTCTGGCGCGGCATCTTCGATCCGCCGCTGGAGTTCTACCGGCCGTTGCCGCCGCTGGCCTACCTGCCGCTGATCATCATCTGGTTCGGGATCGACGAGCTGCCCAAGGTGCTGCTGATCTTCCTGAGCTGCTTCGCGCCGCTGGCGCTGGCCGCGCGCTCGGGCATGCGCAGCGCCTCGCAGGAGCAGATCAACGCGGCCTACTCGATGGGCGCGAGCTACCTGCAGGTGATCCGCCACGTGATCCTGCCCTCGGCGCTGCCCGACATCCTGGTCGGCATGCGCATCGCGATCGGCTTCGGCTGGACCACGCTGGTGGCCGCCGAGATGGTGGCGGCCAACATGGGGCTGGGTCAGATGGTGCTCAACGCGTCGAACTTCCTGCGCACCGACATCGTGATCATGGGGATCGTGGTCATCGGGGTGGTGGCGTATCTGTTCGACCTGCTGATGCGCTGGCTCGAGCGGCGCCTGGTTCCCTGGAAAGGGCGCATGTAGCGGAAGGCGCGGCGGGCGGCGAGACCGGCACGGCCGGCGGCATCGGCGAGGGCAACCCGCCGTCGGGTCCCATCGACTGCTCGAGGAAGTCAAGCATCGCGCGCATCGCCGCGCTGTTGTGGCGCCGCTGCGAATAGGCGGCATAGAGCCAGTGGTCGTGCGGCATGTGCTCGCGCAGCACCGGCACCAGCGCGCCGCGCTCCAGGTGCGACTGGGCCAGCGGCTCGGGCACGTAGGCCACGCCCACGCCGCGCAGCGCCAGTTCGATCAGCGCGACCGCGTCGTTGGCCTCCATGCGGCTGTGCACCGGCACCTCGTAGGCCTCGCCTTCGGTCTCGAAGGGCAGGTGGGTGGTCGGGGCGGCCGAATAGCTGAGCACGTCGTGCCGGCTCAGGTCGGCCGGCACGCGCGGCATGCCGCGCAGCGCCCAGTAGGCCGGGGTGGCGCAGACCACCATGTCGAACTGCACCAGCCGCCGCACGATCAGGTTCATGTCGTCGATGCGCCCGCCGGTCAGGTGGATGTCGATGCCCTCGCCGATCAGGTCGACCGCGCTGTTGGTGAAGACCAGGCTGACGTAGACGTCGGGGTAGCGCTTGATGAATTCGGCGATCACGTCCGAGAGCCAGCCGGCGATCAGCCCGTGCGGCGCGCTCATGCGCAGCCGGCCGCGCGGGTGGGCGCCGTGGGCCTGCAGGTCGTTGAGCGTGTTCTCGGCCATGTCGACCAGCTGGGTGCTGCGCTCGAGCAGCACCTCGCCGGCGTCGGTCAGGCTCAGCGAGCGGGTGGAGCGGTTGAGCAGCCGCACGCCGCTGCGCTCCTCCAGTTCGGCCACGTAGCGGCTGACGGTGGCCTTCGACATGCCCAGCGACAGGGCCGCGCGCGAGAAGCTGCGCCGGAACGCGACTTCGCGAAATGTCTTGATGAGATCGAGTCCGTCCATGAGAGTGGGCGCATTGTTCCAGTTCGGCCAGAGGCCCGCGCCGGCGCAGGGGCATGGCGCAACTTTGGTTTGCGCCCGCCGGATGCATCCGGTTGCATCCGGATCGCCGCCGGCTGCGTACAGGGGGTGATCGGTCCCGGACGGCGGGGCCCGCCAACACGCACGAGAAGGAAGAAGAAGCCATGCCGCAGGACATCGCGTTCGCCATCCGCTGGGTCGAGAAGGGCCTGGTGCCCGATACCGTGGTGCGCCGCGGCATCCGGCGCCTGCTCAAGGACCGGCTGTCGGAGTTGTATGCCGGCAACACCCCGGCCGTGGCCGAGCTGACCCAGGATTTCGTCGGCCGCATGCGCTCGGCCAGCCTGGCGCCGCTGCCCGAGAAGGCCAACGCCCAGCACTACGAGGTGCCGGCCGCCTTCTTCGGCCAGGTGCTCGGCAACCACCGCAAGTACAGCAGCTGCTACTGGCCCGAGGGCACGCGCACGCTCGAGGAGGCCGAATCGGCTGCGCTGGCCAGCACCTGCGAGCGCGCCGGGCTGGACAACGGGCAGGACATCCTCGAGCTGGGCTGCGGCTGGGGCTCGCTCACGCTGTGGATGGCCGCGCACTACCCGGGCAGCCGGATCACGGCGCTGTCGAACTCGGCTTCGCAGCGCGAATACATCGAGGCCGAGGCCGCGCGGCGCGGGCTGGCCAATGTGCGGGTGCTCACGCGCGACATCAACGTGTTCGACACCGAGGAGCGCTTCGACCGCGTGGTCTCGGTCGAGATGTTCGAGCACCTGCGCAACTGGCCGCAGGCCTTCGCCAACGTGGCGCGCTGGCTGCGGCCCGGCGGGCGCTTCTTCATGCACGTGTTCGTGCACCGCGAGGCGCCCTATCCCTTCGAGGTGCGCGACGCCAGCGACTGGATGAGCGAGCACTTCTTCTCGGGCGGCATGATGCCCAGCGACGACCTCGCGCTGCACTGCCAGGACGATCTGCGGCTGCTGCGCCGCTGGCGCTGGGAAGGCCGCCACTACCAGCGCACCGCCGAGGCCTGGCTGCGCAACATGGACCAGCGCCGCGAGGCGCTGCGCCCGCTGTTCCAGGCCACCTACGGCGACCAGGCCAACGTCTGGTGGACGCGCTGGCGCCTGTTCTTCATGTCGGTGGCCGAGCTGTTCGGCTACGAGCACGGGCAGCGCTGGTGGGTCAGCCACTACCTGTTCGAGCGGCGCGCCTGAAGCCGGACCGATGAGATTCAGCGCCCCGGAAGCCGCCTTCGCCGGCCTCGCCTTCACCGCCGCGGTCGCGCTGGTGGTCTGGCTCGAGAGCCTGGCGCGGCGCGACGCAAGCCTGATCGACCGCTTCTGGCCGGTGTTGATCGCGGGCGCGGGCCTGGTCTACCTGGTGCTGCTGCCGAACGCGCCGCTGCACGAGCCGCGCGGCCTGGCCATGGCCGTGCTCGCGCTGCTGTGGGGGCTGCGGCTGGCGCTCTATGTGGCCGCGCGCAACTGGGGCCATGGCGAGGACCGGCGCTACGAGGCGATCCGCGCGCGCAACCAGCCGGGTTTCGGACTCAAGAGCCTGTACCTGGTGTTCGGGCTGCAGGCGGTGCTGGCCTGGATCGTGTCGGCGCCGCTGTTCGTCGGCATGGCGGGCGCGCGGCCGCTGGGCTGGCTCGACATCGCGGGCGGCGCGCTGGCGGCCTTCGGCATCGGCTTCGAGGCCATCGCCGATGCCCAGATGTCGCGCTTCAAGGCCGACCCCTCGCAGCGCGGCCAGGTGATGGACCGCGGCCTGTGGCGCTACAGCCGCCATCCCAACTACTTCGGCGAGGCCTGCGTCTGGTGGGGGCTGTGGCTGATGGCGCTGGGCGCGGCCGGCCTCGGCGGCGCCTGGAGCGTGGTGTCGCCGCTGCTCATGACCTGGCTGCTGCTGCGCGTGTCGGGCGTGCGCCTGCTCGAGGCCGACATCGGCCACCGGCGGCCGGCCTACCGCGACTACATCGCGCGCACCAACGCCTTCGTGCCGGGGCCGGTGCGCCGGCCGCCGAAATGAGGGGGCGCCATGCCGGCCTGGCGCTGCTGTGCGTGCTGGCCTTCGCGGCGGGCGCGCAGCCGGTGGCCTCGCCCGCCACGGGCGAATGGAATTTCCGCGTGCTGCTCGACGACGCGCCGATCGGCGAGCACCGCTTCGTGCTCACGGCCGCGGGCGACGAGCGCCGGCTGAGCAGCGAGGCCGCGTTCGCGGTCAAGCTGCTGGGCGTCACGGTCTACCGCTACCGGCATTCGGCGGTCGAGCACTGGCGCGGCGACTGCCTGCGCCGGCTCGATGCCGACACCAACGACGACGGCGACCGCTCCGAGGTGCGCGCCGAGCGCGAGGCGGAGGGCGACGGCCCCGCGCTGGTGGTCGTCACGCCGCGCGGGCGCAGCGCGATGCCGGGCTGCGTGATGAGCTTCGCCTACTGGAACCCCGCGATGCGCGCGCAGCAGCAACTGCTCAATGCGCAGACCGGCAAGCTCGAGCCGGTGCGCATCGTCGCGCTCGACGAGGGCCGCGTCGAGGTGCGCGGCCGCGGCGTGGCGGCCCGGCGCTGGCGCGTCAGCGGGCCCGAGCAGCCGATCGACCTCTGGTATGCGGTGGCCGACGGCGAATGGCTGGGCCTCGATGCCCAGGTGCGTGGCGGCAAGAAGCTCAGCTACCGGTTGAAGTAGGCTTCGCGGCCAGCGCGCTCAGCACCGCCGCCGTCATCGCCTGCACGCCCGTCGTGATCGAGGGCTCGGGCACCGGCGCGAAGAACGGCGAGTGGTTGAAGGGCAGGGGCTTGCCGCCTTCCTTCTGCGAGTTGGCGACCTCCTTCGGATCGTTCACGCCGATGAAGAAGAAGAAGGTGGGCACGCCGTCCACCGCGAAGTCCGAGAAGTCCTCGCTGGCGGTGATCGGCGGCACCTGCACCACCTTCGCGTCGCCGAGCTGCGCCTTGAGCGCGGCCACGGTGCGCTGCGCGAGCGCCTGGTCGTTGATCACCGCGGCGTTGCCGCGCGCCGGGTCGAGGCCGATGGCCGGCTCGGGCGCGCCCGCCATCGCGGCCGAGGCCAGCGCGGTGCGGCGCACGCCGTCGATCAGCTGCTTGCGCACCTGCGGCTTGTAGCTGCGGATGGTGCCGCGCAACAGCGCCGAGTCGGGAATGATGTTGCCGGCGGTGCCGGCCTGGATCGCGCCGACCGTCACCACGCCGAATTCGGCCGGGTCCTTCTCGCGGCTCACCACGGTCTGCACGTCGGTCACGAAATGGGCCGCCTGCACGATGGGGTCGATCGCATGGTGCGGTGCCGAGCCGTGGCCGCCGCGGCCCTTGAAGTCGATCTCGAAGCCGTCGGAGGCCGAGGTGATCGGCCCCGCGCGGTAGCCGACGTAGCCGTACGACGAGGGCGAGGTGTGCAGCGCGAAGGCGGCATCGGGCTTGGGGAAGCGCTTGTAGAGCCCGTCGGCCAGCATGCCCTTGGCGCCGCCGCTGGCCTCCTCGGCCGGCTGCGCGACGAACACCAGCGTGCCCTGCCACTGGTCCTTGAGCGCGAGCAGCGTGCGCGCGGTGCCGACCCAGCTCGCCATGTGCACGTCGTGGCCGCAGCTGTGGGCGACGAAGGTCTCGCGGCCCTGCCAGGTGGCCTTGGCCTGGCTCGCGTAGGGCAGGCCGGTCTTCTCCTGCATCGGCAGCGCGTCGAGCTCGGTGCGCACCAGCACCGTGGGGCCGGCACCGTTGCGCAGGACCGCGACCACGCCGGTGCGGCCCACGTGCTCGGTCACCTCGAAGCCGAGGGCGCGCATCTGCTCGGCGAGCTTGCCGGCCGTGCGCACCTCCTGGAAGCCGAGTTCGGGATGGGCGTGGATGTCCTTGTAGAGCGTGTCGAGCTGCGGATAGGCCTCGCGCGCGAGCGACTCGATGCGCTGGGCGTTGGGGGCGGCGCCTTGCGCCATGGCGGCGGGCACGGCGGCGCAGGCGAGGCAGGCGGCGAGGGAAAGCTGGCGAAGGGAATGCATGAAGGGACCTGTCTCCTGGGTGAGGTGTGTTTGCTTGTTCTGGAAAGGGACCGGCCGCGAATCTAGGCAATGGCTTGCCAGGCGTCCAATGCATTGTTCTATCCACAGCCATAATTCCGATGCATGAACAGGCCCCTCCATGCCATGACCTTCGTGCAGTTGCGCCACTTCCTGTCGGTGGCCGAAACGGGCTCCTTCACGCGCTCGGCCAAGGCGCTGTCGATCACGCAGCCCGCGCTGAGCCGCAGCATCCATGCGCTCGAGGAGGTGCTCGGCCGCGCGCTGTTCGACCGCGTGGGCCGGCGCAGCGAGCTCTCGCATTTCGGGCGCGAGATGCTCGCGCGCGCGCGCCACCTGGTCGGCGATGCGCAGGAACTGGTGGCCAGCGCGCGCGGCGGCGGCGGCGCCCACCTGCGCGTGGGGCTCGGCGCCGGGCCCGGCGCATTGCTGGCCACGCCGCTCTTGCAGCGCATGGCCTACCGTGGCGCGCCGGTGCGCATCGACATCCTGCGCGGCGACACCGACCGGCTGGTGCAGGCGTTGCGCCAGCGCGCGCTCGATGCGGTGGTGGTGGAGTTCCGCACCGTCACGCCGAGCATCGATCTGCGCGTCGAGCCGCTGGTGGAGATGGGCGGCGCCTTCATGTGCCGGCGCGGCCATCCGCTCGCGCGCAAGCGCGGGCCGATGACGTTCCAGAGCTTGAAGGACTACCCGCTCGCGTCCACCGGCCTCGGGCGCGACGTGGTGCGCGCGATGGTCGATGCCTACGGCCCCGAGGCGCATCCCGACCAGTGCGTGACCCTGCGCTGCTCGGAGCTGTCGAACCTGGTCGAGCTCGCGCGCGACAGCGACGCGATCCTGCTCGCGGTGCGCGCGGTGGCGCCCGACCTCGTCGCACTGCCGGTGCACCCGCCGCTGGGCCGCGCGCGCTTCGGCCTCGTGACCCTGGCCGGCCGCAGCGAGGCGCCTGCCTTGCCGCTGCTGCGCGAGGTGATCGCCGAGCGCATGCCGGCCGAGCCCGGCTGAAGTCGTTTCAGGCAGGCAGCGCGTCGGCGCCGATGCGCTCCCACAGCCGCGCGACCGCCGGCCGCGCATTGAGCCGCGCGCGCCAGGCCACGATCGCGACCTCCACGTCCCAGGCGCCGTCGCCCACCGGCACCAGTTCGCCGAGCCGGCCCGCGACGAAGGAGCTGTCGGGCAACCAGGCCATGCCCATGCCCTGCTGCGCGAGGTCGCCGAGCACGTCGGTCATCTCGGACTCGAAGGCCCGGTAGCCGGTCAGCGGTTGCGCCGACTGCTCGATCGCGGTCGCGACCACGCGCGCGAAGTAGCCGCTGGGCGAGTACATCAACAGCGGCAGCGGATGGGTCGCGCTGCCCGGCAGCGCGAAGCGTTCCGAGGCTGCGAGCGCGCGCGACACGTAGGGCCGCACGCGCTCGAGGCCGAGCTCGCGACGCTCGAAGCGCGTCGCATCGAGCTGCAGCGGATGCGCCGCCTGGTGGAAGCCGATCAGCACGTCGGCCGAGCCCGCGCTGAAGGCCGTCAGCGTGTCGTGCACGTTGCCGACCTCGAGGCTGCAACTGAGGTCGCCCGCGCCCGACCAGCGCGCCCACCAGCCCGGCAGCCGCGTGCTGGCCAGCGCATAGGTCGAGGCGATGCGCACGTGGTTGCGCGCGGGCGCGTCGCCGATCTCGGTGCGCGCATCGGCGATCTGGTCGAGCAGGCCGGCGGCCACCTTGCGGAAGCGCTCGCCCGCGGGCGTGAGCCGCGTGGGATAGGCCGCGCGATCGATCAGCTTGGCGCCCAGCCATTGCTCGAGCGCCTGGATGCGGCGGCTGAACGCGGCCTGCGAGACGTTGCGCATCTCGGCCGCGCGCGTGAAGTTCTGCACCTCGGCCAAGGTGACGAAATCCTGAAACCAGCGTGTGTCCATCGCGCCTCTTGCTCCTTTGCGTGCGGCGCATTCTGCAAGCCGCGTGCCCATCGGTTGCGTGCATGGGCGATGCGTGCGGCGCATCGCGCCCGGATGCAAACTCGACATTGGACCGCGTGCGCGGGCCTCGCGACCATTGGCGAATCCACTCACCACTTCAGCAAAGGATTCGGACATGAGCGAACAACTGCGCGCGGCCGCCAAGGAATACATGGTGCGCTACGGCGGCGACACCTTCCCCTACCTGTTCCGCAGCGCCCGCGGCGCGGTGGTGGTCGACGACACGGGCCGCGAGATCCTCGACTTCACCTCGGGCCAGATGTGCGCCACCATCGGCCACAACCATCCGGCCATCGTGCGCGCGGTGCACGAGGCCGGCGAGAAGGCCTTCCACCTGTTCAGCGGCATGATCCCCGAGGTGGTGGCCGAGCTGGCGCAGAAGATGGCCACCGACTGGATGCCCGCGCCGCTCACCAAGTCGCTGTTCGTGAACACCGGTTCCGAGAGCAACGAGGTCGCGCTGCGCATGGCGAAGATGTACACCGGCGGCTTCGAGATCCTGGCCGTGGGCGGCTCCTGGCACGGCGTGACGGGCGGCACCAGCGCGGTGTCGTTCGCGAGCGACCGCAAGGGCTACGGCGTGCACGTGCCCGGCGTCTACCTGATGCCCGAGCCCAACGCCTACCGGCCCTACATCCGCGGCATGTCGGGCGAGGAATCGGCGCTGGCCTGCCTCGAGCTCGGCCTCAAGATGTACGACATGGCCTCGACCGGCCGGCGCGCCGCGATCATCATCGAGCCGATCATCAGCGCGGGCGGCGTGCTGGTGCCGCCCCGGTCGTACATGCAGGCGCTGCGCCGCGCCGCCGACGAGCGCGGCATGCTGCTGATCTTCGACGAGGCCCAGACCGCGTTCGGCCGCATCGGCCACCGCACGGCCTCCGACTTCTACGGCGTGGTGCCCGACATCATGTCGGTGTCGAAGACCATGGGCGGCGGCCTGCCGCTGGCCGCCGTGGCGACCAGCCCGCGCATCGAGCAGGACGTGCACGAGAAGGGCTTCACCTTCTACACCAGCCATGTTTCCGACCCGCTGCCCGCGACCGTCGGCCTGGCGGTGCTCGACACCATCCGCAGCGAAGGCCTGATCGAGCGCGCGCGCACCACCGGCGCCTACCTGCGCGGGCAACTGCTCGAGCTGCAGCGGCGCTACGAGGCGATCGGCGACGTGCGCGGCGAGGGCCTGCTGCTCGGCGTGGAGCTGGTGCAGGACCGCGAGTCGCGGCTGCCCCATCACGAGCTCGGCGCGCGCACCACGAAGAAGTGCTTCGAGCTCGGCCTGAGCATGAACATCCGGCGCCGGCCCGAGCGCGGCTCGGTGTGGCGCATCGCGCCGCCGCTCAACGTGGCGCACGAGCAGATCGACCGCGCCATCGAGATCCTCGACCGCGCGCTGCGCGAGAGCCTGGACGAGATCGCCCATCCCGCGCCGGTGGCGCTCGCGGCCTGACGCGCCGGAGGACGCCATGAAGACCCCGAATCGAATGCTCGCGGGCGCCGTGCTCGCGACCGCCGCGCTGGCCGCGCTCGCGCAGGAACCCGGCGGCACGCTCGCCAAGGCGAAGGCCGCCGGCACCGTCGTGATGGGCGTGCGCGAAGCCTCGCCGCCGCTGTCGTACGCGGTGGGCGGCGGCTACGTCGGCTACCACGTCGAGCTCTGCGAGCAGATGCTCGCGAAGCTGCTGCCCGGCGTGGCGGTGCGGCCGATGGTCGTGACCTCTCAGAATCGCGTGCCGCTGCTGCAGAACGGCACCGTCGACATCGAGTGCGGCTCGACCACCAACAATGCCGCGCGCCAGCAGCAGGTGGCCTTCGGCAGCACCACCTACATCACCGAGGCGCGCTTCGCCGTGCGCGCGGCCAGCGGCATCGAGTCGGCGGAGCAGCTCAGGGGCAAGACCGTGGTCACGACCGTGGGCACCACGCTCGTGCAGCGGCTGCGCAAGCTCGAGCAGGACAACAAGGGCATGGCGCTGAACATCGTGCTGGCCAAGGACCATGCCGAGAGCTTCCTGCTGCTCGAGAGCGGCCGCGCCGATGCCTTCGCGATGGACGACAACACGCTCGCGGGCAACATCTCGAACGCGCGCAACCCGGCGGACTTCCGCATCGTCGGCAAGCCGCTGGGCATCGAGCCGATCGCGATCATGATCCGCAAGGACGACCCGGCCTTCAAGCGCGCGGTCGACGGCTACCTCGCGAACGCGATGGCCTCGGGCGCGCTCGAGAAGCTCTATGCGCGCTGGTTCATGGCGCCGATCCCGCCGCGCAACGCCGTCATCAACATCCCGCTGAGCGATTCGCTCAAGGCGGCCTTCCAGTCGCCCAACGACCGGCCGGCCGAGGCCTACGAGGAGCGGCTGCCCTGAGGAGCGTGCGGCGGCCTCAGCGCGCGGCCGCCGCCACCGGCGCATCCGCCGGCGAGGGGCTGCGCCCGATCAGCCAGGCGCAGAAGGCCGACACCACGCCCGCGAACAGCACGTACAGGCAGATCTGCCACGGCTCGCCGCCGCCCGACTTGAGCAGCGCGGTGGCGATGATCGGCGTGATGCCCGAGGCGAAGATGCCCGAGAACTGGTAGACGAAGGAGATGCCGGTGTAGCGCACCTTGGCGTCGAACAGGTCGCAGAACAGGGCGGCCTCGGGGCCGTAGACCGAGGCGTAGAGGATGCCGAAGGGGATCACGATCGACAGCCACACCAGCAGCACGTTGCCCTCGCTGTGCGTCATCAGCCAGAAGCCCGGGAAGGCCGACACCGCCGTGATCAGCGAGCCCCACATGTAGACCCGGGGCCGGCCGAGCCGGTCCGACATGCGGCCGAAGAAGGGGATGGCGAAGCACATCACGATGGCCGCGGCCATCACGCCGAGCAGCGCGTCGGTGCGCCCGAGCTTGAGCGTGCCCGTGAGGTAGGCGATGGAGAACACGCCGAAGATGTTGAAGAACACGCCGTCGATGTAGCGCGCGCCCATGCCCTTCAACACATTGCCCGGGTAGCGGCGCAGCATGTCCATGAACGGGATGCGCAGCTCGGCGTTGCGCGCCTTCACCGCGGCGAACTCGGGCGTTTCCTTCACGTGCAGCCGGATGTACATGCCCACCGCCACCATCAGCCCCGAGATCAGGAAGGCGATGCGCCAGCCCCAGGCCATGAACTGCTCGTCGGTCAGGAGCCACGACAGCAGCGCGACCACGCCCGAGGCCAGGCACAGGCCGATGGCCAGCCCGATCTGCGGCAGCGAGGCATAGAAGCCGCGCTTCTCCTTCGGTGCGTATTCGTAGGCCATGAGCACCGCGCCGCCCCATTCGCCGCCCAGGCCGATGCCCTGCGCCACGCGCAGCACCAGCAGCAGCAGCGGCGCCGCGATGCCGATCTGCGCGTAGGTGGGCACCAGGCCGATCAGGAAGGTGGCCACGCCCATGATCATCAGCGTGATGATCAGCATGCTCTTGCGCCCGATCTTGTCGCCGAAGTGGCCGAAGATCACGCCGCCCAGCGGCCGCGTGACGAAGCCCACGGCGAAGGTGGTGTAGGCCAGCAAGGTCGCCACCACCGGGTCGCTGCCCGGGAAGTAGAGCTTGTTGAACACGATGCCGGCCACCACCCCGTAGAGGAAGAAGTCGTACCACTCGATGGTGGCGCCCACCAGCGCCGAAATCACCACCCTGCGAATCGTTTTCTCGTCGTCGCGTGCACTGCTCATGTGTTGTCTCCGATGAGTGTTGTCGTGGCGGCCTCTTGGTCTTCGCTCTCGGCGGGCCGTGCGGGATGCGTTGCTGCTAGTGCGCGGCCGAAGCCGCCCTGTGGTCCTCTCTGATCATGTCGACGGCCTTCTCGGCCATCATCACCGCGGGGGCGTTGGTGTTGCCCGACACCAGCGTGGGCATGGCCGAGCAGTCGACCACGCGCAGGCCGCCGATGCCGTGCACGCGCAGCCGCGCATCGACCACCGCGAGCGGGTCGTGCCCCATGCGGCAGGTGCCCGTGGGATGGAAGATGGTGGCGCCGTTGTTGCGGCAGAACTCGAGCAGCTCGGCATCGCTCGCGGCCTGCGCGCCGGGCTTCACCTCGCGCTTGACGTAGGGGCGCATCGCGGGCGCCTCGGCGATGGCGCGTGCGGCCTTCACGCCGGCCACCGCGGTGGCGCGGTCGAGTTCGGTTGCGAGGTAGTTGGGCTGCATCTCGGGCGGCTCGGCCGCGTCGGTCGAACGGATGCGGATGTGGCCGCGCGACTCGGGCCGCAGCTGGCACACCGAGAAGGTGAAGCCCGAGTAGGGGTGCACCTTGCCGCCGGCCATGTCGGCCGAGAGCGTGGCCACGTGGAACTGGATGTCGGGCGTTGCGGCCACCGGGCGGCCCGCCTCGTCCTTGAGCGCGCGCATGAAGCAGCCGCCCTGGTTGATGCCGATCGCGAGCGCGCCGCTGCGGTGCAGCAGCCATTCGAGGCCCAGGCCGAGCTGGCCGGCCCAGGAGTTGAGCTGGTCGTTGGTGGTGATCGGCTTGGTGCACTCGTAGCCGAGGCGGATCTGCAGATGGTCCTGCAGGTTCTCGCCCACGCCCGGCAGTTCGTGCACCGGCGCGATGCCGAAGCGATCGAGCAGCGCGCGCGGGCCCACGCCCGAGAGCTGCAGCAACTGCGGCGACTGGATCGAGCCGGCCGAAAGCAGCACCTCGGCGCGGCAGCGCGCGGTCTTCTCCACGCCACCCTGCCGATAGCGCACACCGGCCGCGCGCCGGCCCTCGAACACGAGGCCGGTGGCCAGCGCCTCGGTCTCGATGCGCAGGTTGGGGCGATGCCGCGCCGGCGCGAGGTAGGCCTTGGCGGTGCTGCAGCGCAGGCCGCGGTGCGTGGTGAGCTGGTAGTAGCCCGCGCCTTCCTGCGCGGCGCCGTTGAAGTCCTCGGTGCGCGGCACGCCGGTCTGCCGGGCGCCTTCGATGAAGGCCTCGATCAGCTCGTGCCGCGCGCCGATGTCCGACACCTTGAGCGGCCCGTCGCCGCCGTGGAACTCGTTCGCGCCGCGCTGGTTGCCCTCGGAACGCACGAAGTAGGGCAGCACCTCGTCGTAGCCCCAGCCCGGGTTGCCGAGCGCGGCCCAGTGGTCGTAGTCCTCGCGCTGGCCGCGGATGTAGATCAGGCCGTTGATCGAGCTCGAGCCGCCCAGCGTCTTGCCGCGCGGCCAGTAGATGCGGCGGCCGTTCATGTTGGGGTCGGGATCGGTCTCGAAGCGCCAGTTGTAGACCGGGCTCCACATGGTCTTGCCGTAGCCGATCGGCAGGTGGATCCACGGCGAGCTGTCGCACGGCCCGGCCTCGAGCAGCAGCACGCGCGTGGCCGGGTCCTCGCTCAGGCGCGCGGCCAGCACGCAGCCGGCCGAGCCGGCGCCCACCACGATGTAGTCGAAGACTTCTTCACTGCGAGAGTCAGGCATGCGTGCGGTCCGGCGATGGAACAATGGCCTCGATCCGCTGCATCCTAGGTTATTGATTTTCGGAACGCAATGTTCCATTTTAGAGGTTTACCCGCATGCCCCGTCCCGCGCGTTCCGCTGCCGCCCCTGTTGCCGCGCCCGTGGTTGCCCCTGTCGAGGAGCCCGTTTCCGGTTCCTCGGCCGAGCGCAGCCTGCGCCTGCTCGCGCTGCTGGCCCACGAGGGCCGCGCGCTGTCGCTGGCCGATCTCGCGGCGCAGCTGGGCCTGCCCAAGGGCACCGCGCACCGCATCTGCACCCAGCTGCTGGCCACCGGCTTTCTCGCGCGCGACCTCGACGAGCGCTCCTTCGTCGTCGGCCCCGCGCTGCGCCAGCTCGCCTTCGACACGCTGAACCACGGCAGCGTGCGCGGCCTGCGCCACGAGGTGCTGGCCGCGCTGGTGCAGGAGGTCGGCGAGACCTGCAACCTCACCACGCTCGACGGCGCGCGCGTGCTCTACCTCGACCGCGTCGAGGCCCAGTGGCCGCTGCGCCTCACGCTCGACGTGGGCTCGCACGTGCCGCTGCACTGCACCGCGAGCGGCAAGCTCTTTCTCGCGCAGATGCCGAAGAAGGCACGCGACGCGATGATCGACGGCCTGCCGCTGCCGCGCATGACGGCCAGCACCCTCACCGACCCCGCCGCATTGCGCGCCGAGTGCGACGCGATCGCGCAGGACGGCTTCTCGCGCGACCGCGAGGAGTTCATGGCCGGCCTGGTGGCCGTGGCCGTGCCGGTGCGCGACGCGGCCGGCGCGGTGCGCGCCGCGCTCGCCGTGCATGCGCCGACCGCGCGCATGTCGATGGCCGATGCCGAGCGGCGCATCGATGCGCTGAAGGCCGCGGCGCTGCGCATGGGTGGGCTGCTGTGAGCGACGGACGGTGCGCGCCGCGGGCCCGCGGTGCTTGGCGGGGCGTGACAAAGCGCACAGAATGAAGCTGACCGTGCGCCGTTGCCGCACGGTTTCTTCCATGCGAACCCATCTTCTTGCCGCCACGCCCTTGCGCACGCTGATCGTCTCGGCGGTCTTCGTGCTGGGCGCGTCGGCGAGCTCGGCCGAGGTGGTGCGCTGCCTCGATGCCAACGGCGCCACCGTCTACACCGACGGTGCCTGCCCGAGCGGCACGCGCTCGTCGCGGCCCGTGCAGATCGCCGAGCCGCCGCCGCCTTCGGCCCTGCAGCCGGCCCCGTCCGCGCGCGTGCCCGACTACGCGCCGCCGCCCAGTGCCGCCGCGCCGGCGCCACCTTCGAACCCGGGGCTGTCGATCATTCCGCGCTATCCCGACGAAGGGCGCGCGGCGCAGGCCGATCCGGAGCCGGTCTATCTGTGGGGGCCCGATCCCTATCCTTACCCGCCACCACGGCGTCGCGTGCAGCCTCCGCCCCCGCATGTGCACGACCCCGGTCCGGGTCGCCGGCCCTGCGCCCACATGGCGGGGCTGCGCCGAAACAACTGCTGAGGCGCCCGCTTCAGCGCCACTGCAGCAGCAGCGACCAGGGTTGCCGGCTCATGTGCCGATCGATGCATCCCGCCGCGTCCGTCGCGCAGCCTTCGGGCAGGTAGCTTGGATCGAGCGTCCGCGTGCCCGGCGCGAAGTCCAGCCGGCGCAAGGTGACCGACTGCAGCACGTTGCCGCCGACCGCGTCGAAGCCGCGTGCGTCGACGGCCGTCACCACGTCGCAATGCATCGGCAGCGCCGCGCCGCCCGTGGGCCGCGTCGCGAGCACCGTGCCGATCTTGGCGAAGCTGTCGAGCGCCGAACGCGCGCCGCGCGTCTGGCACACCAGGTCGCCCACGCGCGGCGGCGTGCGTGCGAGATCGCAGGCCCGCAGCGCGAAGCGTGTGGCACGGCCCGCCGCTTCGTCGGCGCCGGCTTTCCAGGCCGCGCCCGCGTAGTCCACGTGCGCCTCGGAGAACACGAACTCGTCCGCGCCCAGGCCCGCCTGCCGCGCGAGCCAGCTGATGAAGGCGGCCGACCAGGGCGTGTCGATCACCGCGACGCGGTCGATCGCCGCCGCCATCGCGCGCAGCTCGGCCGCGTCGAGGCCCTGGTCGGGCCCCACGCCCAGCCCCATCAGGCGCGACGCGCTGGCCTGGTTCAGCGCCTCCAGCAGCAGCGTGCGATCGGCCGGCCGCAAGGCACCGAAGCGCACCAGCGAGGGCAGCTTCACGCGCGGCTGGTCGACCGCGTCCCAGTAGCCGAGCACGCGCTGCCATGGCGCGGGCGCGAAGCGCGAGACGCGGCCGTCCTCGGCCTCGGAACTGCCCGCGTCGACCATGCGGCCTTCGGCATCGAGGGTCTGGGCGCCGAAGGCCTCGTGCTCGCGTTGGGCGGCGGCGGCCATCGCGAGGGCGCGCGGGGGCGGCGGCATATTCGTGGCGGCATCGAGGCACGCCGAGGCCGCGGCGGTGCCGGCCGATGCGAGCAGCAAGGCCGCGGCCGCCAGCCGCAGCCGCGCACGAGGGAGCAGGGAGAGGAACAGCATGCGGCTTCGAGCATAGCCAGCAGCCGGCACGGCCGCGCGGGATCCTCGATGCGGCCAGCTCTTCTTTGAAGCCTTGTGTCGCCGGCGCTACCATGCGCCCCAAAAAACGGCAGGGAGAATCACATGGCTGGATGGGACGAAGGTCTCCGGGACGCGGTCGTGACGGCGGCCGCGGCCGCATCGGATGCGTCGCGCTGGCGAGAGGTGCTGGCGGCCCTTGCCCGGCGCTTCGGCGCCACGGCGGCGGCCTTGCACACGCCCGGCGCGCCTTCGCCCGAGCGCTCGCTGTTCGCGCAGGTGGGCCTGCCGGAAGACAGCCTCGCCACCTATGTCGCGCACTGGGCCACGCAGGACCCCTGGTTCGCCGGGGCCGACGCCCGGGGGATCGCCGACCGGACCGGCTTCTGCGGCGTGGGCCGCGAGATGTGCGATTGGACGGCACTCGACCGGCTGCCCTTCTACAACGAGTTCGCCAAACCCAGTGGCGTGCGCGGCCTGGCGTTCCTGGTGCTCGACGATGGCTCGCAGTCCGTGCGGTCGCCATTCGCGCTCCTGAGCCTCTACCGCGCGCCCGGCCTGGACGAATTCAGCTTCGCGGACCGTGACGCGCTGCGCTCGGTGCATGGCCCGCTGCAGCTCGCGTTGCACGCGCACTGGGCCTTCGATCGCACGCGCAGCGACCGGCGCATGGCGGTCGATGCACTCGCCGCCACGCCGAAGCCGCTCTGCGTGCTCGCCGCCGATGGCCGGCTGCTGCATGCCAACCCGCTCGGCGCGGCGCTGCTGTCGCGGTCCGGATGGATCGCCACGGCCCAGGGCGGCCGGATCGTGAGAGTCGGTGGCTCGGACGCGCAGGCTTTCCAGGCGGCGCTGCGCTGTGCCGCGGCCGGCATGGCACAGGTGCTGCCGGCATGGATGGCCGAGGCCGCCCCGGTGCCGGCACGCATCGCGCTGGCGCGTCTGGTGCCGCTGGGCGAGGACAACGCCTGTCGATCGGCGTGGCCGCAGGCGCGCGTGCTGCTGATGCTCGACATGCCCGAGCCCGATCGCCCGCAACGCCACCTGCGCGCGATCGCCGAGCGCTACCGCCTCACCGCCGCCGAGGCGCGGCTGCTCGCCCACCTGGCCGATGGCGCCAGCGCGGCGGAGATCTCGGCGCGTCTCGAGGTTTCCGTCCACACGGTGCGTGCCCATCTGCGCCACCTGTTCGACAAGACGGGCGCGCGCCGGCAGAGCGATCTGGTCCGGCTGTTCCTGGCCGGCACCGAGGTGAGCCGGCCGTGGCCATGAATGCCCGCACCGATCGGTTGCTCGATGCGGTGCTCGCGGCATCGGCCGCGGTCTCGGAGTCGGGACGGTGGGGCGAGATGCTGGCCCTGCTGGCGCGGCATTTCGGCGCCACCGCCGTGGCGCTGCATACCGTGGGAGAGGCCATCGAGGAACGTGGTCTGGTGGCCGGCTTCCAGCTGCCGCCCGACATCTGGGCCAACTACGCCGGCGGCTGGCACGCGCAGGATCCGTGGGTGGCCGCGCTGCATCGGCGCCATGCCGGCAGTGGCGAGATCCTGATCGGGCGCGAGGTCTGCGATTGGTCGGTGCTCGAGCGCACCGACTATTTCCACGGTTTCTGCATACCGCATGGGCTGCGCTCGTTGCTCGCGCTGGTGATCGATGGCCGGCATCCCGCATCGCAGGGCACGGCGGCGCTGCTTTGCCTCTATCGACGGCCGGGGCTCGAGGAGTTCAGCCACGACGATCGCCGGCAACTGCAGCGGATGCACCAGCCGCTGCGCCTCGCGCTGCAGGCCCATCGCGCGCTGGCCGATGCGCGCCGCCACGGACAGGTCGCGGCCGACGCGCTGTCGACGGTCCCCAAGGCGCTGCTCGTGCTGGATCTCGCCGGCCGCGTGCTGCATGCCAATGCGCCGGCCGAAACCATGCTCGCGGACGAACGATGGATAGGTACCCATGCGGGGCGCCTGGTGCGCCTGGGGCGGCTCGGCGCCGAGGAGGTCTGCGTGCTGCTGCGCCGGGCCGTCGCCGGGTTGCTGCAGACGCACGTGGTCTGGTCCGATGCGCACGAGCCCGATCCGGTGCAGGCGTGTGCCGTATTGCGCTGAATGCCGATCGCGCCGCACAACGCGGTCGGCCTCGCCTGGCCCGGCGCGCGGGTGCTGCTGCTGGTCGACAGGCTTGATAACGACATGGCGGACCGGCGGTTGCCGATGCTGGCCCGGCGCCATGGGCTGACACCGGCCGAGACCCGCGTGCTGGCCGAGCTCGCGCAAGGCGCGAGGCCCGCGGAGATCGCGCAGCACCTGGGCGTGTCGATCCACACCGTCCGTGCGCACTTGCGGCAACTGTTCGACAAGACCGGTTCACGGCGCCAGGCCGAACTGGTGCGGCTGGTCGGCATGGGTCTGCAGCTGCCCGATTGACGCGGACCGGGCATCGTTCATTTGAACGATGCCCGCGCGATCCGCGCCATCAACACTTCGTCGCAGAAGCAGCCGCGAGGGAGGCTTCGTTTTCACGACGAACAAGGGAGCATTCGATGACACGCACGATCGGTTTTTCGCGCACGGGGACAGGGCTGGCCTGCATGGGCCTGCTCGCACTGGGGGCCTGCGGTGGTGGTGGGGGCGGCGGCATCGCCGCGGGGCTGGTGGCGCCGCCCGCGCCGGTCGGCCCGGTCTCGGTGGCCGGCAAGGTGCTCGTGCTTGGCCCCATCGGCAACGCCGTGGTGTGCGTGGACCGCAATGCGAACGGCGCCTGCGACGCCGATGAACCCACCTCGGGCAAGACCGCGGCCGATGGACGCTATGACATCAGCTACACGCCGGCCGATGCGGCCGAGGCCGCGCGGCTCGCGGCCGCGCCGCTGCTGGCGCGGATCGCGCCGGTGGCGGCCGCCGATGGCGGCTCCTACGAAAGCGACGGCACCGGTCGCCAGTTCCCGTTGGCCACCCGCGCCTACCATCTCGGCGCGCCGGCCGGGCAGCACGCGCAGGTCAATCCGCTCACCACGCTCGTGCAGTCGGCCGTCGCGGCGGGCGTGGCCGTGGAGCACGCGGCGGCGCTGGTGGCGGCGCAACTCGGCATCCCGCTGGCCGACATCGCCGACTACCAGGGCCTGCCTGCCGGTGAAGGCTTCGGCGACGACGCCCGCAGCGCCGCGTGGTTGACCAGCCTCGCGCTCGATGCGGGCGCCACGCTCGACGTGGTCGATCCGGCGGCGGCGTCCGCTCCCGTGCCCGGCGAAACGCTGGCACGGCTGGAGTTCACCGATCCGGACAACTACTACCTGCAGACCTACACGACCGATGGCGTTGTCGATGCGCAGGGCCGCACGCGGATCGTGGACAGGCGCGAGGGCAAGAGCGCGGGCGTCGCGACCGTCCCCGCGCGGCTCTACCGCCAGGTCCGCCTGAGCCCTTCCGGCTGGTTGCGCTGCGACGAGCGCAGCGCCTTCTTCAATACGCAGGGCACGCCGCAACGCACCGAGTTCTGCGGGAGCAGCGCTCCCAGCCTGGCTTTCACCCTGTCGCGGGACATCGCGGGCCGCAAGATGGCCGAGGTCGTGGCGGAGTTGCAGGCCCTGCCCGATCGCGACCGGACCCTCTTCGGCCTGGACCCGTCCACCGCGTTCGCCGATCCCGCCGCCACCTTTCCTGCCGGCTCGCTGGTCCGCACGCGCGTCGGCCTCGACGTGCAGCCTCCGTACCTGATCAACGACGTCACCACGGACGCGCTCGGCTTCGCCACGCTCGACGCGCTGATCGCGGGCCGGCCCGCCGGTGGCGTCAACCTCGCCAACGGCGGCGGCACCGCGAGCCTCGGCCTGGCGCAGGACGACCGCCACATCCTGCGCGTGGCCTTCGTGGATGCGAGCACCGTGCGCTACTACACCTGCGACTGGACCCAGGCCACCTCGACCATGCGCAACTGCATCGCGGGCGGCACGGGTGGCTACCGCATCGCCACGGTCAATGGCGCGAGGCTGATCGAACTGGATCCCGCCAGCTATCCGCCGACCTACGTCAACAACCGGCGCAGCTTCGCCGAGTACGACGGGGCGGTGTACATGGTGCGGCGGACCAAGCCCCAGCTCGCCTACAACATGGCGAGCCTCCAGCGCCTGAACGGACCGGCCTGGCAGGCGCTGAAGCGACAGATCGGGCTGTGAGGCGTGCCATGCCCATCGCCCGATGCATTGCTGGCGCCGTCCTCGCATTCGCGCCGCTGTTCGTGGCAGCGCAAGATGCGGCTGCGTCGCCGTCCTTCGATGGTGCCTGGACCGCGTCGCTCAAGTCCCCGACCGGTCGCGAGTACCGGGCCGACCTCACGCTGGAGCGTGGCGCCGGGCTCTGGCAGCTCGCGATCCGCAGTACCGCCGACCCCTGTACCGGCCTGCCCACACCGGCGCGCTGGGCTCCGGCCGAGGGCCAGGGGGTCGAACTGAGCCTCCTCGGTTCCCTGGCACTCACCGGCTGTGCCGACAGCATCATCGTTTTCCAGCCGGTGGACGCGAAGACCTACCGGGGACGCGCGCGCGGTGGCTTCGACATCACGCTGACGCGTCGCTAGCGCTTCCGGTTGACGCCGGGACACCGCTTTCGCCACACTGATGCGGGGAGGACGCAGCCGCGCCAGGCGTTGCCGGCGCCTGCCTCGGGGAGAAGAACATGCACATGCGTGAAAGCATTCCGCTGCGCCGGGCGATGGAGGCCGTTCATCATTTGCACGAGCCGCGGTCGCAGCCCTGGCTCGATGTCCTCGAAGGCGTGCGCCAGCTGATCGGTGCCGACACCGCGACCTTCATCATGTTCGACGGCGGCGGCGGGCTGCTGCGCTTCGAGCAGCAATGCGTGGATGCGCGCGCCGAGCGCGACTACGTCGAGCATTTCCATGCCATGGACATCGTGGCGCCGCTGGGCCGGGGGCTGCCCGAGGGCACCTGGCTCGACACCGCGGAGCGCTTCTCCCAGCGTGAGCTGGACCGGCAGCCCTTCTATGCCGACTTCATGCGCGTGCACCGGATGCGGCAGATCGTGGCCTTCATGGCCGTGGAGACGCCGCAGCGGCGAGCTGGCCTGTCGGTGCAACGCAGCCGTCCCTCGGGCGACATACGGCGGCGTCTCGATGCCGAGCCGATGCGCGTATTCATGGCTGCCCTGCAATCCGCCGTGCGGCAGCGGCAGCGCGACGCGGCGCTGTCGCTCGCGCTGGTCGATGCCAGCTTCGGTGCCTTCAACGAGGCCGTCTTCCTCGTCACGCCGGGAGGCGCGGTGCTGCACATGTCCGAGTTGGCCGGCGCATGGCTCGCGGAACGCGGGGCGCTGCAAGTTCGCGGGGGCTGCCTGCGACATCCCGATGACAGGGCGCAGGGCCTGTTCATGCGGCGGCTGCGCGCAGCGGCCGGCGGTGCGGCGGTGCGCATGTTGCTTGCCGCGCCGCTCGGTCGGACGCACCGGCTCGATATTGCGCGCGCCGATCTTCAGCTCAGCGTCAGCGGCGAGATCCTGCTCATGGTTCGTGTCTGCCGCGAGCGCCGCGAAGCAGGCGCGAGCCCGGAACTGCTGGAGATCGCGTTCGGCATCACACCCTCGGAAGCCCGCGTGCTGGCAGCCCTGATGAGTGGCCTGGCGCCGAAGCAATACGCGGGCACCCATGCCGTGTCCTATCACACGGTGCGCGCGCAGATCGCATCGCTGATGGAGAAGATGGGCTGCAAGCGGCAAGCCGATCTGATCGGCAAGGCCTGGACCCGGGTCTGAATCGCACGGTACCCTTCGCTCCTGGCCGCACCGGGCGGCCCCATGACGGAGCAACTATGGCGGACAAGATCCTGGTGTTCTACGGTTCCTACCGCGCCGACCGCATGGGCGTGCGGCTCGCGGACTATCTGGTCGAGCGGCTGGCCGCGCGCGGCGCCGAGGTGGAGCTGATCGATGCCAAGGCCGTCGACCTGCCGATGCTCGACCGCATGTACAAGGAGTACCCGGCGGGCACGGCGCCCGAGGCGATGGAGACGCTGGCGCGCAAGATCCGCGCGGCCGACGCCTTCGTCTTCGTGACCGGCGAATACAACTGGGGCCCGCAGCCCGGCCTCAAGAACCTCACCGACCACTTCCTCGAGGAGTGGTTCTGGCGGCCCGCGGCGATCGCGAGCTATTCGGCCGGCCGCTTCTCGGGCGTGCGCTCGGGCACGGTGTGGCATTCGATCCTCTCCGAGATGGGCATGATCGTGGTGTCGAGCACGCTCTCGGTCGGCCCGATCTCGCAGACGCTCGACGCGCAGGGCCAGCCCACCGGCGCGCCCGGCGCCTCGCTCGACCGGGCCTTCGGCCGCTTCGCCGACGACCTCGCGTGGTGGACCGAAGCGGCGCGCGAACAGCGCGCGCGCAAGGCACCGCCCTATTGACCTTCTTCGAGGAGACCCGCCATGCGGCTCACGCCCTTCCTGATGTTCACCGGCCAGGCCCAGGCCGCGATGGACTTCTACCTCTCGCTGTTTCCCGAGGCACGCATCACCGAGATCGAGCGCTACGGCCCCGCGGGCCCGGGCGCCGAGGGCACGGTGCTCAAGGCGCGCTTCGAGCTCGGCGGCCACAGCCTGCTGTGCATCGACAGCCCGCCCGTGCATGCCTTCGGCTTCACGCCGTCGATCTCGCTGTTCATCGACTGCGACGACGAGGCGCAGCTGCGGCGCCTGTTCGACGGGCTGGCCGAGGGTGGCCAGGTGCTGATGCCGGTCGATGCCTATCCGTTCAGCCGCCTCTACGGCTGGGTGCAGGACCGCTTCGGCGTCTCGTGGCAGCTCAACCTGCCCTGAGGCGCGCGCTGCTTTCGTCGCCGGGGGGGCTGCCTCCGTGCCGCAGGCGATAGGCCGAGGGCGTGCAGCCGAAGGCCGCGCCGAACGTGCGCGTGAAATGCGGAATGTCCTGGAAGCCCCAGCGCAGCGCGATGGCCGAGACCGGCCGCCGGTCGGCGGGGTTCGCGAGGTCCTGCGCGCAGCGCGCCATGCGCTGCGCGCGGATCCACGCGGCCGGCGTGCTGCCCTCGTGCGCGAAGGCCAGGTGAAGGTAGCGCACCGAGACGCCGAAGCGCCGCGCGATCGAGGGCACGTCGAGTTCGGGTGAATCGAGCGCCTCGAGCACGTGGGCCTTGACCCGGCGCACCAGCAGCTGGCGGTGCGCATCGCGCATCGGCGGCGCAGGCGCCACGCCGGCGTCCGCCGCGCGTGCCGACTCGGCCACGAGTTCGCACAGCAGCACTGCCAGCCGCTCGGCCGCCGGCCCCGCGGGCAGCCCGCCGCCGTCCATCAGCGACTGCATGAAGCCCGAGGCCGCGCGCCCGATGCCGGCCGGCCCGCCGAGCGCGCGCGCGAACAGGGCGCGCGGCTCGCTGACGCGCGGCAGCAGCAGCTCGCGCGGCACGCGCAGCGACAGCACTTCGAAGCGCGTGTCGAAATGCAGCGTGTAGGGCCGCGCCGTGTCGACGATGCTGAAGGCGCCGGGCGTCATGCGCGCCTCGCGGTGGCCCTGGCACACGATGCCCTGGCCCGCGACCTGCAGGTTGACGAACAGCCGGTCCTGCGGATCGCGCCGGATCTGCGAGAAGTCGCGCACCACGGTGTGGGCCTCGGCGCGGATGCGCGCCACGTTGATAGCGCCGATGCCTTCCATGTCGACCCGGCTCGCGAAGCCCGCGCCGCGCTCGGCCGAGCGCGGATCGAGCGCCGCGAAGGCTTCGCACACCACCTCGCGCCAGTAGGCGAACTGCTCGGGCGCGGCGACGGCTTCGGTGGACCAGGACTTCATGTGCGCACCTGTGGGCGGGCGGTTGGGACACCCATCATCGCGATGGCACGCGGGCCTTGCAAGCCGCGCGCCCGTGCTGCGCGTTCCGGCAAGGCGCCGTGCACGAAACGACAAGGCCGACCGGGGGTGGCGCGGCCAGACTGCGGCCACCCATCACCCGACCGGATTTCCCATGACCATCGACTTCACCCTCGACCCCGCGCGCCGCGCGCTCCAGCTCGATGCGCGGCGTGCCGCCAGCGAGGTGCTCTCGCAGGTGCGCGCCGCCACGCGCGGGCTGCACACGCCCGGCGAGCGCTTTCGCGCCACGCGGCCGATGTACGAGGAGATCATCCGCCGCGGCTTCCTGCGCCGGCTCATGCCGCAGCCCTTCGGCGGCGAGGGCACGGGCATGGTCGACCTCGCGATCGTGGCCGAGGAGTTCCATGCGGTCGACTGCAATGTCTCGCTGACGCTGTTCGCCAACCTGCTGGGCCTGGCGCCGCTGTTCATCGCGGGCACGCCCGAGCAGCACCGGCGCCTGCTCGCGCCCTTCCTCGCCTGCGAGGGCGCGCCGCTGGCCGCGCTGGCCAACAGCGAGCCGGGCGGCAGCGCGAACTTCGCCGCGCCGCGGCCCGGCGAGGGCGTGCGCACGACGGCTGTGCGAGGCGAGGGCGGCTGGCGCATCCACGGCACCAAGCAGTGGGTGTCGGCCGCCACCGGCTGGGACGGCGAGGGCGCCGACCTGCTCAGCGTGGTCTGTCGCACCGACCCCGAGGCGCCGCCCGAGGCCGCGCTCTCGATCCTCGTGGTGCGGCGCGGCGCCCCGGGCCTGGTGCCGCTGCACGACATCGATGCCATGGGCCACCGCGCGCACCTCGTGCCGCGCTTCCGGCTCGAGGGCGTGACGGTGCCCGATGCCGACGTGGTGGGCCCGGTGGGCGGCGCGCGCGACATCGTCGAGGCCAGCTTCTCGGGCACGGCGGCGCTGGTCGGCATCATGGGCGTGGGGCTGATGCGCGCGGCCTTCGACGTGGCGCTGCGCTTCGCGAAGACCGAATGCCGCGGCGGTGCGCTGCCCATCGTCGAGCACCAGGCCGTGGGCTATGCGCTGGCCGATGCCAAGACCACCATCGAGGCCGCGCGCTATCTGGGCTGGAAGGCCTGCGACGCGATCGATCGCCAGCTGCCCGGCGCGCTCGAGCTCGCGCTGCAGTCGAAGATCTTCGGCTCCGAAGCGGCCGTGCGCGTGATCACCGACCTGATGCGCGTGGTGGGCATCGACAGCTACGACCACGAGCTGCCGCTCGCGGGCCTGTTGCAGGACGCGATCGCGCTGCCGCTGTTCGACGGCGGCAACATGGGCGTGCGCCGGCGGCAACTGCATGCGCTGCTGCGCGCAACGGACTACGACCCCCTCACGGCCGCTGGCATCGCCTGAGCACGCTGGTCAGCTTCGGCTGGGTGCCGAGCCGCAGAATCCCGTCACCAAGAAAGCGGGAAGCAAAGCACCATGCCCAATGCCGTCAAGACCATCCGCGCCTTCAACGCCGACCGCGATCCCGAACGCCTGGCGATGAAGTACGCCAACCTGCGCTCGAGCCCCTTCGTCTTCCTGCGCGGCACCTGCCACCTGTTCTACGACCGCCTGCCCTCGGGCGCGCTGTTCGCCAAGGCGCCGCCGGCCTGGCTGTGCGGCGACGCGCACCTCGAGAACTTCGGCAGCTACAAGGGCGACAACCGGCTGGTCTATTTCGACCTCAACGATTTCGACGAGGCCGCGCTCGCGCCCGTGACCTGGGAACTGGTGCGCTTCCTCACGAGCATCCTCGTGGCCGGCGATGGCTTGAGCCGCAGCGCCGCCGAGTCCGCCGCGCTGTGCAGGGTCTTCCTCGACGCCTACGCGGGCGCGCTCGCGCTCGGCAAGGCCCGCTGGGTCGAGCGCGACACCGCGACCGGCCTCGTGCGCGAACTGCTCGACACCCTCAAGGCGCGCACCCGCCCGGCCTTTCTCGACCGGCGCACCGAGCGCAAGGGCCGCCGGCGCCTGATCCGCTGCGATGGCAAGCATGCGCTGCCGGCGAGCGACGCGCAGCGCGAGCGCGTCGTCAAGCTGGTCGACCGCTTCGCGGCCTCGCAGCCCAATCCGGATTTCTTCAGGGTGCTCGACGTGGCGCGGCGCATCGCCGGCACCGGCAGCCTCGGCGTGGAGCGCTACATCGTGCTGGTCGAGGGCAAGGGCTCGCCCGATGCCAACTACCTGCTCGATCTCAAGCAGGCACTGCCGTCCTCGCTGGCGCCGCACCTGAAGAAAACGGCGCAGCCCGCCTGGGAATCGGAGGCGCACCGCGTGGTCGCGCTGCAGCGCCGCATGCAGGCCGTGTCGATGGCCTTCCTGCATCCCATCGTGACGCGCAAGGCCTCCTATGTGCTGCGTGGCCTGCAGCCCAGCGAGGACCGCGTGAGCCTCGACGCGCACCGCACGCGGCCCGCCGACATCCGCGCGGTGATCGACGACATGGGGCAGCTCATGGCCTGGGCGCAACTGCGCAGCGCGGGCCGGCAGGGCTCGGCCATCGCGGACGCCCTGGTCGACTTCGGCGCTTCGGCGAAGTCGTGGCGCGCGGACCTGCTCGACGCCGCGCAGCAGTGCGCCGCGCAGGTGGCGACGGACTGGGCGCTGTACTGTGAGGCCTACGACGCGGGCGCGCTGCTCAGCCGAACAGCCCGACCACCGAGCGCACCACGCTGACCGCCGCCAGCACGATCAGCAGGTTCAGCACATGCCGCCTGAACTGCTCGGGCGACACCCCCTTGAACGAGCGCTGCCCCCACCAGATGCCGGCCAGCATCGCGGGCGCGAGCCACAGCGCCCACTTGAAGGTGTCGGGCCCGAGCAGCCTGCCGGTGGCGTGCGCGGCCGGCATCAGCGCGGCGCTCGCGAGCGAGACCACGTCGCTGAACAGCAGCAGTGCGATCAGCGTGGCGCGCAGGGCGGCCGGTGCCATCGCGGTGGTGCTCAGCAGGACCGCGATGGCGATGCCGCCGATGGCCGCCACGCCGTTGATGAAGCCCGAGGCCAGGCCGGCGCCGAAGCGTACCGCGCGCGTGGGCACCAGCGTGGCGCGCGCGCCGCTGCGCAGCAGCAGCGCGGCGGCCATCAGCAGCGCGCCGATCAGAAGCCGCAGCGGCGTCTCGGGCAGCCAGGCCAGCAACGCCACGCCGAGCGGGATGAACAGCAGGTTGCCGAGCATCAGCCAGCCCAGCCAGGGCATGTCGACGTCGCGCGCGATGCCGCGCAGCTGGCTCAGGCTCGCGAGGATCTCGAGCATGAAGATCGCGGGCACCACCAGCGCGGGCGAGACCACGAGCGACATGCCGGCCACCGTGATGGCCGAGAAGCCGAAGCCCGCGAAGCCGCGCACCACGCCGGCCGCGAACACCACGCACAGGCTGTAGGCGAGCAGCAGCGGCGCCAGCGGCGGCGTCAGCAGGTCGGCCGGGTTCATGCCGCGAACAGCGGCAGCAGCTTGAGCCGCTGCACCTTGCCCGAGGGCCCGCGCGGCAGGTCGGTCACGAAGCGGTAGTGGCCCGGCGCCTTGTAGCGACCGAGCGCCTCGGCGCTGAAGGCGCGCAGCTCGTCCTCGCCACAGGCGCAGCCTTCGCGCAGCACGATGCACACGCCGACCTCCTGGCCGTAGTGGCGGTCGGGCACGCCGACGGCCGCGGCCTCGAGCACGGCGGGATGCCGCAGCAGGGCCTCGTCGATCTCGCGCGGCGCGATGTTCTCGCCGCCTTTGATGATCAGTTCCTTGATGCGTCCGGTGACGAAGAAGAAGCCGTCGGCATCGCGGTGGCCGAGGTCGCCGGTGCGCAGCCAGCCGTCGGGCGTGAAGCTGGCGCGCGTGGCCTCCTCGTTCTTGTAGTAGCCGCGCATCACGTTGGGCCCGCGGATCGCGAGCTCGCCGGTGCTGCCGTCGGGCACTTCGGCGAGTGACGCGTCGATCACGCGCGCCTCGCAGCCCGAGGCGCGGCCGACCGAGCCCAGCTTGCGCCGCGCCGGGTCGAGCGGGTTCGAGAACGAGGGCGCGGCGGTCTCGGTGAGGCCCATGGTCTCGACGATGCCGATGCCGAACAGGCGCTCGAAGGCGCGGTGGTGCTCGGGCGGCAGCGCGGCCGAGGCCGAGCGGCAGAAGCGGATCGCGGCCGTGCGTTCGCGCGCCGGTGCCTCGCCCTCGAGCAGGTACGAGATCATGGTCGGCACCACGTTGATCCAGCTGCAGCCGGCCTGCGCCGCCTGCTCCCAGAAGCGGCCGGCCGAGAACTTCGGCGGCATCGCGAGGCTGCCGCCGTGCGCGAGCGGCGCCAGCATGGTCACGCAGAAGGCGTTGATGTGATAGAGCGGCAGCACCGCGAGCACGCGGTCGGCGCTTCCCAGTTCATGCTCGGCGCTGATCGCCTGCGCATTGGCCGCGAGGTTGCGCTGCGTGAGCATCACGCCCTTGGGCTGGCCCGTGGTGCCCGAGGTGTACATCAGCAACGCGACCGCGTCGGGCGAGGGCGCGAGATGTTCCTTCCCTTCGCCTTCTCCCGGCAGCGCGAGCCCGTCGGGATCGGCCACCAGCACCGACACCGGCCGGCCGATGTCCGCGAGCATCGCGCGCACGCGTTCTTCCCACTCGGGCGCCACGCAGACGACTCGGCAGTCGGAGTGCGCGAGCACGTAGCGCATCTGCTCGGGCTGCGACAGCAGGTTGACCGGGTTCACGACCATGCCCGCATGCATGGCGCCCAGCAGCAGCCGCAGCGTCTGCAGGCCGTTGGGCATCACGACCGAGACCGTGTCGCCGGGCCGCGCGCCGGCCGCCTGCAGCGCGCCGGCCACGCGGCGGCAACCGAGCGCGAGCGCGGCGCAGTCGATGCGCGCCTCGCTCTCGGTGGACAGCGCATACACCGCGCCCGGCTGGCGCGCGGCGACCTGCTCGATCAGGCCATGGACGGTGTCGCCGTCGCCCGCCGCCATGCTCAGTGCGCTCCGTGCCGCGCGAAGAAGGCGCCGAAGATCTGTTCCTCGCTCGGCACCTGCTCGGCGATCGGCCGCGACACGCGCGTGATGTTGAGGTAGTGCCGGTAGTTCATGTTGTCGGAGAAGTTGTTGCGGCCCCAGGTGCCGCAGCCCATCGAGAGCGAGAAGGGCAGGCCGTTGTCGAAGCTGCCGCCGGTGGCGATGCAGTGCGCCTGGTCGACGATCACGCGCGACACCGGCAGCGTCAGGCCGAGCTCGAGCGCGCGCTCGGGCACGGCCGAATGCAGCCCCACCGAATGGCCCGCGCCCTCGTAGCCGTAGATGCGCTCGACGATCGAGGCCGCCTGCGCGAAGTCGCGCGCCGCATAGACCGCGAGCACCGGGCTGAGCTTCTCGCCCGAGAACGGATGGTCGTGGCCCACGCCGTCCTCGGCCACCATCAGGATGCGCGGGTCGGCCTCGGCGATTGCCTGCCAGGCCGCGCGGTTGGCGCCGTCCACCTCGGCGGCGCGCTCGGCGATGGCGCGCGCCGACTGGCCGATGACCGCGGGCGAGAGTTTGCCCCCGGGCCACATCAACTGCTGCAGCGTGGCCTTCTGCGCCTCGCCGAGCATCACGGCACCACGGTCCTTGAGGGCGGCGAGCAGGCGCGCGCGCACCGCGTCGACGACCACCAGGCTGTTCTCCGACGAGCAGCTGGTCGCGTTGTCGAAGGTCTTCGAGCGCACGATGCGGTCGGCCGCGGCCTCGGTGTCGGCCGTCTCGTCGACGATGCCCGCGACATTGCCGGCGCCCACGCCGAAGGCCGGCGTGCCGCTCGCATAGGCGGCGCGCACGTTGGCCTGCGAGCCGGTGGCCACCACCAGGTCGCACAGCCGCATCAGCTCGGCCGTCGACTGCTTGTTGACCGGCGCGGACAGCAACTGCACCAGGTCGCGCGGCGCGCCGATGCGGTCGAACTGCTGGTGGATGAATTCGATGAGCCGCGCCGCGGTGCTCCAGCCCTTGGGCGAGGGCGCGACGATCACCGCGTTGCGGCCCTTGAGCGCGTTGATGATCTTGTTGGCCGGCGTCGCGCCCGGGTTGGTCGAGGGCGTGATCGCGCACACCACGCCGACCGGCCGCGCGATCTCGACGATGCCGCGCGCCGGGTCCTCGGCGATCACGCCGACCGAGCGCGCGCCCTGCAGGTCGCGCAGCAGGCCGAAGGTCTTGCGGTGGTTCTTGCGCACCTTGTCCTCGACGTTGCCCACGCCCGTGTCGGCCACCGCCAGCTCGGCCAGCTCGCGGTTGCGCGCGGGTTCGATGATGGCCCAGCCGGCGGCCGTCACCGCCATGTCGACCTGGGCCTGCGACCAGGTCTCGTAGATGCGCTGTGCCGCGCGGGCACGTGCCACGAGGTCGACGATGGGGCTGGAGGCTTCTGAGGAGGATGCGGAGGGATTCATGGCATGAAGAAGAAAAACTAGTCGACGCGGATGTTCGCTTCCTTGGCGAGCTTGCTCCAGCGCACGAGTTCCGTGGAGACCACCTTGCCGAGCTGCTCGGGCGTGCCGCCCACGCCTTCGCTGCCCTGGGCCAGCAGCTTGTCGCGGATGTCGGGTTCCTTCACCACCGTGTTGATCACGCGGTTGAGCCGGTCGATCGCGGGTTGCGGCGTCTTCGCGGGCACGAACACCGCGTACCAGGAGTCGACGTCGAAGTCGGGGACGCCGGCCTCCTGCATCGTCGGCACCTCGGGAAAGGCGGCGCTGCGCTTGGTGGTCGACACGGCCAGCGCCTTGAGCTTGCCGGCCTTCACGAACTGCGCCGCGGCGGGAATGGACACCCACAAGAGCGGCACCTGCCCGCCCATCACGTCGACGACCGCCGGGCCGCCACCGCGGTAGGGCACGTGCGTCATCTGCGTGCCGGTGCGCAGCTTCAGCAGCTCGCCCGCGAGGTGGCCGGGCGAGCCGTTGCCCACCGAGGCGAAGGAGATGCTGTCGGGCCTGGCCTTGGCCAGCGCGACCAGCTCGGCCACCGTGCTGGCCGGGAACTGCGGATTCGCCACCAGGATCTGCGGCAGCGAGGCCACCAGGCCCACGGGTGCGAAGTCCTTCGCGGTGTCGAACGAGAGCTTGGCGTAGATCGCGGGGTTGATGGTGTGCGAGGACAGCGTGAACAGCACCGTGTAGCCGTCGGCCGGCGACTTGGCGACGAGTTCGGTGCCGATCGAGCCGGCCGCGCCGCCGCGGTTGTCGATCACGACCGGCTGGCCCAGCAGCGCCTGGAAGCGCTCCTGCACGATGCGCGCGATCACGTCGGTGCCGCCGCCGGGCGGGTAGGGCACGATCAGCTTGATCGGCTTGCTGGGGTAGTCGCTCCCGCTCTGCGCGAACGCGGCCAGCGGCGATGCCAGCGTCGCGGCGGCCAGCAGCCCCGCGCGCAACCAGGGGGCGAACAAGGACAGTCTCATGCGGGTCTCCTTCTCGTTGTGGTGGCGGGGGCGGTGGCGGGGCGGTAGCCCAGCGTGGCGCTGGCGTCGCGCGCGCAGGCCATGATGCGTTCGGAGAGTTCGCGCGCCTGGGTGCGCGCGAAGCGGATGGAGGGCACGCTCATGCCGACGGCGGCCACGGCCGTGCCGCGCGCGTCGAACACCGGCACGCCGAGGCCGCAGACGCCCAGGCGCCATTCCTCGCGGTTCTCGGCATAGCCGCGCGCGCGGCTGCGCTCCAGCTCGGCCTGCAGCGCATCGAAGTCGACGATGCTGTGCGGCGTGTGGGGCTGCAGCGTGCCGAACAGCGCCCGCAGCGCGGCGGCGTCGAGCCGCGCGGCCGCCAGCATCGCCTTGCCCGAGGCCACGCAGCAGGCCGGCGCGCGGCCGCCGATGCGCGAATAGGCGGCCACGGGCAGCGGGCTGTCGAACTTGTCGAGGTAGACGATCTCGGCGCCGTCGAGCACCGCGAGATGGATGGTCTCGCCGCTGGCCTGCGCCAGTGCCGCGAGGTGCGGGCGCAGCAGCGCGCCGATGTCGGCCGCCTCGGAGACCATCGCGCCGAGCTCGAACAGCCGCAGGCTCGGCCGGTAGGCACTGGTGTCGGCGTCCTGCACCGCCCAGCCGCATTCCACCAGCGTCTGCAGCGTGCGATGGGCATTGCTGCGCGCCATGCCGAAGGCATTGGCAACGTCGGTCACGCGGCAGGCGCGTGCCTGGCGCGCCATCCATTCCATGACGGCGAGGCCTTTGGCGAGCGTGGAATCCATGCGTCTCCGTTCGTCCGACTTTTTGCGTGTTCCAAATGTTGGAACAGCGTTCGGATAATTGAAACTCAATGTACAAACGCCGATGACGCTTGTCAACGCGACACTTTCGGCTGACATGGGCTCTGGGAGGCTGTCGAATGCGGGTAGCCGGACGCAGAGGACGCGAAGGTTTCGCGAAAGACGCAAAAGGAACTCAAGAAGAAATCTGGTTTTCCCTTTCGCGTCCTTTGCGAAACCTTCGCGTCCTCTGCGTCCGGAAGTCCGCTCCTGTATTCAGTGCCTATGCCGCCCCGCCATCAACCCGATCACCTCGCGGAAGATCGCATTGCCCGTCGAGGCCGCGAGGTCCAGCACGTGGCTGTGGCTGTAGTAGGGGCTCAGGTCCAGCCCCACGCCGATGCCCGCGATCGCGATGTCGCGCTGCTGCTCCTGGCGCGCCAGCACCTCGCGCAGGTGGTGGTCGAGGTAGTGCGGATCGTTGGCGAGATGGGTCGCGCTGTCCATCGGCGAGCCGTCGGAGATCACGAGCAGCAGCTTGCGCTCCTCGCCGCGCGCGCGCAGCCGCGTGCAGGCCCAGTCCACGGCCTCGCCGTCGATGCCCTCGCGGAACAGCTCGGGCCGCAGCAGCGCGGCCATCGGCGCGCGCGCGCGGCGCCAGGGCGTGCCCGCGGCCTTGAACACCAGGTGGCAGCGCTCGTTGAGCCGGCCCGGGTGCGCGGGCCGGCCCGCGCGCAGCCAGTCTCGCTGCGCGCGGCCGCCGTTCCAGGCGCCGGTGGTGAAGCCCAGCACCTCGCTGGCCACGCCGGCCTGCTCGAGGGCGCGCGCGAGCACGTCGACCAGCATCGCGACCGATTCGGCATGCTCCTTCATCGAGCCCGAGCAATCGATGAGGAAGCTGACCACGCAATCGGCCAACGGCTCCTCGCGCTCGACGCGGAACAGCCGCCGCTCGGCCGGCGAGGCCACGAGCCGGGCGAGCCGGCGGCCGTCGATGCGGCCTTCCTCCTGGCCGCCGTCCCAGCCGTCGCGCTCGGGCACGGCCAGCAGCGCGCGCAGTTCGCGCGCGAGCCGCGCCAGGTTCACGCCCTGCGCCGCGATGCGGCGGTCGAGCCGTTCGCGCAGCTCGGCCAGCAGCTCGCGGCGCACCAGCGTGGCGGCCTCGTGCTCGCGGTCGTATTCGGTGGTGAACACGCGGTAGGCGGCGCCGGCCTCCTCGAGCAGCCGGCTGCGCCCGGACTGCGCGCTGACATGCTGCTCGACGATCTCGCGGTCCATCTCTGCGACCAGGCTGAACACGCTGCGCTTGTCGTCGGTGTCGTTCTGGCGCGCATCGGGTGCTTCGTCATCGCCGCCGGCTTCATGCAGCATCGTGGCGACCGTGCGCGCGATCGCCAGCGCATGCACGGCATACGCGGCCTGGTCGAAGCGATCGCGCCGCAGCCCGCCCAGCGCATGGCCGATGCGCGGCGCCAGCGCGAAGCGCGTGGCCTCGAGCATGTCCTCGGTTTCCTCGACCACCTGCTCGCCGCTCACGCGCGCACGGCAGATCTGCGCCACCGCGTACAGCAGCAGGCCGCGCGCGGTCTCGGTCAGGCCCGAGTGGTGGAAGGCCAGCGACCACTGTTCGTGGCGATGGCGCAGGTTGCGCCGCATGCCGGCCATGGCCTTGGGCACCAGCGCCTCGGCGCGGAACTGCTCGAGCATCTCGAACAGCATGCGCTCCACCGGCTCCTCGGGCTGCAGCGTGCGGTGCAGCGTGGCATCGGAGCCGGCGATGCGTAGCGCGAGGCCATCGGCCACGCCGCGGAACGATTCGAAGTCGTCGGTCTCGGGCGAGGGATGCAGGTGCGGCGCGAACCACGGCAGCGGCATGCGGCCGCGGTGCAGGCGCCGGCCGCGGAAGTGCAGGTCGCGCTCGCCGCTGAAGGCGCGCACCACGCCCGCGCAGAGTTCGGCGACGCGTTCCTCCTGCCGAACCTTGCGGATGTCCTGCTGCGTCATGGCGCGCCGCGCTCAGCCGTCCGCGAGCCGGTGCGATTCCGCGAGCTCGCGGTCGAAGCAGCGCTGGAAGTACTCGGCCACCAGCGGCCGCTCGGCCTCGTCGCACTTGTTGACGAACGAGAGGCGGAAGGCCAGTGCCACGTCCTTGAAGATCTCGAGGTTCTCGGCCCAGGTGATCACGGTGCGCGGCGACATCAGCGTCGACAGGTCGCCGGCCGCGAAGCCCTTGCGCGTGAGGTCGGCCACCGCCACCATCGCCGCGACCGTGGCGCGGCCCGCCGCGTCGGCCAGCGAGGGCACGCGCGCCTGCACGATCGCGATCTCCTCGGCCGTGGGCAGGTAGTCGAGCGAGGCGACGATGTTCCAGCGGTCGATCTGCGCATGGTTGAGCCGCTGCGCGCCGTGATACAGGCCGTTGAGGTTGCCCAGGCCGACCGTGTTGGCGGTGGCGAACAGCCGGAAGAAGGGATGCGGGCGCAGCACCTTGTTCTGGTCGAGCAGCGTGAACTGGCCGTCGCGCTCGAGGATGCGCTGGATCACGAACATCACGTCGGGCCGGCCCGCGTCGTATTCGTCGAAGATCAGCGCCACCGGCCGCTGCAGCGCCCAGGGCACCATGCCTTCCTGGAACTCGGTGACCTGCTTGCCGTCGCGCAGCACCACCGCGTCCTTGCCGACCAGGTCGAGCCGGCTGATGTGGCCGTCGAGGTTGAGCCGCACGCAGGGCCAGTTCAGCCGCGCCGCCACCTGCTCGATGTGGGTCGACTTGCCGGTGCCGTGCAGCCCCTGCACCATCACGCGCCGGTCGCGCATGAAGCCCGCGAGGATCGCGAGCGTCACGTCGGGGTTGAAGCGGTAGACCGCGTCGATCTCGGGCACGTGCGCGTCGCGTTCGGCGAAGGCGGGCACCTGCAGGTCGGCGTCGATGCCGAAGGTCTCGCGCACGCCGACGAGGCGCGTGGGTTGGAGGGCGGCGATATCGTTCATGGGGCGGGTGGGTGTGGGGGTGTCAGGCCTGCGCACGGCGCGCGGGCGCCGCATCGGCATCGATGCGGCTCAGCGCCAGCGCCGCGCGCTGCAGCGCCGGCAGCAGCGTCTTCGCCTTCGCGATGTCGAGCCGCATCACGGGCGCCTGCACCGCGATGCAGAGGTTCGACGGACTCTCGCCCGTGGCCGGCACCAGCGCGGCGATGCACAGCAGGCCGGGCAGGAACTCCTCGTTGTCGATCGCGAAGCCGTTCTTGCGCACGCGCTGGATCTCGGCCTCGAGCGCCGCGGCATCGGTCAGCGTGCTCGCCGTGTAGGCCTCGAGCGAGGCATTCGCCAGCAGCCGGCGGCGCTGCGCCTGGCCCATCTGCGCGAGGAACATCTTGCCGCTGGCCGAGCAGTGCACCGGCACGCGCGAGCCCGGGTGCAGGTAGAAGCGCAGCGGCGCCGCGGTCTCCACGCGGTCGAGGTAGACCACCTCGCTGCCCGAGAGGGCCGTGAGGTTGCAGCTTTCGCCGATTTCCTCGACCAGCCGGCGCAGCACCGTGTGGCGCGCGCCGTGCAGGCTGTCGTTGAACAGCAGGTTCTCGGCCAGCCGGCGCAGCCGCGTGCCCATGCCGTAGTGGCGCCCGTCGCCCTCGCGCTGCAAGAGGCCCGCGCCCTCCATCTGCTGCAGCATGCGGTGCAGCGTGGGCTTGGGCAGGCCGGTCTCCTCCACCAGGCCCTGCAGCGAGTAGCGCTGGTCCTTGGCGGCGATCACCTCGAGCAGCGCGAACAGCCGCATCGCCGGGGTGTCGGCGCCCGTGGCTTCGGTGGCGGGCGGAAGCGACTTGACGATCTTCATGGCGGCGGATCATAGTCCTTTTGCAAAAAATAGAACATTACGTACCGATTTTCGGAATTTGTTTGACGCCGCCCGGCACCCGTCCTATAGTCCGCCCGATTCGCCAACCCCGAAATACGGAACTTCCCGTTCCGGCTTTTTGCAGTCCGCCGTCCAGCCCTTCATCCGCAGGAGACACCGACCCATGAGCAAGCAACCCACCCGCGAAGCCGTCACCGGCGTGCAGAAGATGACGCCCTCCGAGGCCTTCGTCGAGACCATGGTCGCCAATGGCGTGACCGACATCTTCGGCATCATGGGCTCGGCCTTCATGGACGCGATGGACATCTTCGCGCCCGCCGGCATCCGCCTCGTGCCCGTGGTGCACGAGCAGGGCGCGGCCCACATGGCCGACGGCTATGCCCGCGTGTCGGGCCGCCACGGCGTGGTGATCGGCCAGAACGGCCCCGGCATCAGCAACTGCGTGACCGCGATCGCGGCCGCCTACTGGGCGCACAGCCCGGTGGTGATGATCACGCCCGAGACCGGCACCATGGGCATGGGCCTGGGCGGCTTCCAGGAGGCCAACCAGCTGCCGATGTTCCAGGAGTTCACCAAGTACCAGGGCCATGTGAACAACCCCAAGCGCATGGCCGAGTACACCGCGCGCTGCTTCGACCGCGCCATCTCCGAGATGGGCCCGACCCAGCTCAACATCCCGCGCGACTACTTCTACGGCGAGATCACGACCGAGATTCCGAAGCCGATGCGCGTGGAGCGCGGCGCCGGCGGCGAGAACAGCCTCAACGCCGCGGTCGAGCTGCTGGCCAGCGCGAAATTCCCCGTCATCCTCTCGGGCGGCGGCGTGGTCATGGGCGATGCCGTGGAAGAGTGCAAGGCGCTCGCCGAGCGCCTGGGCGCGCCGGTGGCCAACGGCTACCTGCGCAACGACTCCTTCCCCGCGAGCCATCCGCTGTGGGCCGGCCCGCTGGGCTACCAGGGCAGCAAGGCCGCGATGAAGCTGATCGCGCAGGCCGACGTGGTGCTCGCGCTCGGTTCGCGCATGGGCCCCTTCGGCACCCTGCCGCAGCACGGCATGGACTACTGGCCCAAGGAGGCGAAGATCATCCAGGTCGAGGCCGACCACACCAACCTGGGCCTGGTGAAGAAGATCACCGTCGGCATCCACGGCGATGCCAAGGCCACGGCCAAGGCCCTGCTCGAGCGCCTTGCGGCCAAGACCCTGGCCTGCGACGCCACCAAGGCCGAGCGCGCCGCGAAGATCAAGGCCGAGAAGGAGGCCTGGGAGAAGGAGCTCGACGCCTGGACCCACGAGCGCGACCAGTTCAGCCTCGACGTCATCGAGGAAGCCAAGGGCGAGAAGACGCCCACCGGCGGCACCTACCTGCACCCGCGCCAGGTGCTGCGCGAACTCGAGAAGGCGATGCCGCCGCGCGTGATGGTCTCGACCGACATCGGCAACATCAATGCCGTGTCGAACAGCTACCTGCGCTTCGAGGAGCCGCGCTCCTTCTTCGCGCCGATGAGCTTCGGCAACTGCGGCTATTCGCTGCCCACCATGATCGGCGCCAAGTGCGCCGCGCCCGACCGTCCGGCCGTGGCCTATGCGGGCGACGGCGCCTGGGGCATGAGCATGGTCGAGATCATGACCGCCGTGCGGCACGACATTCCCGTGACCGCGGTCGTGTTCCACAACCGCCAGTGGGGCGCCGAGAAGAAGAACCAGGTCGACTTCTACAACCGCCGCTTCGTCGCGGGCGAACTCGAGAGCGAGAGCTTCGCGGGCATCGCCAAGGCCATGGGCGCCGAGGGCATCGTGGTCGACCGGCTCGAGGACGTGGGCCCGGCGCTCAAGAAGGCCATCGACCTGCAGATGAACCAGCGCAAGACCTGCGTGATCGAGATCATGTGCACGCGCGAACTCGGCGATCCGTTCCGCCGCGATGCGTTGTCGAAGCCCGTGCGCTTCCTCGACAAGTACAAGGACTACGTCTGATCGGACGGCGCCGCGCATGACCGACCAGCTGCTCACGCTCAACGCGGGCTCGTCGTCGATCAAGGTCGCGCTGTTCGACGCGGTCGGCGCCGACGGCAGCCTGCCCGCCGCGCACTGGTCGGGCCAGGCCGATGGCCTGGGCGCGGGCCTCGACGCGCGGCTGCGCATCCGCGATGCGCAGGGCCGCACCCTGCACGACGCGAAGCTCGAAGGCGATGCGCGCTCGCACCGCGGCGCACTGGCCGCGCTGCTCGACTGGCATGCGCAACAGGGTGGCGCCGGCCGCATCGCGGGCGTGGGCCATCGCATCGTGCATGGCGGCATGGGCTTCGTGGCGCCGGTGCGCATCGACGACGCCGTGCTCCATGACCTGGCCGCGCTCGAGCCGCTCGCGCCGCTGCACCAGCCGCACAACCTCGCGGGCGTGCGTGCCGCGATGCAGGCCTTCGCCGGCGTGCCGCAGGTGGCCTGCTTCGACACCGGCTTCCATGCGGTGCAGCCCGAACTCAACCGCCGCTTCGCGTTGCCGTGCGAACTGCACGACGCGGGCGTGCGGCGCTACGGCTTCCACGGGCTCTCGTACGAATCGATCGCGCACCAGCTCGCGCGGCAGGCACCCGAGGCCGCGAACGGCCGCGTGATCGTCGCGCACCTGGGCAATGGCGCCTCGATGTGCGCCATCGCGCAGGGGCGGTCGGTCGCCACCACCATGAGCTTCTCGCCGCTCGACGGCCTCACCATGGGAACGCGCTGCGGCCGGCTCGATGCGGCCGTGGTGCTCTACCTGATGCGCTCGCGCGGCATGTCGGCCGACGCGGTCGAGAAGCTGCTGTTCCGCGAATCGGGCCTGCTCGGGCTCTCGGGCGTGTCGAGCGACATGCGCGCGCTCGAAGCATCGGACGCACCCGCGGCCGCCGAGGCCATCGACCATTTCGTCGAGCAGGTGGTGCAGCACATGGGCAGCCTCGCGGCGGCCCTGCGCGGTGTCGATGCGATCGTGTTCACGGGCGGCATCGGCGAGAACGGTGCCGGGTTGCGCGCGCGGGTGCTCGAGGACTGCGCCTGGATGGGGGTGGAGCTCGATGCTGGCGCCAATGCCGGGGGGCAGGCGCGGATCTCGACGGGTAGCAGTCGCGTCGGCGCGTGGGTGCTGCGCACCGACGAGGAAGCGGTGATTGCGCGCCACACGGCGCGTGTGCTCGCCTAAGCCGGCAGCGGCACCACCGCCCCGCGCGGCACGCTCGCGCCGCAATGGCGCAGGAAGTCCGCAGTCGCGCGGCCCAGCAGCTTGTCGCGGTGCATCACGGTCGCGAGCCGGCGCGTGCCCGCGGGCAGCCTCGTGCGCAGCTCGATCAGGTGCCCGTCCTCCAGCGCCTGCGCCACCGTGTAGCGCGAGAGGCACGCCAGCCCCGTGCCCGAGGCCACCACGCGCTTGATGGCCTCGGTGCTGCCGAGCTCGAAACCCACCTGCACCTGCTCGAGGTTCTGGATCAGCCAGGCGTCGGTGACCTGGCGCGTGCCCGAGCCGTGCTCGCGCAGCACCCAGGTGGCCTGTGACAGCTGCCGGTGCGTGGCAACGCGGCCGGCCAGCGCATGGCCGGGCGCGGCCACGATCACGAGCTCGTCGGTGCGCCAGGCGCGCACCACCAGGTCGGGATGGGTCTGCGGCCCCTCGATGAAGCCGACATCGACATCGAAGCCCGCCACCGCGTCGATCACGTCGCGCGTGTTGGCGATGTGCAGGTGCACCTGGCTCTGCGGATGCAGCGCGGTCCAGGCCGACACGCGCTCGGGCAGCAGGTACTCGCCGATGGTGAAGCTGGCCGCCACGCGCAGCGGCGCCGCATGCTCGCCGCTGAACAGGGCCTGCACCTCCGCCGCCTGGTCGAGCAGCGCCTGGGCCTTGGGCAGCAGCGCGCGGCCGTTCTCGTTGAGCACCAGCCGGCGGCCGATGCGGTCGAACAGCAGGGCGCCGACCGAGCCCTCGAGGTCGGCCAGCGCGCTGCTGGCGGCCGATTGCGAACGTGCGATGCGATCGGCCGCGGCACGCGTGCTGCCGCCGCGCGCGGTGGCCACGAAGACCTCGAGCTGGCGCAGGTTGAGGCGCAGGCGGGTCGAGGAGTGCTGATCTGATTTTCCGGTCATCGTGAGCAATATTCTGCGCTTTTCCGTTCGATCGATGCTGCCTACCATCGACCGGGCCACGCTTGAAAACAAAGGACCGCCAGTGTTCAGTTTCCTGTCCCGCGAGCCCGTGCACGACCCGCTGGCGGCGCCCACGCCGACCGACCGGACCGAGGTCAAGACCACCACCTGCTACATGTGCGCCTGCCGCTGCGGCATCCGCGTGCACCTGCGAGAGGGCGAGAACGGGCCCGAGGTGCGCTACATCGACGGCAACCCCGACCATCCGCTCAACAAGGGCGTGATCTGCGCCAAGGGTTCCTCGGGGATCATGAAGCAGGTGTCGCCCGCGCGGCTCACGCAGCCGCTGCTGCGCAAGCCCGGCAGCGAACGCGGCGCCGGCGAGTTCGAGCCGATCGGCTGGGACCGCGCCTTCGAGATCCTGACCGAGCGGCTCGCGAAGATCCGTGCCACCGATCCGAAGAAGTTCGCGCTGTTCACCGGCCGCGACCAGATGCAGGCGCTCACCGGCCTGTTCGCGCGCCAGTTCGGCACGCCCAACTACGCGGCGCACGGCGGCTTCTGCTCGGTCAACATGGCCGCGGGCATGATCTACACCATCGGCGGCAGCTTCTGGGAATTCGGCGGCCCCGACCTCGAGCGCGCCAGGCTGTTCGTGATGATCGGCACCGCCGAGGACCACCACAGCAACCCGATGAAGATCGCCATCAGCAAGTTCAAGCGCGATGGCGGGCGCTTCATCTCGATCAACCCGGTGCGCACCGGCTACTCGGCCATCGCCGACGAATGGATTCCGATCAAGCCCGGCACCGACGGCGCGCTGCTGATGGCGCTGCTGCACGAGCTGATCGCGAGCGAGCTGATCGACCATGCCTTCCTCAAGCGCTTCACCAACGCGCCGCAGCTGGTGGTGCTCGACGACTGCGAGCGCGAGGGCCTGTTCGCCTTCGACCCCGAGCGCGGCCCGCCGGGCGACGGCCGCAACCCGCACAACAAGCTGGTGTGGGACAAGGCCAGCGGCAGCGTGAAGCCGGCCTACCCCGAGGGCATCGCGGACGGCTGCGACCCGGCGCTCGAGGGCCACTACACGCTGGCCGACGGCACGCGCGTCGCGCCCTCGTTCCAGCTGCTGCGCGAGCGCGTCGCGAGCTGCACGCCCGAATGGGCGCAGGCCATCACCGGCATCGATGCGGCGCGCATCCGCAAGCTCGCGCGCGAGATGGGCGAGACCGCGCTGCGCCAGGCCTTCGAGCTGCCGATCGCCTGGACCGATGCCTGGGGCAAGCGGCACGAGACCACGCAGGCGCGGCCCGTGGCCTTCCATGCGATGCGCGGGCTGGCGGCGCATTCGAACGGCTTCCAGACCGTGCGCGCGCTCGCGATCCTCATGAGCGTGCTCGGCACCATCGACGCGCCCGGCGGCTTTCGCCACAAGGCGCCGTACCCGCGCCACATCGTGCCCAACTACCGGGCCTTCAACGACCCCGGGATGATCCAGCCGAACACGCCGCTCAATGCGGCGCCGCTGGGCTTCCCGGCCAGCCCCGACGAGCTCGCGATCAACCCCGACGGTTCGCCGATCCGCATCGACCATGCCTTCTCGTGGGAGCATCCGCTGTCGGCCCACGGGCTGATGCACAACGTCATCACCAACGCGGTGAAGGGCGATCCCTACCGCATCGACACGCTGCTGATCTTCATGGCCAACATGGCCTGGAACTCGAGCATGAACACGATGGCCGTGCGCGAGATGCTCAACCGCAAGGACGAGCAGGGCGAGTACATGATCCCGTTCCTGGTGGTGTGCGACGCCTTCCAGAGCGAGACCGTGGCCTTCGCCGACCTGGTGCTGCCCGACACCACCTACCTCGAGCGCCACGACGCGATGAGCATGCTCGACCGGCCGATCTCGGAGTTCGACGGGCCGGTGGATTCGGTGCGCATTCCGGTGGTGCCGCCCGCGGGGCAGTGCAGGCCGTTCCAGGAGGTGCTGATCGAGCTGGCCTCGCGGCTGAAGTTTCCCGCCTTCACCACGGCCGAGGGTGGCCGCAAGTACGCCGACTATCCCGACTTCGTCGTCAACTTCCAGCCGCAGCCGGGCATCGGCTTCCTGATGGGATGGCGCGGCAAGGACGGCACCGAGCACCTGCGCGGCGAGCCCAATCCGAAGCAGTGGGAGGCCTATGCGCAGAACAACTGCGTGTTCCAGTACCACATGCCCGAGACCATGCACTACATGCGCAACTGGAACCGCGAGTACCTCGACTTCGCGAAGGACAAGGGCTGGCGCCAGCGCAACGACCCGGTGCAGCTCGCGCTGTACTCCGACACGCTGCAGAGCTTCCGCCTCGCCGCGCAGGGCAAGAGCCCGGGCCGTCAGCCGCCCGAGGGCCTGCGCGAGCGCATCGCCACCTACTTCGATCCGCTGCCCTTCTGGTATGCGCCGCTCGAGGAGGCCGCGACCGACACCGCGGCCTATCCGCTCAATGCGCTCACGCAGCGGCCGATGGCGATGTACCACTCGTGGGATTCGCAGAACGCGTGGCTGCGGCAGATCCACAGCCACAACTACCTGCACGTGAATCCCGTGACGGCCGAAGCCGCGGGCATTGCCGATGGCGGCTGGTGCTGGGTCGAGAGCCAGTGGGGCAAGGTGCGCTGCATGCTGCGCTACAGCGAGGCGGTGGAGCCCGGCACGGTGTGGACCTGGAATGCCATCGGCAAGGCCGACGGCGCGTGGCAGCTCGCACCGGGCGCCGACGAGGCGCGCAAGGGCTTCCTGCTCAACCACCTGATCAGCGAGGAGCTGCCGTGCGCGGGCACGGCCAGCGGGCGCATCAGCAATTCGGATCCGATCACGGGCCAGGCCGGCTGGTACGACGTGCGCGTGCGCATCCGGCCGGCCGAGCCCGGCGAGCCCGAGCAGAGCTATCCGCAGTTCGCGAGCATGCCGAGCGCGCCCGGGGTGCGGGGCAAGGCGGCGCAGGTGTTGACGTACTTTGCGGGGAGGGGGCGGAAATGATGCAGTGGTTGAAGGACCTGGTGGCGGGGGCCGCGCAGCCCCAGGCAGTGGCCGGTGCCTCCGGTGCATTCCTGCCAGCCTCCACGGGCGGGGCGGCGACGAGCCAGCGCGCCGAGCCCGGCGAGACCCTCGCCAGGCAGCTCGCCCTCGTGATCGACCTCAACGTCTGCGTCGGCTGCCATGCCTGCGTGACCTCGTGCAAGCAGTGGAACACCTCGGGCAGCGCGGGCCCGCTCGCGGACTTCGAGCCCTACGGCGCCAACCCCACGGGCACCTTCTTCAATCGCGTGCAGACCTACGAGGCCGGTTCGTTCCCCGGCACCGACACCGTGCACTTCCCCAAGAGCTGCCTGCACTGCGAGGACCCGCCCTGCGTGCCGGTCTGTCCGACCGGCGCGAGCTACAAGCGCAAGGAAGACGGCATCGTGCTGGTCGACTACGACAAGTGCATCGGCTGCAAGTACTGCGCCTGGGCCTGTCCCTACGGCGCGCGCGAGCTCGACGAGGAGCGCCAGGTCATGACCAAGTGCACGCTGTGCGTCGACCGCATCTACGACGAGCAGCTGCCCCAGGAAGACCGCAAGCCCGCCTGCGTGAAGGCCTGCCCCACCGGCGCGCGCCTGTTCGGCGACGTGAAGGACCCCGATTCGGAGGTCTCGCGCGCGATCCGCGAGCGCGGCGGCTATCCGCTGATGCCCGAGTGGGAAACCAGCCCCGCCAATCGCTACCTGCCGCGCCGCAACATGGCCGCGCCCGCGCAGGGCACGCCGGAGTAGCGCGCATGCATCCCGCCTTCTCGATCCTCTTCTTCACCACGCTGGCCGGTGCCGCGCAGGGCCTGGTGGCCGCGCTCGCGCTGGCGGTGCTGTTCGGCCTCGGGCTGTCGCCGGCCTTCCTCGGCGGCGCGCTGGCGCTGGCCGAGCTGCTGCTGGTCGCGGGCCTCGCGGCCTCGTTCATGCACCTGGGCCGCAAGACGCGCGCCTGGCGCGCGGTGCTGATGTGGCGCACCTCGTGGATGTCGCGCGAGGTGATCGTGCTGCCGGCCTTCATCGCGCTGGTCGCGCTGTGGTGGCTCGCGCTGCGGCTCGGGGTCGCCGCGCCGTGGTCGGTGCTGCTGCCCGTGCTGGTGCTGGGGGGCGCCATCGCGCTGTGGTACTGCACCGCGATGATCTATGCCTGCCTGCGCTTCATCCAGGAGTGGGCGCATCCGCTGACCATCGCCAACTTCATGCTGATCGGGCTGTCGTCGGGCCTGGTGCTGGCCTGCGCGCTGGCCGCCGTGGCCGGCGAGGCGCGCTTCGTGCAGGCCTTCGGCCCGTGGGCGCTGGCCTTCACGCTCGTGGCCTGGGCCGTGCGCGCGTTCACGCTGCGCCGCAATGCGCGGCTGCGCCCGCGCTCGACCCTGCAGTCGGCCACCGGCATCCGCACGCACAAGCTGGTGCAGAAGTCGATGGGCATGTCGGCGGGCTCGTTCAACACGCGCGAGTTCTTCCATGGCGCCTCGCAGCTCGCGCTGCGCCAGGTCAAGCTGGGCTTCCTGCTGCTGGCCTTCGCGCTGCCCGCGCTGCTGCTGGCCTGGGGCCTCGCGAGCGCGGCCGCGCTGCCGTGGCTGCTCGCGTTGCTGGTGCAGGCGCCGGGATTGCTGGCCGAGCGCTGGTTCTTCTTCGCGCAGGCACGGCATCCGCAGAACCTGTACTACCAGGTCGTGTCGTAGGACCAGCGCCCGTCGTCGGGCTCGCTAGGGGTTAGCACGCTGGCCGGATGCCGGGTGGTGATGCACAAACACGCGTTGCTTTCCGAACGACAGGTTGCCCCCTCCGATGACCGACCACCTGTATTTCTTCAGTGCGAATTCCTACGTCTACGCCTCGCGCAAGGACGACTTCCCCGCCACCTCCAGGCCCCATGCGGTGCTGCTGTTCTCCGTCGACGGCACGCCGCTCACGCTGCGCACGCCGCGGCGTCAGTTCGTGGGCGGCGCGATCGCGGTGGCGCCGCAGACGGTGCGCACGCTGAGCGTGTCGAACGCGGGCCTGGTGAGCATCAACCTGCCGCCGTCCTCGCCCTTCTTCAGCGCCTTCAGCGGCATCGTGCCGCTGGGCGCGCATGTGCTCGAGCGCAGGGCCTTCAGGCCCTTCGACGGCTTTCTCGCGGGCATGTACGAGGGCGCGCGCAAGCCCGCGCAGGCCGAGGAGATCTTTCGCGACCTGGTCTCGACGGCGGTGGAGCAGTTGCCGTGCACGCAGCGCATCGACACGCGCGTGCTGCAGGTGCTGCGCTACCTCGACGAGGAACCCGAGGCCACGCTGGTCGAACTCGCGCGTGCCTTCGAGCTTTCGCCGTACCGCATGTCGCACCTGATCTCCGATTCGCTCGGGCTGTCGTTCCGTGCCTACCAGGGCTGGCGCAAGCAGGTGCGCGTGTGCAAGCTCTTGTACTCAGGCCGCTCGCTCACCGACATCGCGCACGAGGCGGGCCTGAGCGACTCGGCCCATCTCTCGCACTTCTACCGGCACTGGTACGGGCAGAGCCCGTCGTACTCGCGCGACCGCGAGTCGGTGAAGTTCTTCTCCTGAACGCGCCCACCAAAAAAGCCGCCGCGGGGCGAAACCCGCGGCGGCTTTCTTCTTCATGGCGGCGCGTTCAGCGCGGCATCTGCTTCGTCGTCACGGTCGAGAAGCCGGTCTTCACGATCGAGGGAATGCCGATGTCGAGGTACTGGTCGGCATCGTCGTACTTCGGCCAGGTGACACCGATCTTGGCGACGTTGGGATCGCCCGTTGTGGCGAAGCGGGTCCACATGCTCATCACCTCGTCGCTGAGCTTGTAGTCGCGATCGCTCACGCCCGGATCGGGCGGGATGTCGGGGCTCGCGGGCAGCAGCGAGGTGCCGTAGATGCGCCCGACCGTGGCGAGCGAGCCGTACTGGTAGGACACCTCGAGACCGTGGTAGGCCGTCACGCCCGCGTTGGCCCAGTTCACCGGCACGTGCGTGAAGATGTAGGTGTAGATCGGCGACTTCTGCACCTTCACCATCTGCTTGAGGAAGTTGCCGCGCAGCGGGTTGGCCGCCGTGATCTCGGCGCCGCCGTTGCCCACCATGAAGGGCACGTCGCTGTGCTTGTTGTCGAGGATCAGGTTGCCGATGGTGTCGGGCAGCGACCAGTCGTCGACCGTGAAGGCCGTGGTGTAGCCGCTGCCGCTCGCGAACGAGGCCGCGACGATGTCCTGCCACGGCTTCTTGCGCAGCTCGTCGATGGTGGCCGCGCCCACCTTGGCCATCAGCTTCACGCCGTACTGCTCGGTCTGCGCGAGCGGCGTGCCGGCGGTGGTCCAGCCGGCTTCGGCGATGGCACGGTGGAACAGCCCCTTGGCCAGCGGCGAGGCCACGAGCCAGTTGGTCTTCATGCCGCCGCCCGAGTGGCCCCAGATGGTGACGTTGCCCGGATCGCCGCCGAAGCCCTCGATGTTCGCCTGCACCCACTTGAGCGCCGCGACCAGGTCGAGCTGGCCGTAGTTGCCCGAGGACTTGTTGGCCGACTCGGCCGTGAGCGTCGGATGCGCCATGTAGCCGAGCGCGCCGATGCGGTGCTGCACCGTGACCGACACCACGCCGTGATTGGGCAGGTTCGGCAGGTTGTCGCTCGCGCGGTTCACCGAGCCGGTGGTGAGGCCGCCGCCATGGAACAGCACCATCACCGGCAGCTTCTCGCCCTTCTTCTTCGCGGGCGTGGTGATGTTCAGGCGCAGCACGTCCTCGCCCATGCCCGACTCGGGCACGGCGTCGTAGACGGGCGACGCGGGGAAGGGCTGCGGCGCCATCTTGCTGTAGCTGGTGGCGGCATAGACGCCGTCCCACGAGGCCGGCGGCTGCGGCGGCTTCCAGCGCAGGTTGCCGACCGGCGGCGCGCCGTAGGGGATGCCCTTGTACTGGTGCACCCGCGTGTCGCCGTCGCCGACCGTTTCGCCCGAGACCTTGCCCGATGCGGTCTGGATCGGATCGGCGTAGGCGTTCGCGTCCACCGCGGGCGGCGGTGGATTGCCGCCGCCGCCCGATGCCGGCGGCAGCGGTATGAAGCCACCGCCGCCGCCGCCACCACCGCCGCATGCCACGAGGCCCGCGCTCAAAGCGAGGGCCGCCAGCCACCTGATCCCCGTACCTCTGTCCTGACGTTTCATGTCTCCGCACCTGGTTGTTGAGTGAGCCGGCATCGTAGGAACGCAGGTGCGCGCACGCTTGTACCGAGATGCTGTGCTGACGCGGGCGCGACAACAGCAACTCGGTACAAGCGCGAGCGGTGGGAATGTGCTTGCGCGGCACGCGCCGCGCGCGGAGTTCAGGCCTCGTGGTTCAACGCCAGCCCGGGCGTGGGCCAGTCGTCGATCGCGATCAGCCGCCCGCTGCCCGACAGCGTGACGAAGGCGGTGCGCAGGCCGGGGCCGCCGAAGCAGATGTTGGTGGTGTAGCGGTCGGGCAGCGGCAGGTGCTCGACCTGGCCGCCGTCGGGTGCCACGATGCTGATGCCGCCATGCAGCAGCGTCGCCACGCAGAGATTGCCGAGCGCATCGACCGCCATCGAGTCGAAGCGCTGGTAGTGCCCGCCCGGCGAGGCGCAGAGCATGCGCCCGCCATGCGGCGAGGGCCAGCCATCCTTGCGCACGCGACCCGGCGCCACGATGTCGAAGGCCCAGACGCGCGCGCCCTCGGTTTCGGCGTAGTAGAGAGTCTGGCCATCGGGCGACAGCGCGATGCCGTTGGGCGTCATCACGGGCCGCGCGATCGCCTGCGCGGCGGCGCCGTCGGCATGGCCGTAGAACAGGCCGCCGCGGTCCATGTCGCGCTCGCGCACCTTGCCGAGGTCGGTGAAGTAGAAGCCGCCATGCGCGTCGAACACGATGTCGTTGGGCCCGCACAGCGCGCCGCCCTCGACCGTGTCGTAGATCCGCTCCGCGCGGCCGGTCGCGAGGTTCACGCGCTCGATGCGCCCGCCCGAGTAGTCCTCGGCCTGGCCCACGGGCCGCACGCTGCCATCGGCCTCGGTGTGCCACTTGAAGCCGCCGTTGTTGCAGACGTAGACCGCGCCGTCGGGGCCGATCGCGGCACCGTTCGGGCCGCCGCCGAGGTCGGCCACCACCTGCACCAGGCCATCGGGCCGCACGCGCGTGAGCGTGCCGCGCGCGATCTCCACCAGCAGCACCGAGCCGTCGCGCAGGGCGATCGGTCCTTCGGGAAACTGCAGGCCGCTGGCGAGTTCTCGGATCTTCATCGTGTGTCTCCTGGAGGGCGTGGACGGCGAGCCGGCTTCATTGTGCGGTCGGGGCCGCGACGCGACAATGAGAGCCTGTCGAACGCATGCTGCGATGGAGGACACGTCGAATGGCGAAATTCGTTCTGGTGCCGGGCGGCTGGCACGGAGGCTGGGCCTTCGAGGCCGTCGGCCAACTGCTGGCGGGCGAAGGGCACGAGGTGCGCGCGCTCACGCTGTCGGGGCTGGGCGACGAGCCCGCGCGCGGCGCCAACCTCGACAGCCATGTCGACGAGGTGGTGCAGGCGTTGCACGAAGGCGATGCGCCCGCCGTGCTCGTCGGCCATTCGTATGCGGGCATGGTCATCACGGGCGCGGCGGACCGGGCGCCCTCGCGCGTCGGCGCGCTGGTCTATGCCGATGCCTATGTGCCCGCGCATGGCGACTCGGTGTGGTCGCTCACCAGCCAGGCCTATCGCGACCGCTTCATCGCAGGCGTGGCGGCCGATGGCCTGAGCTGCGCGGCGCCGGGGCACCTGGACAAGCGCTGCCGTTCCCATCCCATGGCCACCTTCCTGCAGGCGATCGCGTTGACGGGCGACTGGCGCCAGGTCCGCTGCAAGGCCTACGTGGCCGCCTTCGGCTGGGAAGGCAGCCCGTTCATCGCGCTGTACGAAGCGCTGCGGCAGGACCCCGAATGGATCACGCACCGCCTCGACTGCGCGCACGACATTCCGCGGCTCGCGCCCGAGGCCTTCGCGAAGATCCTGCTGAACTACGCGTAAAGCGTCTTCTGCATGAAGACGCTGAGCGGGTCGTCGGTGTAGCCGCCGAAGGGGCCGCGCCGCTCGTAGCCAAGCGAGGCATAGAGGGCGAGGGCCTCGGGCTGGAACGGACCCGTTTCGAGCAGAAGCAGCTTGCAGCCCGCGTCGATGGATGCGGACTCCAGCGCCTGCAGCAACTGGCGCGCGATGCCCCGGCCCCGAAAATCGGGCGCGACGTACATGCGCTTGATCTCGCCCTCCGCGGCGCCGAGCACCACCGCGCCGCAACCCATGGCCTGACCCGCCTCATCGCGCGCGACGAAGAACAGCACATGGGGCTGCTTCAACGACGCAAGGTCGAGCAGGTGCCGGCTTTCGGGTGGATAGAGCTTGTCCTGGTAGGCATCGAGCTCGGCGATCAGGGCGATCACCTCGGGCTGGTCGGGCGTTTCGCGTGCGATGGTCATCGGCGAAGGCTACCCCACGGCCTTGATGAGCCGGTCGCGTCCCGCCTTCGCGAGCATCGACGCGACGGCGCAGGAGGCCAGCCGTGCCGCTTCCGAATCGGCGCGGCTCGTGAGGATCACCGGCACCTTGGTGCCGAGCACGATGCCGGCCGCATAGGCGCCGCCGAGGAAGGTCAGGCTCTTCGCGAGCATGTTGCCGGCATCGAGGTCGGGCACGATCAGCACGTTGGCGCGGCCCGCCACCGGCGAGACGATGCCCTTGATGCGCGCGGCCTCGGCATCGATCGCGTTGTCCATCGCGAGCGGGCCGTCGAGCTGCGCGCCCGTGATCTGGCCGCGGTCGGCCATCTTGCAGAGCACGGCCGCGTCGAGCGTGGAGGGCACCTTGGCATTGACCGTTTCGGTGGCCGAGAGGATGGCCACGCGCACGGCCGGCATCAGCAGCGCATGCGCGAGGTCGATCGCGTTCTGCACGATGTCGACCTTCTCCTCGAGCGTGGGCGCGATGTTGATCGCGGCATCGGAAATCACCAGCGGCTGCGCATGGCCGGGCACGTCCATCACGAAGCAATGGCTGATGCGGCGTGAGGTGCGCAGGCCGCCTTCGCGGCGCACCACCGCGCCCATGAGTTCGTCGGTGTGCAGGCTGCCCTTCATCAATGCATCGACCTCGCCGCGCAGGGCCATCGCCACGGCCGCGTCGGCCGCGGCATGGCTGTGCGGCGCATCGACGATGGCAATGCCCGAGAGGTCGATGCCGATCTCGTGCGCTGCCGCTTCGATCTTCGCGCGCGGGCCCACCAGCGTGGGCGCGATCAGCCCCAGCGCGGCCGAGGCGAGCGCTGCCTCGAGCGACACGGCATTGGCCGGATGCACCACCGCCACGCGCAGCGGCGGCAGGCCGCGCGCGGTGGCGATCAGGCGGTCGTAGTGCGGATGGGAGGTGGTGGGATGGGGTGCGGCCATGCGGGCAACCTTACTTCAAAATTTTTTCAGCCGGCATGTTGACGGCGGCGTAAAGACTATTTACAGTCCGACTCCTTCGCGCAGCAGACTGCGCATTTTCGATTCCACACGCAGCACCACAGGACCCATCGTGACCACCGCAGCCCGCATTTGCATCGAAAGCCTCCGACCCGTTCCGGTCCGGCCGCTCGTGCGCGCTCTGCTGGCCGTCACGGTCGCTGCATGGCTGAACGAGAACCACAGGCTGCATCCGGGTGGAGGGCGCGCTTAGGCGACGACCTCCCAAGCGCTCTTCACCAAGAGGCCCGGACACCGAAAGGTTCCGGGCCTTTTTGCTTTGGCGCCTCATCACCGAACCCTTGACCCATGCAGCGATCGTGCTGCAGCGCATGAAGCCATAAGCCTCATGCACGCTCCTTCAAAATTCGAAACGCCGAGGCGGGGCCGCGATGGCGCGGCCCCTCGCCTCGGCAAGCAAGAGAAAACACATTCAGCCTCGGTGACGCAATTGGTAGACGTGTCCGCCTTAGAAGCGGAATTCTGGGAGTTCGAGTCTCCCCCGAGGCACCAAATTTCTCTGGGTTTAGGGTCTGTCATCAATCAAACGCCCTCGCGCTGGCCCCGCCATGCGGTGGATACGCGAAGGACGGCGCAGCCCATGGTCGCCCATGGGCAAGCCGGCCGACAAAGTAGCCGCCGTATGGCGGGGCCAGCCCGGAGGGAAGCCCTGTTGCGCGGTGCATTGCGGCGTTGCCCTTCGCTTACGTAGCGCGCTACGCAGCGCTCAGGGCGCCTTGCACTGCCCCGCGCAACAGGGCTTCGCGAGGGCGTTTGATTGATGACAGACCCTATGTCAATCAGGTAGACGGCCTGCCCTGGAAGCAGGAGGCTGCAGGTTCGAATCCTGCCACCCAGACCATCTTCGTTCTTATCGTGCGTGTGTAGCTCAACTGGCAGAGCACTGGTCTCCAAAACCAGCGGTTGAAGGTTCGATTCCTTCCGCGCGCGCCACCTCTTTTTCCTTCTGCGTCTCGTTCGTCTAGCGGTGAGGACGCCGGACTTTCACTCCGGAAATCGCGGGTTCGAATCCCGCACGAGACGCCATCCTCATCCCGCGTTAGCTCAATGGATCAGAGCACCTGCCTACGAAGCAGGGGGTTGCACGTTCGAGTCGTGCACGTGGGGCCATTCTCTTTTTCCCCGGTAGCTCAGCTGGTAGATGCGGCGCACTGTTAATGCGCAGGTCACACGTTCGAACCGTGTTCGGGGAGCCATCTTGCGGCGGGCGCGCATCACCACTCGTACCCCACGCCCACGCCCAGGCTCGTCTTTTTGCCGCTGAAGCCGCCATTGACCTTGTAGACCCAGTTGCCGTCCTTGGTGCGGTACGAGTAGCCGAAGGCCAGCGCGCCATAGCCAGAGTAGGAGCCCACGCCCAGCGACATCAGATTCTTCCCCGGCGTCATGGCCTGGGGCAGGCTGCTCATCGCGCTCGCGATGGCCACGCCGCTGTAGGCGATTCCCGCGGTCTCGCTCACCTGGTTCTGTACCTGCGAGAGTTGCTGCAGGTTCACCGCATCGCCCGGCAACACGCCCGGCGCCACGTTGCCGATGCGCGTGCCGCCCGGTGCCTGGCCGCCGCCCAGCGTGATCTCGTTGTAGTTGACCGAGCCGTCGGGGTTGGTTGCGTACTGAACGCTGCCGGCCTTGACCGTGTTGGCCGTGGCCTTGAGTTGCGCCACGTTGGTGGCGTCGCTGTCGGCCGTGCCCGCGGCCACCCCGGTGATCTGCCGGAACCGGCCCTTGGCCGCGTCGCCCACCGACACCGCGGCCTGCGTGCTCGTCGTGGCCCGGATGGCCGCGGCCTGCTCCGAGGTGGCGCTCGGCGGCACGTAGCCGGCGATGCCTGCGGCCGTCGATGCGACCGAGCCCGCGCCGAGTGCCACGCCACCGGCCTGCATGGCCACCGCACCGAATCCGATGGCGGTGCCTTGCGATGCACTCGACTGCGCCCCGGTACCGACCGCGATGGCGCCGTCTCCCGTGGCCTGCGCGCCGAAGCCCATGGCCACGGAGCCGTTGCCTATCGCCTTCGCGCCGTTGCCGGCTGCAAGGGCGTTGTCGCCCCTGGCCACCGACTGCGGCCCGATCGCCACCGACTCCTGGCCGATGGCCTGCGAATCGGCGGCCTTCGAGTTGGCGTGGAAGTACTTCGTGCCGTTGTCGTAGATGTCGGTCACGCGGCTGTTGGCGGTGCTCAGTCCCGTCGACAGGCTGCCGATGCCGCTGACCGAGCCGCTGATGCTCGTCGACAGGCTGTGGAGGTTGCTGTTCGTCGTGCTCAGTCCGCTCGAGAGGCTTTGGATGCCGCTGGTGGCGGTACTCAGGCCGGTGGAGGTCGAGGTCGACAGGCTCGCCACTTGGCTGTTGGTCGTGCTCAGTCCCGTCGACAGGCTGCCCAGATGGCTGTTCGTGGTGCTGAGGCCGGTCGAGAGGCTGTCGATGCTGCTCGTGGCGGTGCTCAGGCCGGTCGAGGTGGAGGTCGAAAGGCTGGCGATGCTGCTCGTCGCCGTGCTCAGGCCGCTCGACGTGGAGGTCGACAGGCTGTCGATGCGGCTCGTGGTCGTGCTCAGGCTGCTCGAGGTGGAGGTCGAGAGGCTGTCGATACGGCTCGCGGTGGTGCTCAATCCGCTCGAGGTGGACGTCGACAGGCTGCCGATGACGCTGTTGGTCGTGCTCAGGCCGATCGACAGGCTGCCGATGCCACTGGTGACGGTGCTCAGACCGATCGAAAGACTGCCGATCGAGCTGGCGGTCGTGCTCAGGCCCGTGGAGGTCGATGTGGACAGGCTGTCGATGCTGCTGGTTGCGGTGCTCAGGCCTGTCGAGGTCGAGGTGGAAAGGCTGCCGATGGCGCTGGCTGCCGTGCTGAGACCGGTTGACGTCGATGTGGACAGGCTGTCGATGCTGCTCGTTGCAGTGCTGAGGCCCGTGGAGGTCGATGTCGACAAGCTGCCGATCGAACTCGTTGCGGTGCTCAGGCCACTCGAGGTGGATGTAGAGAGACTGTCGATGCTGCTGGTTGCTGTACTCAGACCCGTGGAGGTCGAAGTGGACAGGCTGCCGATCGAGCTCGTCGCGGTGCTCAAGCCGGTCGACGTCGAGGTCGAAAGGCTGTCGATGCTGCTGGTTGCCGTGCTCAGGCCTGTAGAGGTCGAGGTGGACAGACTGTCGATGGAACTCGTCGCCGTGCTCAGGCCAGTCGATGTCGAAGTCGACAGGCTATCGAGGCCGCTGATCGCCGTGCTCAGACCCGTGGAGGTCGAGGTCGACAGGCTGTCGATACCGCTGATCGCTGTGCTTAGACCCGTCGAGGTCGAGGTGGACAGACTGCCGATCGAACTGGTCGCGGTGCTCAAGCCGGTCGACGTGGATGTTGACAAGCTATCGATGCCGCTGGTCGCCGTGCTCAGACCTGTGGAGGTCGAGGTCGACAAGCTGTCGATCGAACTGGTCGCGGTACTCAGTCCGCTAGACGTGGACGTCGACAGGCTCTCTATGCTGCTGGTTGCAGTGCTGAGGCCCGTGGAAGTCGAAGTGGACAGACTGCCTATGGAACTTGTCGCCGTGCTCAAGCCAGTCGACGTTGAGGTCGAAAGGCTGTCGATGCTGCTCGTCGCAGTGCTCATGCCCGTAGAGGTCGACGTGGACAGACTATCGATGGAGCTCGTCGCCGTGCTCAAACCACTCGAGGTGGATGTAGAGAGACTGTCGATGCTGCTGGTCGCCGAGCTCAGACCCGTGGAGGTCGAGGTCGACAGGCTGTCGATCGAACTCGTTGCGGTACTCAGTCCGCTAGACGTGGACGTCGACAGGCTCTCGATGCTGCTTGTTGCAGTGCTGAGGCCCGTGGAGGTCGAAGTGGACAGGCTGCCTATGGAACTCGTCGCCGTGCTCAAGCCAGTCGACGTCGAGGTCGAGAGGCTGCCGATGCTGCTCGTCGCGGTGCTCAAGCCGGTCGACGTAGAAGTCGACAAGCTATCGATGCCACTGGTCGCCGTGCTCAGACCTGTGGAGGTCGAGGTCGACAAGCTGTCGATCGAGCTCGTCGCGGTACTCAGTCCGCTCGACGTGGACGTCGACAGGCTGTCGATGCTGCTCGTTGCAGTGCTGAGGCCCGAGGAGGTCGAAGTGGACAAGCTGCCGATCGAACTCGTCGCAGTGCTCAAACCCGTTGACGTCGAGGTCGACAGGCTGTCGATGCTGCTCGTTGCAGTGCTCAGACCCGTGGAGGTCGACGTCGACAGGCTGCCGATAGAACTCGTCGCCGTGCTCAACCCCGACAGTATCGAGGTCGACAGATTGCCGATGCTGCTGTTCGTGGTGCTGATGCTGCTCGACAGCGAAGCGGTGACGGTCTTGACTTGCAGGACATTGACGGCGTCCTGGTCCGCGCTGCCAGCCGCCACACCCGTGATCTGGCGGTTGCCTACGTTCACCTCGCCCGACGAGGACTGCTTGCTCGACAGGGCGAAGGCGCCGTAGTTGCTCAATGCGCCCGTGTGGGTCACCGAGTCCGCGCCGAGCGCCACGCTGTTGGCCTTGGTCGCCTGGGCATTCCTTCCGATGGCACTGGCGCCGTCCGCGCGGGCACTGGCGCGGTCGCCCAGCGCGGTCGATCCGGTCGCGGTTGCCGCGGCGCCTGGTCCGAGCGCTGCGGCGCTGGCTCCGGTCGCGTTCGCGTCGGTTCCGATCGCCACCGCATACGTACCGCTGGCATTCGATGAATTGCCGGTGGCCACGGTGCCGGTGGCGGACGCGTTGGCGTTAACCCCCAGAGCGATGGATTGATCGCCGGTCGCCCGGGCGCCCGTGGGGTCGAAGTAACCGTCGGAAGCAGCGTCGTCGCCGCCGCCGATGGCGATGGCGCCCATGCCGGTCGCCCTCGTGGAGTTGCCCAGCGCGATGGCCCCGAACTTCGTGGCTCGCGAAGCATTGCCGAAGGCTATGGCGAGATCGGCCAACGCGCTCGACTGAAATCCAAAGGCAATCGAGGTAGAGCCAGTCGCGAGGTTGGTGGTGCCCAGGGCGATGGAGAAGTGCCCGCTGGCATTGTTGCCCAGGCCCATGGCCAGGGAGTTGGCGCCCAAGGCGGCGTTGTGGTTGCCGAACGCGAAAGCGTTCTGCTTCTCATTGGAAGTAGAGGCGTTGGTATTCCCTGCGACATTGTTGCCGCCGACGACGACAGAGCCGAAGTTCGCCGTGTTGTTGTTGCCCAGGGCCACGCCCAGCGCGCTCGACTCCGTCGTTTTTCCGTCTGACGGAAACACCTTGAAGGTGCTCTTCGTGGGATCGAATGCGTCGCCGAATCGCTGGCCTGTCGCGCCCGATGTCACCTTGTTGCCGGCGTTGGGATTGGAATACTGCGCACGAGCCGGCGCCACACCCGCAAGATCGGCCATGAGCATGGATGTCAGAGCAACGGCATACAGCGCCATCGATGATCCCGAAGGCGGGCCCGTGATCGAAGGGCTGGCGACAGGTCCGACATTGGTCTCTCCAGACTCCAAGGTCTTGCAGCTTTTCGCGGGTTTTCCGCGTGCCGACGAAATCTCCGACACCGCCACCCACGCTCCCAACGCTTCATTCCAAAGCGATCGATACGACTTGTTCATGAACCCACTCCCACCTCGTGCACGAAGCTTTTCTTGCTGATGTGAAGCGCCCAGCCTTCCCGGTGAACGCTCTCCGAATTCACGCCGCGCGCATGGCGCTCGACATGTGACCGTGTTGCAGGTCGGCTATGGCATGGTGGTCGAGCGATGCCTCGACAGGCGCTCGGCGGACGGCGGGATCCTGGAATGCAAGGCGTGTGAGCGCGCGGGAGTGAACTCCGGGTATTTGCGCGCCCCGGCGCCCACCTCGATCCAGCACGCGAAAACCGGCTGCCCGCCGACGAGCTGCGGTGACGCGGCGCGCCGTGCCTGAAAGCCGTAGCGACGAAGCAGGCGCTCGATGCCCAGCGGCGACACGGTGATCAGCCGCCGGATGCCGTGCCGGGCGGCTTCGGTCAGCACGGCCTCGAGCAACTCGACAGCGACCGGAGAAGAGAACTGCGAGAGCGCGTCGCCGTTGCCCGAGAAGAAGTCGGCGGCCGCGAACCGCGAGAGTTCCCACACCAGCGGATCGCAAGGAGGCTCGGCATCGCCCATCAGTTGGGGAAAGACCTCGCCGAGGAGATAAGGGCGCTCGGTCGGCAGCAGGCGTGCCGTTCCCACGATCTCGCCTGAAGCGTCGCGTGCCGCGACATAGAGGGTTTCGGCGTGGTCGAATTGGTCGAGCTCCAAGCCATTGCGAGCGCTCAATTCCCAGCCCAGTTTCTCGATGAAGACCCGGTGTCGATATCTCGCGATGGCCACCATGACATCGGGCGCAAGTGCAACCGGTTTTCCAGTCAGAATTTCCACGATATCCGCTCCCCGTAAAAAGTTGGGCAATTCCAACTTGGGGGCGAATTGGGCGTAACTACCAAAATTGGTGGTTTACGACCTCGTCGGATGGAGGCGATTGCAATTCGTGACGGATGTGCGGTTTATCGAAGAGTGATTGTCTAGAGCTACGATGCCGTAAAAAAGTCGCAAATGAATATTGTATGCAAAAGATGCGTCACATAGACTTTCGTCGAACCGAAGAAGGGCAATTCACTTTTGGGAAATTATCAGAAAACAATTATTTCTGTTTGCGTTTCATTTTTTTGGAATGCTTCTTGTTGGTGCGCTATCCCCAAATAATCGGCTCACTGGACTTGCAAGACAGAAGCGCGGAGGGTTCTGGAAAAATCATCTTCGTTGGGGAAAAAACCACGATTTGGCCGACCTCGTTTCCATCGAATAAGCAACTAAGTTGCAGCCGATTCTCTTTTGGTGACCCTGCCATGGCATTGAACAAGCCGAAGGATGAAGATTTGGATGTTCGATTTCATCAGGAAACGGTCCAATAAATATCATCGCTATGGATCCATGGATTGAAGAGCATTCGGAGGAACTGCTGCGGGCACGCGACAAGGAAGCCGCATTCGCGCAAATCGTCGCAGCGGCAAGAAACCTGGGGTTCGAGCATTGCGCGTATGGCTTGCGATGGCCGTTGCCGATTGCGAGACCGAAATTCCTGCTGCTCAACGATTACCCGGCAGGGTGGCGCGACCAGTACGAATCCGCAGGCTATCTCGCGATCGATCCCACCGTATCGCACGGTCGACGATCGCAGAACCCGCTGATCTGGAGCGACTCCGTATTCGCCGGGGTGCCAGAGATGTGGGAGGGCGCGCGCTCCTTCGGGCTGGCTGTGGGATGGGCGCAATCGAACTTCGACGCCCATGGCGTGGTGGGCATGCTGAGCCTGGCGCGCTCGAGGGAGTCCATCTCCGGCAGCGAATTGCAGGCCAAGGAACTGCGCATGCGCTACCTCGTCTGTGCCTCCCACCACGTGCTGTCGCGCATGCTTTCATCGCACGACGAAAGAGGGCCCGAAATCTTTTTGACCAAGCGCGAGATCGAGATCCTCAAGTGGCTGGCGGACGGCAAGTCCTCCAGGGAGATCTCGGACATCCTCCACATCGCCTTCGACACAGTGAACTTCCACGTGAAGAACGTCATCACGAAGTTCGGCACACCCAACAAGACCGCCGCGGTGGTGCGTGCGGTCTTGATGGGCCTCGTGGACTAGCGGGCGGTCAACCCGCCGCGCGATAGACCGGCTCGCGCACCAGCGCCCGCGCCACCCGCCACGCCATCCACAGCAGCGCGATCGGCAGCACCACGGTCTGCAGCGCGAACAGCGCGATCAGCTTCACGATGCGCTCGGCCCAGTCCGAGGCCGAGCGGATGATCTGGTCGTAGGTGGCCTTGAGATTCGGCAGCTTCGGCAGCCAGCGCTCGATGCGTTCCTTCCAGCCCTCCTGCGCATTCGGCTGCGCCTCCTGCGCGGTGTCGACCACGGCGGCCGGCGACTTCTCGATCAGCGCGAGGGCCGACTGGTACTCGTCGGCCATGAAGACGCGGTACAGCGCCTCGTTGGCCATGGCCGACAGCGGCACCGCGAAGCGCACCAGCAGCAGGCCGATCAACAGCGACTGCAGCCAGCGCGGCGAACGGCCGCTGTGCCAGCGCCAGGCGATCCATGCCAGCGCCACCGCGCAGACCAGCACCGACATGTAAGCATGCGCGCCGATCTTGAGCAGCACGAGCTGGATGCCGAAGGACACGCTGGCCGCCAGCATGATGGCCGCGAACTGTTCGATCAGTTCGTTGAGCGGCTTGAGCGCCTGGCCCGGCGCGAGGCTCACGCCGATACCGCCGGGGGTGGCATCGACCTGCGTGCCCTGCGCCACCGAGACCACCGCGCCGAGCGCGCGTGCCGCGGCGAAGGTGGTCAGGGCGCGCTTGAGTCCGTCCTCGACCTGCGCGCGCGCGGGCGTGTCGATCGGCGCGACCCAGCAACCGAGGAACACCACGAGGGCGACGGCGAGAAGGTAGACGCGCTGCAGCGGTCGGTTGGAGGTGGTGGTGCTGTTCATGGCTCGTGGTCGGGTGCGTGCGCGCGGTCGCGTGAAAGGGCGCGGCGGGCTTCTGGCATTCTCGCGGCGCTCGGTCGCCGCTCGAAAGAATCCCGCATGGCGGGGTCGGTCGGGGTGTGCGTTCGACGCCGCCCCGGGTTTCTTGTTCCCTTCGGAGTCCTCTTCATGACAACCACCGTTCAACCCCGCAAGATCGTCGTGCTCTCGGGCTCGGGCGTGAGCGCCGAAAGCGGCCTGCCCACCTTCCGCGACGCCAAGGGCCTGTGGAACAACCATCCGTGGCAGGAGCTCGCGAGTCCCGAGGGCTGGCAGCGCCATCCCGAGACCGTGCAGGCCTTCTACAACGAGCGCCGCCAGAAGGCCTGGGCCGCCCAGCCCAATGCGGCGCACGCGGCCATCGCTTCGCTCGAGCCGGCCTACGAGGTGGTCATCGTCACGCAGAACGTCGATGCGCTGCACGAGCGCGCGGGCTCCACGCAGGTGCTGCACATCCACGGCGAGCTCGCCTATGCGCGCGGCACCTCGGCGCGGCGTCATCGCTACCGCATCGACGGCACGGCGATCGAGATGGGCCAGCTGTGCGAAGACGGCACGCAGCTGCGGCCCGACATCGTGTGGTTCGGCGAATCGGTGCAGCACTTCGACGAGGCGCTGATGCACGTCGCCACCGCCGCGCGCGTGCTGGTGGTGGGCACTTCGCTCGCGGTGCAGCCGGCCGCCTCGCTCGCGCGCTATGCGCACCACAGTGCCGAGAAGGTGCTGGTGTCGCTCGAGATGGAGGAGGTGCCGCGCGGCTTCGACTTCATGCGCGGCAAGGCGACCGAGCAGGTGCAGGCGCTGGTCGCGCGATGGCTCGCGGAAGCGCCGCGACGATAGGTGGCGCCTGCCAGGCAAGGCCCGTCATCGTGAGATGACGGGCTTTTTTGTGTCGCCTTGTTTCGGCGCCCGTGCGCCGAGGCCCTGAAAGAACCGATTGTTCCTAAGGTGCGGGCCGCGTAGTGCTTTTTTCGCCGTGACCTTCTGCACTGGCGAGCTCGCCGCGCTTCACCTACCGTTCGGGCGGTTTCAACGCAACACGGGAGCAGCTCATGGCGGTAGACATGTTCATGCGCGTCGAAGGCGCGAATGGCGAATCGAAGGACGCGAACCACAAGGACTGGACGGACATCAAGTCCTTCGCATGGGGCGCGACCCAGCCCGGCAACATGGTCAGCGGTGGCGGCGGTGGCGTGGGCAAGGCCAGCTTCAACGACCTGCAGGTGCTCGCGCGCATCGACAAGGCGGCGCCGTCCGTCATGAAGAACTGCGCCAGCGGCAAGCATCTGAGCAAGGTCGAGGTCTCGGTCTGCAAGGCCGGCGGCAGCCAGATCGAATACACGCGCGTGACGCTCGAGGAGGTGCTGGTCACCTCGGTGCAGTACACGGCCGAGCAGGGCAGCGACGCGGTGTTCGTGCAGTACGCGTTCCAGGCCGCCAAGGTCAAGCAGCAGTACTGGGAACAGACCGACAAGGGCGGCAAGGGCGCCGAAACCCAGCTCGGCTGGAACATCAAGGAAAACAGGGAAGCCTGAGCACCGCGCGTGCGGGCCGGCGCGCGAGGTGCGCCGGCCCGCGTGCGCCTGTGCGTTGCATTCGCTTTGTCGCAAGGTCCCCGCCCCCATGACCCGCAGCTTAATCGCCCACAGTGCCCTGGGCGAGCGCCTCAAGTTCCGTTCGATGACGGGGCAGGAGCGCATCTCCACGCTGTTCGAATCGCGCGTGCGGCTGGTCAGCGAGCTGCCTGGCATCTCGGCCAGGCAGATGCTCGGCGAGGACATGACGATCGAGGTCAACCTCGCGACCGAGCTCGGCGGCGTGGGGCAGCGCTTCATCAGCGGGCAGGTCACGCGCTTCGCGCGCGTGGGCAAGGACGACGGCGACATGCACGTCTACGAAGCCGTGCTGCGCCCCTGGCTCTGGTATGCGACGCGGCGCTCGGATTTCAAGATCTTCCAGTTCAAGACCGTGCCCGACATCGTGCAGGAGGTGCTCGCGCCTTACGGCTTCGGCATCGACGCGCGCCTGAGCGGCAGCTACCGCAGCTGGGACTACTGCGTGCAGTACGGCGAGACCGACTTCGACTTCGTGAGCCGGCTCATGGAGTCCGAGGGCATCTACTACTTCTTCGCGCATGCAAAAGGCAGCCATCAGCTCGTGCTGTGCGACGGACCGGGCTCGCATGCGCCGCTGCCCGCGGGCCCGGTGAAGGTGCCCTACCACGCGGGCGTGCTCGCGGCGCAGATCCTCGAGCAGGACTTCATCGACAGCTGGCACCACGCCGAGGACATCGCCTCGGGCCATTTCGCGACCGACGACTACGACTTCAGGAAGCCTCACGCCGAGATCGACACGCTGCGCCGCCAGCCCGCGGGCCACAGCCGCGACAGCTACGAGATCTACGACTGGCCCGGCGGCTACACCGAACTCGGCGACGGCGAGAACTACGCACGGCTGCGGCTCGAACAGCAGATCGGCCGACGCGAATCGATCGAGGCCGAAGGCAACCTGCGCCACATCGCGCCCGGCTACCTGTTCGACCTCGCGCGCCATCCCGATGCCGAGGACAACCGCCGCTACCTGATCGAGGCCGCGAGCCACGACTTCCAGGAGAACGCGCTGCGCGTGGCCGCCGCCGGTGCTGCCTACGGCGAATCGACCAGCAGCACCAGCTACCGCCAGGCCTTCGCGGTGGTGCCCGACAGCGCGCCGTATCGAGTGCCGCGCCTCACACCGCGCCCGCGCACCACCGGCCCTCAGACCGCGGTGGTGGTGGGCCCCGCGGGCGAGGAGATTTACACCGACGAGTACGGCCGCATCAAGGTGCAGTTCCACTGGGACCGCTACGGCCAGCGCGACGAGAACGCCTCGTGCTGGATCCGCGTCTCGCAGACCTGGGCCGGCGGCGGCTACGGCAGCATGCAGATCCCGCGCATCGGCCAGGAGGTGATCGTCGACTTCCTCAACGGCGATCCCGACCACCCGATCGTCACGGGCTGCGTCTACAACGCCGCGCAGATGCCGGCCTGGGAGCTGCCGCGCCACAAGACGCAGTCGGGCATCCAGACGCACTGGAGCAAGGGCGGCGGCGGCAAGCACATGCTGCGCTTCGAGGACCAGCGCGGCAGCGAGCACATCGAGCTCTCGACCGACCATGGTGCCACCCACCTGCACATGGGCTACCTGATGAACCAGGGCTCGGAGGTGCAGCGCAGCTACGGCTTCGAGCTGCGCACCAACGAGTGGGGTTCGATCCGCGCCGACAAGGGCCTGCTGCTGACCACCTACACGCAGGACTTCACGCAGCGCGTGTCGCGCGACAACCCCGACGGCCACGAGCACATGGGCGCCGCGCTCGCGCAGAGCGGCGCGCTGATGCAGTCGGCCGGCCAGGCCATCGCCGCCACCAAGGCGCTGGTCGGCGCCATGGCCAAGGGCAAGGGCCAGCAGCTCATGGGACTGGTGCAGGGCGTGCAGTCGCTGGCCGGCGCGGCGCAGGCCGTGAGCGCGCTGGCTGGGGGCGATGCTTCCGACGAGGCCGGCGTCTCGGGCGATGCCGACCCCGCCATGGCCGATGCGCAGCGCATGCTCGACCTCTCGCGCAGGATCGACAAGCCCGTGGTCTCGATCGTGAGCCCCGAGGGCCAGACCATGATCAGCCCCAAGCCCATCGTCGTGAGCTCGGGCCAGAGCGTGTCGATGCGCTCGCAGTCGGCCATGACGCTCACCACCGGCGCGCAGCTCACGCAACTGGTGGCGGGCGGCATGCTGACGCAGATCGCCAAGGGCGGGCAGGTCAACGTGGTATCGGGCGGCGACATCGTCTCGCATGCGAGCGAGGGCGCGATCAACCTCGTGGCCAAGACCGATGCCTCGGTGACCTCGACCGAGAGCAACGCCAACCTCGTGGGCCGCAAGTCGGTGCTGGTGCAGGCGGTGGACCAGGACGTGTTCGTGATGGGCAAGACCAGCATCTCGCTGATCTGCGGCAAGTCGTCGATCGTGCTGCTCGAGGACGGAACGATCCGGATCATCGGCGTGAAGGGGCTGGTGAACTTCACGGAGGATCTGGATCAGCGGGGCGGGAAGATCTTTCTGAACTGCGAGGCGCCGGTGGGCGCAGCGCCGCCCGAGGCCACCGAAGAGGAACAGGCGCCCACCTTGCCCGCGGCGGCGGCGCCGGCGACACCGCAGAGCGCGGCCACCTCCGGTTCGCCCATCAAGTCCAAGGTTCTCGCCGAGCAGATGAAGAGGCTGAAGGATGCGAACTGGAAGATCGTCTATGGGCCGAGCGGCAAGGGCTCGCACACCAATCTGCAGACCAAACGGATCACGCTTGACAGCGACGTCAAGACGAACCCGGCGATGTTCCACGAGCACCTCGCCCACGAGCTCGGGCATGCGCTGTATCCGGGAAAAATCGATCTTCAATCAAAGGAGAGCTACATCGACAGCATGCTGATGTCGGAGGGCGCGGCACAGATGAACGAGATCACGGTGCAACGCGAACTGCTGGCGATGGGCGCGGACGACATCAAGGCGACGACCAATCCCATTCACATGGCCATCTACAACGGCGCCTACGACAACGCCTTGAAAACGGGCGACACCGAATCGGCGATCCGGACCATGGGCACGATCTACGGCACCGGGAAGACTTCGACGACCCAGGAGTCCTACTACGACTACTACGCCAAGGGCTACCCCCAGGCCCTGAAGGCCATGTCTCAAAGCAATCCGAAGGGCCCGAAGTGAGCGCGGCGATGAACGGTCCGTCGTCTGCGTTGTCGTTGTGGAGCATGGTCGATGCCTTGTCCGCGCAGATTCCGTTCTCGGCGCCGGCCGTGGCGAGGCTTCTGCCGGGGCACTTGGCGGAAGCCTCGTCGGCCGATGACGAACCGTTCCGCTTCTTCGAGGGCGGGCCGATCCGCCTCGGCGATGGTGTCGAGATATCGAGCGTCGACCTGAGGATCCGGCGTGAACCCGGGCACCCCGGATTTCTCGTCATCGAGCTGCAGGGCCGCTGCGTCCCGCTCGAGGAGGTGAGGGCACGCCATCAGCTGCTGTCGCTCACCGGCGTGCCGCGCGGCCGTTCGCCCGAGGAGGCGATCACCCTCAGCGCCGAGACGACATGGGGACGGCTGTCGTTCGGCTTCAAGGAACGCCGCCGCGACTGCCTGGCCTACATCGTCTTCGCGCCCCACTGAACTGCAGGACGCCCATGCGCTATCACATCCAAGAAGGCCACTTCGACCTCCCCGACGACGGCCGCATCGACCGCTCGATGAACGTGCTCGCCATGCCCGACGGCAGCGGCGTCACCTTCATCGTCAGCCGCGACGCCTTGCGCGCGCACGAAACCCTGGCGCAGTTCGTCGAGCGCCAGATGAACGACCTCAAGCGCCAGGTGAGCCAGCTGCAGGAGACCTCGCGCAACCCCATCGGCGTGGGCCCCGCGATGCGCAGCCTGGCCGCGATCGAGATCGCCACCCGCTTCAGGCAGAACGGCCAGGCGCTGCACCAGCGGCAGGCCGCCTTTCAACTGCCCGACGGCCGCGCGGTGCTGATCCTCACCGCGAGCAGCCCCGAGCCCTTCGGCGAGAGCGAGCTCGCGCTGTGGCAGCGCACGCTCGCGAGCTTCCAGCCCAGGGACTGACGCGGCACCGCGCCCGCGTGCCTCGCCATCGACCATGCCCGGCCAACCCGCAGCGCGCCTGCACGACCCCATTGCCCACACCAACGCGCATGCGCGCTTCTGGGCCAAGTTCGCCGGCGGGCTGATCGGCGGCATCGCCGTGGGCTTCGCGGCCGGCGTGGCCGTGGCGGCCGTGGTCGGCACCGGCGGGCTCGCGGGGCCGCTGGTAGCGGGCGCGGTGGTGGTCGGCGCGCGCATGGCCGGCGGCTACGTGGGTGCGAGCATCGGCGAATCGATCGCCGATGCGCTGGTGCCCGAGACGCTCACCGTGACCGGCGCCATCACCAGCGCCTCGTCGGACGTGTTCGTCAACGGCAAGGCCGTGGGCGCGGCGCGGGCCTCGCCCGACATTCCGATGGACACCGTGAGCTGCTCGCGCGACTCGCCGCAGATCCTGCTGGCCGAGGGCGCCGAGACCGTGTTCATCAACCGCGGCGTGGCCTCGCGCAAGGACGACCACACCGAGTGCGGCGCCAAGGTCAGCGAAGGCTCGCCCAACGTCTTCATCGGCGGGCCGACCGCGCGCGTGCGCGAGGTGGCCGACGAGGTGCCGCTGATCTCGAAGGTGCTGGTGACCGTGTTCAACGTGGTCATGATCTATCGCGGCCTGCGCTGCCTGCCGAAGCTCGCGCGCCAGGGCCGCCAGGCATTGCCTTGCCTGATCGAGGGCGCGGTCGGCGTCGGCCTGGGCATCCATGGCCTGGTGAGCTCGTTCGGCAACCCGGTGCATGCGGCCACGGGCGCCAAGTTCCTCGGCGGCGAGGGCGAGCTCGATTTCAGCCTGCCGGGCCCGCTACCGATCGCGTGGCAGCGCTTCTACAACAGCCGCGACCTGCGCCACGACGGACCGTTGGGGCAGGGCTGGAACCTGCCGTACTCGATGCTGCTGCGCCTGGGGCAGGGGCATGACGGGCAGCGGATGCTGACGCTCGTCGACCGGCAGGGTCGCGAGTTGCCGCTTCCCGACATTCCCGCCGGCTCGCGGCGCCATGACCCGTGCGAGGGCGTCGAACTGTGCCGAACCGAGAGCGGCCACTATTTCATCCACGTGCCCGGCGGGCTGTTCTACATCTTCGAGGCGCCGCCGGCCGATGCGCCGACGGGTTGCACGCTCAGGCTGGCAAGGCTCGAGGACCGCAACGGCAACTTCATTGCATTGAGCCACGATGCATCGGGCCGGCTCGCCGAGATCGTCGACGGCACCGGTCGCCGCATCGTGCTCGAGCACGAGGAGCGCACGGGCGCCGCGCGGCTGTGCGCGGTGCACCTGGCGGCGGGTGCCCGCGGCGAGACGCCCGGCCTGCTGGTCGCCTACCGCCACGATGCCGAAGGCAGGCTGGCCGAGGTGAGGGACCGCGCCGGCGCCGCGACACGCCGCTTCGGCTATGACGGGCAGGGCCTGATGCGCTTCCATGCCGATGCGGCGGGCCTCGAATGCCACTACGAGTGGACCGGCGTGAATGCCGAGGCTCGCGTGCGCCGGCACTGGACCAGCGACGGCCGCCGCTACGAGGCGAGCTACGCGCCGCCGCGCGCAGGCCAGGCTTTCGGCGAAACCCGCGTCGTCGACAACCTCGGGCGCGTGCTGCTGTGGCAGTGGAACGACGCGCACCAGCTCGTTTCGCACACCAACGCGCAAGGCCAGCGCTGGCAGGCGCGCTATGACGAGCTGGGACTGCTGGCCGCGCTCACCGAGCCCGATGGCGCGACCATGCGGTGCGACTACGACGCGCAAGGTTTTCCCTGCAGCCGCACCGATGCGTTGGGCCGCACCTGGCGCACCGGCTGGACCGACTTCGGCCTGCCGTGGCACGAGACCCTGCCGGATGGCAGCGCCTGGACCTACGCCTACAGCGACGAAGGCAACCTCGTGCGCGAGACCGATCCGCTGGGGCATGTCACCGAGTACGCCTACGACCGACGCGGCATGCCCGTTCGCGTCACCGACCCCCATGGCGGCAGCCAGAAGCTGCGCTGGAACGAGCGGGCGCAGCTCGCGGCCTTCACGGACTGCTCGGGCAGCACCACGCGCTACGACTACGACGGCTGGGGCTACCTTGCGGCCGTGACCGACGCGCTCGGCCAGCGGACCCTGCTCGCGCACGATGCCAGGGGCCGGCTGCTGTCGGTGTCGCGGCCCGACGGCAGCCATCAGGGCTTCGAGCGCGACGCCGCGGGCCGCCTCGTGGCCGCGACCGACGCGCTGAGCCGCCGCACGCACTTCGTGCTCGGTTCGCGCGGCGAGCCGATGCTGCGGCGCGACGCGGAGGGCCGCCAGATCGCCTGGCACTACGACGCCGCCGGGCGACTGCAGCGCCTGGTCAACGAGAACGGCCGCGCCTTCGAGTTCGTGCGCGACCAGGCCGACCGCATCGTCGAGGAGCGTCGCGTGGATGGCACGCGCGTGCAGACCGAACACGACGCCAACGGTCGCGTGGTGGCGGTGACGCACTGGCCCGGCATCGGCGACGAAGACCTCTCGCTCGACCCCGCCGCGCAACCGCGCCGGATCGCGCGGCCGCTTCGCACCGAGCTGGTTCGCGACGCCGCGGGCCGCCTGCTCGAGAAACGCACCGCAAGCCATCGCTATCGCTACCGCTACGACCTGCTCGACAGGCTGGTCGAGGCGCTCAAGCTCGAGGTGGTGGAGGGCGAGGGCGCATCGGCCACGCTGCGTCCCCTGCATCGCACCTGCCTGGCCTACGACCGCCTCGGCCGCATCGTCAGCGAGATCGCCATCGACGAGCGCAGCGGCGAACGCCACGCACTGCATCACGAGCACGATGCCTTCGGCAACCGCACGCGCACCGTGCTGCCCGCGCTGGATGGCGCGGGCGGCGCCAGCGGTGCGGACGACGGGCGACGCGTGCTCGACTACCTCCACTACGGTTCGGGCCACCTGCACCGGATCGACTTCTCGCACGAGTCCGCGGGCGAACCCGCGCGGCGACGTGTCGTGTGCGACATCGAGCGCGACGCCCTGCATCGCGAGGTGGCGCGCAGCCAGGGTGCGCTGTCGCTGCGCTTCGCGCTCGATCCGCTCGGGCGGCGCAGCGCGTCGTGGTGCCGGCCGGGCGCGCTGCCCGGCGCCTTCTCGACCGCCGACGAGGATTGGCGGCGTGCGATGGACAGTGTCGGCACCGCCGATGCGCGTGTGCTCGATGGCCTGATGAAGGAGTACCGGCACGATGCCGTGGGCGAGCTGCGCGGCAGCCGTCATTCCATAGAAGGCGCGACCGGCTACCGCTATGACGCGACCGGACGCATCGAGGAGCGCGTGCGCATCGTCGGCGCGGCGCAGCAGCCCGATCGCGCCGATCGCGGCGACCGGCACGAGCGCTTCGGCTACGACCCCGCGGGCAATCTGCTCGACGCCGCCGCGACCTTCGCGCCGCCGCAACTGCGCGACAACCTCGTGCGCGTGAGCGGTGCCCATCGCTACGTGTATGACGGCCACGGCCGCCTGGTCTGCAAGAAGTCGGGGCGGCACACCGAGCAGCGCTTCGACTGGGACGACGAGAACCGCCTCGCCGCCGTGCACACGACGCGGCGACCGCACACGCCCGAGGCGATCAGTCAGACCACCCGCTTCGACTACGACGCACTCGGGCGACGCGTGGCCAAGCGCGATGCCTTCGGGCACACGCGTTTCGTCTGGGAGGGCATGCGGCTCATCGAGGAGCGCCGTGGCGGGCAGGCCGTGGCCTACGTCTACGAGCCCGGCAGCTACGTGCCGCTCGCGCGCCTGGAGGCATCGCCGCCCGAGGCCGGCGGGCGGCACGGCGGGCGCATCCGCCACTTCCACACCGACACCGCGGGCCGGCCCGAGGAGTTGAGCGACGAGCAGGGCCGCCTCTGCTGGCGTGCCAGCTACCGGACCTGGGGCGCGACCGTCTCCGAGCACTGGGAACTCGCCACGCTCGATGGCCGGCCGGCGCTGTCCGCAATGCCACGGGACGACGATTCGCCGCGCATCGAGCAGAACCTGCGCCTGCAGGGGCAGTACCTCGACCGCGACACCGGCCTGCACTACAACACCTTCCGCTACTACGACCCCGACATCGGCCGCTTCATCGGCCCCGACCCGATCGGCCTGGCCGGTGGCATGAACCTGCATGCCTATGCGCCGAACCCCATCGCGTGGATCGATCCCTGGGGCCTCAACACCCTGGAGAAGGGCTCGCCGCTGCCCGATGCCGCCAAGGTGTATCGCGTGAGCACCGACGGCCCCTTCAACTTCGATTTCAACGCGCGCGAGCTCGATGCGATCGGCAAGGGCAAGCTCAATCCACCGGGCGTGTCGGTGATCCGCGCCAACAGCGCCGACGAGGCCATGGGCATCTGGAACAAGGCCTTTCCCAACCGTCCCGCGGCCAGCGTGGGCGAGATCGGCGCGGCCGACCTGCGCGCCACGGGCTTCGACGTGATTCACGACCCTTCCAAGGGCGCGCTGGGACAGAATCACGCCAGGCTGATCCATCCCGAGGGCGTGGATGGATTCAATGCGAACAAGGGAAAGCTGCTCAGCGCATTCAAGGGATGCGCAGGATGAACATGATCGACCACATCGTTTCGCGCCGCGGCGGCGAGGTGTACGCCACCGTCGAATTCCTTCCGGACGAGAAGATCGACTTCTTCTTTCGCGGGCGCTTGCTGCGCAACGACTTCCCCGCGGAGCTGCTCGCGCTCGTCGCCGAATACGAGGGCATCGTCGAGGACATGGTGTTCTCGCTCGTCGACGAGGTCGAGGAGAGGATTTACGCCTATGACCTCGGGTTGCGCGAGATGGGCGTGGGAGTTTTCAATCTCTCGATAGGCACGCATGGCGAGATCTCGTTCTTCACGAAATACCCGACTGGCAGCGGCTTCAAGGACCGGTATCCGGGTTGAGGCGCAAGCAGTAGACGACGAATAGCTGCGTCTACACTCGTTCCAAACAAAGCTTTCGGCCGCCGGGAGACGGTCGATAGCGACTCGTGCGCTGCGCGAGCTTCCGCAATTTCCGGAGGGATTGGGATGAGGTTAGTGAAGGCGAAGCAGGAGCTGGTTCATCGGATTCGGCTGAACGAGGCCTCGGGGAACGCGCTTACGAAGCAAGGGCTTGCGAAGTACCTGTCCTTGTTTGCCGAATACGTCGTTCGGAATCCAGTGGCCCTCGCCACATCCGCGGCACTCACGCTCGGAGGATTGCTTCTTCTGGGGTTCTTTCTTCGCATTGGGTTCATGCCGGATGTCGATCTGGCGGGGTCCATGGCACTGCTTTTTGCCGCAGCTCTTGTAGGCATCGGCACTCTGATCGCGCTGATACTGGCCACCGTCCTACCCGGCGTGAGCATGCGCTACCTGCTTGATGACGCGAAGATCCCGGTGAACTGGTCTTCGGTGCTGGCTACGGCCGGACCTGCTGTCTTGTCGATCACCCTTGCGGTCTTGTCGCCGTTGATGCTTGAGCCGGCAAAGAGACCGAGCATCTGGGTGATTTCCCTGGGTTGTTGGGCGATCGCGCCCATCTTGGGAATCAGTTTGATCTGGTTCGCTCAACGCCGTGCGACGCCATTCACTTGGCGTGCGCAACTTCAGAAGATATGGCCCTTTTTTGTGTCCAGTGTCCTGTGGACCCTGGGACTTTTCCAGGTCTTGCAGGCAGCCATTTACATGGGAGTGGACAGCCCTCATCCGCAGGTCCTCACGATCGTTCTTCTTGCGGTCTGGCTTCTTCTGATCGGGGCGATCAATTTGTTCATGACGCGGATACCGCTGCGGGTATCGCTGATCGTCGGGCCTATCGCAGGGATTTTTAGCTTGGCTGTCTTGGCTCTCCTCACAAGCAGCTATTCGACGGTGTCGGCAACGACGATGAGGATGCTCGGCATCGGCGACATCCCCAGCACCAACCTGCTCCTCACAGCTGATACCTGTCAAGCATTGAGCGCGGCACCGGGCACACTGCATTGCGAAGCCTTGCCCGATAAAGCGACGGCGGGAGTACTCAAGGACGTCACCATCCTCTCGCGCATCGGTTCGAACGTCGTCGTCGAAGGCCAGATTCCCAAAGCAGATCCAACGCAACCGCGGCCGCGTTTGATCCTTCGCAAAGAGGCCGTGATCGCGTGGACCATGCCCGGCACCAAGGGCCGCTGACCTGGCAACAACCGCGCGCTCCTGCGCGTTCTTGTTCTTGTCACGGTCGTGCCACTGAATTCGACCGGCCCACAATTGTTCACTTCCAAGGGCTGGCCTTGCCCGCCTTCTCTGCCTACATTCCAAGGGGTCACGCCCCGCGCAAGCTCCCTTGGCAAGCGCGAAGGCGAGGCACAAAAGGCGACGGCCGAGGTGCGCTAACACCCCGGCCGTCTAACCAAGTGACGTGCATTACTTTGGAAAGGCAGCACACCAAATGGCTGAAGAGATTATGGCCGGCGCCCCCGCGCCTTCCGCGTTCATCCCGCCCACAACGCCGGACGCATTCGATCTACTCGAGAACAAGTTGTCTCAGCTGCATGCGCTGCTGAGCAGTTGCTACGGCATGGGCAGCGACTGGTTCGAGGAGATAGGCCCGAGGCGGCGCGACATGATGTTGTGGATCGCCTCGGACCTCACGCGCGACGCTGAATCCCTTCTGCAGGAGGTGGCGCCTCAGGTGCTGCGGGGCTCAGGCGCCTAGAGGCCGAACACCGCGACCGTCGCCCAGAATGCCAACCATCCTGCGCCGAAGGCTATGAGCGACATGCCCAACAAGAAGGCAAGCAAGTAGCCGAACCGCTTCGGTCCATCCGCGGCGCGGGGTACGCACCACACATAGATCGCGACGGCCCAAGCCAGCAGAAAAACGAGCGATCCTGCGGCAATGCTGCCTGAGACAGGCACGATCTCTCGCCGGTCGAGCCATGTGACGCCGAGGTTGAGCAAGGGAATCGCGGCGGCCCACAGAAAAACGTTGAGAGCGAGTCGAGAGCCGACCTTCATCGGATCGCCTCCCCTTTGTAGTAGTACTCCGGCATGGGGCTTTCCCACCCGGGCGCTTGGTAGCCCGGTGTGGGAACGAGCGGTACTTAGCCCATCACGCTCTTGAGTAGACCGGCCACGTAAGAGCTGCTGTTGTATTCCCCCGAGCGCATCTGCGAGCCACGCACGTTCTTGGGTGCGGAATAAGGGGCCACGTAGCTGGCAAAGCGCTGCGAGTTTTCGATCAGCTTGCGTGCGAATTCCTGGCGGCTCATGCCTGCTGGAGGATTCAAGGGAATCCGCACTTTCGCTCCACCGGGCAGCGAGTTCTCGTACTTGTTCGTCCTGATCAGCTTGAAGTTGCCCACCCCGGCTTCGGTGAACGTCGGCTGCCCATCGATGACGGTGATGCCGCTGTAGGCGTCGTCGATGATGATTGAGAAATGAAGATCTGGTGGATCAGGCCAGCTGACGTATCCCGCCAATCCAGCTGCGACACGGCCATACAAGGTGACGGTGGGCTCGGAATGCTGGGCTTGAGCTACGGATGCTGCACTCGAAGACATAAGTACTCCCTAGTGTGGCGGCTCTCGAACGAGAGCGCGAAACATCATATGACGTGAGCTCGTCGCTGCGTCAATCAGGCTATGAGTGCACGCGGACAGGTCACTCGATGTGCCGCCGATCGTCGCGCGGATGGCGGTTGGTTCGATGACGTTGACCTGAGATGTCTAGGTCTGCCGCAAAGGATGAGGGCGATCTTCTGACGCGCGATGCGTCAATCCCATGATCAGGGATCTCGATGGCGCGTTCAGCAGCCCAGGCGCTGCTTGATCTCGCGCAAGCGCAGCGAGTGGGCCGAGAGAAATTCCGGCCCCGCATCTTCCTTGGATGCGCCGCGATAGCTGATCTGCCCGATGTCGTCGTTCGACGCGCGCGGCCCCGTGTGGCAGGCCGGCGAGCAGTAGCGGCAACCGTTGACCTGCCGGTAGAACGCCCTTGCCGTCTGCATCGCCGAACGGCAGTCTTCGTGCCAGTCGAGCGACAGCGTGTTCACCGGATGCGGCCAAAAAATGCACCCCTGTGCGTGTACCTCATGGTCGCCATTGAGTTGTGCGGTCTTGTTGACGCAGTACTGTGGCATTTCGATCCTCTTGGCCCCTTTGCTTGGGGAGGATCGTAGGAGGGAGAGGCGGGGAGGTGAACGTCACTCCGGGTGATTGACATTTGTGGCCCGCTTCCATACGGGTCAGGCAAACGCTTTCAGTGTCCGGAAATTCGAGATCTAAAGTATTCAGTCGTCTCAGCGTCGCTGCAGTAGATGTAGCAGCCCTTCATGCCACGCGTCATGAGCGTACGGTAGGTGTTCTTGATGATCAGAGCAGCCAAGGCCTTGGCCTTTTCGGGCGTGGCCTTCACCTGTGTCTTATAGCCGCGCAACGTCTTGTCGTGACGGTCCCGCGCTTCAGGCACGGTGACGACTTCGCCATCTCGCACGATCAGATCGGGGCCGATGATCACGCCGATGTACTCGACTTCGAGGCCTTGGCAGGTATGGATACAGCCGACTTCGTTGATCGAGTTGGGCGCGACGATCCACAAGCTGCCATCGACATCCAAGTTCCAGCGCCTGCGATAGTCCGAGCCGATCACGATGTCGAAGGATTGCGGGCTCTTCTTGCTGATCCAAGGCCAGCAGTAGCCGGCAACCACGCGGGCGGCATTCGTCGAGTTCTTTTGCTCGATGGCGGCGTGGAGCGCGCCGGGTGTATCGAAGACACGGAATTCGAAGCTCGTATCCGTGAGCGTCTTGTTGGCGGTTTCGCGAACGTCGAGCGTGTTGTCGAGCCAAGCGATGTAGCCGTCCGATCCGCTGCACCTGAACTGAGAGGCTAGTTCGTGTTCGAGCAACTCGGCACCTTTGCCGCCGCCGAAGCCGCGGATCGCTTCCTTGGTGCCGATGTCGCTCATCGCGACACGCTGGTCCTCATCGATGAAGAACACAGTGCACTTGGAAGCAGCGACCAATTCCTTGATTTGGTTTTCGCCGAGGTTGCCGTAGAGGCCACTCTTTTCGTTCAGCCGGTGAGCTTCGTCCACGATCAGGACGTCGAAGGTATTGGCAGGCGTATCGATGAAACCGCCAGAGCCTACGAATAGATTCGAGTACTGAGTGCGCCGCATCGTGCCTGCCAGCTTGCTCTCGTACACCCGCCGGGGTGCGGCGTTCTTAGAGACGTACTTGCAGTTGAGCCCCGCGCTCGTCAGCGCGACCAGTGCGTTGATGGCCAAGACCGTTTTGCCGGTCCCTGGTCCTCCTTCGACGATCACTACCTTGGGATGCGTTGCAGATGCGGAGCGACCGGCCGCCAAGATGTGTTCGTACGCTTCCTTCTGATCGTCGATCAGGATGAACTCGGCGTTTCCTTTGAGCAGTCCCGCCAAGCTATCGCTCAAAGCCTTCGACGGTCGAATCCTTCCGTTGACCAGCTCATACAGGACTTTCGGATCGCCGTACTTGATGTGCTGCTTGATGAAGGTCCGCAGTTGGCTGCGCTCGGTCTCGCCCTTGAGGAACAGCGGGGCCTTCTCGATGTAGCCAGCGTAGTGATCGGAATCGATCACGCCATCGCGTTCGTAGTTGTGCAGGTATGCGCAGGCCTGGACGCCGATATCGCCCGTGTGCACCGCTTCGTTGAAGCCTTCGAGCAGGGAGGCGTACGACCATGCTTGGTAGGAAGGGTGGACTACTTCGCGCTGGCCCTTGCCCAAATAGGTGGTGACCAGGGCATCCTTGGTGGAAGCCCGCACCTTCTCCCATTGCTTCAGCTCGACGATCACAACCTTCTTTGATTGATCGGCGTCGCGACCCGTGAGGCTGATGTCGATGCGCTTGGAACTCTGCGGGATGTGAAGCTCGACTGCGACGCCCACGTCATCAGGGATCAACGGGTCGCGAAGAACCTTCGACATGTAGCCCAAGGATTCTTTCCACGCGCGCATCTCTGCCGTGGGAACCTTGCGGCCTGTCACGCTGTGGTACTTGCCGAGGATGACGTCTTCGATGTCCCTGTCGTCGTTGTCGCTGAGGAACTGACCTTTGCTGGCTTCGTAGACGATCACTTCGGATTCGCTCCGGGGGCCACGTTGGTGTCGTTGCTCTGGGCTTTCCGACTGCTGCCTCGGACCTTGTCTGCGGGGTAGCGAAGCTCGTTGGACCGCAGCTTTTGCTGCACGGCTGCATTCAAGTCGACGCCGAGGACCGAAGACAAGCGGACGAGGTACAGCAGCACGTCGGCGAGTTCGTCTTGGACAGCTTGCGCGGTTTGCGGGTCGGAGCCGGCCTTGACGGATGCCTCTTCGGACATCCACTGAAAGATTTCGTTGAGTTCGCCGACCTCGCCGGTCAGCGCCATGACCAAGTTCTTAGGGGAGTGGAACTGGGCCCAATCGCGCTCGGTCGCGAACTGGTCGAGCTTCGCAGCAAGCCCTGCGACGTCGACGAGAGGAGCGTCTCGCCCCGGACTGTGGACCTCGGTCACTTGAAATTCTCTGGTTTCCCCTAGCACGGCATCGAGCCAGGGGCGGGTTTCAGAAGCGGTTTCGAGAAACGAGTGTATCTAGCGATGAGGGCGATTCGTTGCTTCTCCCTCTGGGAAAACCCAGGGAAGACCCAAAAGGGGCAACATTGTTAAATTCGATGCCTTCAGGCTTAAAGCAAAAAGATTGGCTCGACCCGGCCTTGTCGAGGCCTCCGCATGGGACCTTCGCTCTTCTCCGCCTCGACATGACTCGCATATTCAGCTTTGAGGATTTGCCGACCGCTGACCTCGTCGTGGACGCCATCTATGAGGGCGGTAGCGCACGAAATACGGGAAGCGATCCGATTGCGCGCTTGCTCCCTGGGGCAGGCAACCAAGGCGGGTTTCGTGCGTCTGGCCTAGGCTCCCAGAAGAAGTTCGTGGTTCTCTACTCCAGCGGAGAGGAGGGGGACTGGCCCGACCGACTGGATCTCAATACGGGTCAGTTCGTGTACTACGGTGACAACCGCACGCCGGGCCATGACCTTCATGACACCACGCGTCGCGGCAATCTCATCTTGAAAGCTGCCTTCGAAAGCGCACACGGAGGTGTGGCGAAGAGATCGCAGGTCCCTCCGTTCTTTGTCTTCACGAAATGCCCGACGGCAAAGAGCAACAGATCCGTTCAGTTCAAGGGGCTCGCGGTGCCAGGCTTCTCGGGGCTGCCTATGACGGAAGACTTGGTCGCGGTATGGAAGACGACCTCGGGCGAGCGGTTTCAGAACTATCGCGCAGTCTTCACGGTACTGAACACGCCAGTTGTTCCGCGAGCTTGGATCAACGGACTCTCTGAATTCGGCTCGGTACTTTCAAGCGCGCCTAGTGCATGGCGCTCATGGGTCGAATCGGGGGTCTATAGCCCTCTGACCTCCGAGCCCACGAAAGTGATTCGAACAGAGGAAGAGCAAACGCCAGACACGGAGCTGAAGAAAGCAATCCTTGAACAGGTGTGGCGGCATTTCAAGGATTCGCCCTACGCCTTCGAATCGTTCGCTGCGCGGATCTATCAACTGACTGACCAACGTGTGGTCATTGACGAGATCACCCGAGGCAGTGTGGATGGTGGGCGAGATGCCGTCGGCAGGTATCTGCTGGGTTTGAGTGCTGACCCGGTGTACGCAGAGTTTGCTTTGGAGGCAAAGTGCTATCGCCCGTCATCTGGGGGCATATCGGCGAATACGGTTGGAGTGCGTGAGGTCGCTCGATTGATTTCGCGCATTCGGCATCGACAGTTCGGCGTACTCGTGACCACGTCCTGGGTCGCAAGGCAGGCGTACGCAGAGGTGAGGGACGATCGTCATCCCATCGTTTTCATCTCGGGTCGAGATATCGCCGAGGTGCTGATCAAGTCTGGCTATAGCTCTGGCGAGCGAGTAGCTGATTTGCTTGCTGAGTGGCCTGTAGGCACGAACGACAGCCCACAAGATCCGATCTAGCTTGCCCGCGCCGGATCTCCCAGTTGCCTTGGTGAGTTCGGGCAAAGAAAAAAGCCCCGCTATCTTTTCAATAGCGGGGCTTTCTAGATTGGTGCCGGAGAGATGAATCGAACACCCGACCTTCTCATTACGAATGAGCTGCTCTACCGACTGAGCTACACCGGCGAAGCCTTCGATTATAGCGAGGTTTTCAGTCCTTTTGAGCGTGGTACTGGGTCAAACGCTCGACTTCGTTTCGCGAACCCAACATCACGCTGACGCGCTCGTGCAGCTTGGTGGGCTGCAGCTCCAGGATGCGCTGCTTGCCGTTGGTGGCGGCGCCGCCGGCCTGTTCCACCAGCCAGCTCATGGGGTTGGCCTCGTACATCAGGCGCAGCTTGCCGGCCTTCTCGGGCTCGCGCTTGTCCCAGGGGTACATGAAGACGCCGCCGCGCATCAAGATGCGGTGCACGTCGGCCACCATGCTGGCGATCCAGCGCATGTTGAAGTCCTTGCCGCGCGGGCCTTCCTTGCCGGCCAGGCATTCGTCGATGTAGCGCTTCACGGGCTCGTCCCAGTGGCGCATGTTGCTCATGTTGATCGCGAATTCCTTGGTGTCGGGCGGAATCTGGATGTCTTCCTGGGTCAGCACGAAGCTGCCCTGCTCGCGGTCGAGGGTGAACATGGCGACGCCGTTGCCCACGGTCAGCACGAGGGTGGTCTGCGGGCCGTAGATGCAGTAGCCGGCGGCCACCTGCTGGGTGCCGGCCTGGAGGAAGTCGCCCTCCTGCACGCCGGGGTGGCCCTCGGGCTTCTTGAGCACGCTGAAGATGGTGCCGATGCTGACGTTGACGTCGATGTTGCTGCTGCCGTCGAGCGGGTCGAACATGAGCAGGTACTCGCCCTGCGGGTAGCGGTTGGGCACGACGTAGATGCTGTCCATCTCCTCGCTGGCCATGGCGGCGAGGTGGCCGCCCCATTCGTTGGCCTCGATCAGGACCTCGTTGGCGATGATGTCCAGCTTCTTCTGGATCTCGCCCTGCACGTTCTCGCTCTCGGCGGTGCCGAGCACGCCGCCCAGGGCGCCCTTGTTGACGGCCTGGCTGATGCTCTTGCAGGCACGGGCAACCACTTCGAGCAGCAGCCGCAGCTGGCCGGGGATGAGGCCGTCGGCGCGCTGCTGTTCGACGAGGTAGCGGGTGAGGGAAATCTTCTGTTGAGCCATGAGGGTTCTTCGGTTTCTCTTCGATGCGTTGCTTGTGTGCGGATCAGCTGCCGGCCAGGGCGCGGGTCACGACTTCGTGGGTGTCCTTGCTCAGGTCGGGCTTGGCGGCCACGCGCGCGATGGCTTCGCGCGCGGCGCTGCGGTAGGGCTCGGCGAGCTTGCTCCAGCGGTCGAGGGCGCGCGCGAGGCGGGCGGCCACCTGGGGGTTGAGGGCGTCGAGCTCGATGACGCGCTCGCTCCAGAACACGTAGCCGGCGGCGTCGGGGCGGTGGAAGGCGCCGGGGTTGGCGCTGCAGTAGCTGAAGATGACGCTGCGCGCGCGGTTGGGGTTCTTCAGCGAGAAGTCGGGGTGCTTCATGAGCTGCTTCACTAGCGGCAGGATGTCGCCGCCGCGGTCGCTGGCGCCGGCCTGCAGCGAGAACCACTTGTCGATGACCAGGGCCTCGTTCTTGAACAGGGCATGGAAGCGCGCGAGCGCCTGCGCGGCCAGGGTGTGGCCCGAGGAGACGAGGGCGTTGAGCGCGTTGAAGCGGTCGGTCATGTTGCCCGCGTCCTTGAAGCGCTGCAGGGTCTTGCCGGGCCAGACGGTGTCGCCCGACGAGCGCGCGGCCAGGCACAGGAAGTTGAGCGCCATGCCGGCCAGGGCGCGGCGGCCCGAGCTTAGCGGATCGGGGCTGTAGGCGCCGGTGTCGTGGTGCGCCTCGTAGGCCTGCTGCCAGTCGCTGAACAGGGCGGTGGCGAGCTGGGCGCGCATGGCTTCGCGCACGAGGTGCACGCGCTGCGGATCGACCACGTCGAGCTGCTCGGCGATGTAGGTTTCCGACGGCAGGGTGAGCACCAGCTCCTTGAAGGCCGGGTCGAGCTGCGGATGGCGCAGCACGCTGCGCATGGCTTCGAGGTAGGCCTCGCCGAGCACCGGGGTGGTGTCGGTGGCCAGGGCGGCGATGCCCTGCAGCGCGGCGCGCAGGCCCAGGCGCTGGCCGGCTTCCCAGCGGTTGAAGGGATCGGGGTCGTTGGCCAGCAGGGTCAGCAGCTGGGCGTCGCTGTACTCGAAGTCGAGGATCACCGGCGCGCTGAAGCCGCGCAGGATCGAGGGCACGGGCTCGGCGTCGAGGTTGGTGAAGGTGAACTGCTCGCCGGCGCGCGACAGCACCAGGGTGCGGGTGCCGGCGCTGCCTTCGGCCTCGCCCTCGAGCTGCACGGGCAGCTCGCGGCCGCTGGCGTCGAGCAGGCCGAGGTTGAGCGGGATGACGAACGGTTCCTTGTTGGGCTGGCCCGGGGTGGGCGGGCAGCTCTGCAGCACGCTGAGGGTGTAGCTGCGGTTGGCGCTGTCGTACACGCCGCTGGCCTTCAGCCGCGGGGTGCCGGCCTGGCTGTACCAGCGCTTGAACTGGGGCAACAGGCGCGCGAGTTCGGAGTCGGGGTTGGCGTCGGCGATGGCCTGGGCGAAGTCGTCGCAGGTCACGGCCTGGCCGTCGTGGCGCTCGAAGTAGAGGGTGATGCCCTTCTCGAAGCCCTTGCGGCCCACCAGGGTCTGCATCATGCGCACGACCTCGGCACCCTTCTCGTAGATGGTGACGGTGTAGAAGTTGCTGATCTCGATGTAGCTGTCGGGCCGCACCGGGTGGGCCATGGGGCCGGCGTCCTCGGGGAACTGGGCCGTGCGCAGCACGCGCACGTCTTCGATGCGCTTGACGGCGCGCGCCGAGGCGTCGGCGCACAGGTCCTGGCTGAACTCCTGGTCGCGGAAGACGGTGAGGCCTTCCTTCAGCGAGAGCTGGAACCAGTCGCGGCAGGTCACGCGGTCGCCCGACCAGTTGTGGAAGTACTCGTGGCCGACCACGCTCTCGATGTTGCTGTAGTCGGCGTCGGTGGCGGTGGCCTGGTTGGCCAGAACGTACTTCGTGTTGAAGATGTTCAGGCCCTTGTTCTCCATGGCGCCCATGTTGAAGTCGCTGGTGGCCACGATCATGAAGCGGTCGAGGTCCAGCGGCAGGCCGAAGCGGGCCTCGTCCCACAGCACCGAGTTGATCAGCGAGTTCATCGCGTGCTCGGTCTTGTCGAGGTCGCCGGCGCGCACGTACACCTGCAGCAGGTGTTCCTTGCCGCTGCGTGCCTTGATGCGCTGCTCGCGCGCCACCAGCTTGCCCGCGACCAGCGCGAACAGGTAGCTGGGCTTCTTGAAGGGGTCGACCCACTTGGCGAAGTGGCGGCCCTCGGGCAGGTCGCCGTGCTCGACCAGGTTGCCGTTCGACAGCAGCACCGGGTAGGCGGCCTTGGCGGCGCGCAGGGTGACGGTGTACATCGCCATCACGTCGGGCCGGTCGAGGAAGTAGGTGATGCGGCGGAAGCCCTCGGCCTCGCACTGCGTGAAGAAGGTGTCCTCGCTCACGAACAGGCCCATCAGCTTGGTGTTCTTGATGGGGCAGCAGGTGGTGAAGAGCTCGAGCTCGAACGAACCTTCTTCCGCCGCGGGCAGGCCGTCGAGCACGAGCTGGTCGCCTTCCATGCGGAACGAGGCGCCCTGGCCGTTGACCAGCACGCGCGCGAGGTTGAGCTCGTCGCCGTCCAGGCGCAGCGGCTGCGCCGGCACGTCGGGGTTGCGGCGCAGGCGCATGCGGTTGAGCACGCGGGTCTTGGCCGGGTCGAGGTCGAAGGTGAGGTCGACGGTGTCGATCCAGAAGGCCGGCGGTGCGTAGTCTTCGCGGCGGATGGCGTTCGGTGCGGCTTGGGCACCGCTGAAATCAGGCAGCAACGGCATCGAGGGTCTCCAGAAAATTCGAATGGGCGAGTTCGTTGTAGTCGCGCACGGCGGCGATCACGTGGGGGCCGGCGAGTTCGGTGGCGCTGTGGGTGCTGCACACGGCCACGGCGCGCATGCCGCCGCGGCGCGCGGCCTCGATGCCGAAGGGGGCGTCCTCGAACACGATGCAGCGTTCGGGCGCCACGCCGATGCGGCGCGCGGCCTCGAGAAAGATGGCGGGCGTGGGCTTGCCGCTGAAGCCTTCGTCGCCGCCGACGATGGCCAGCGGCAGCGGGTCCATCTTCAGGCGCGACATGGCGAACTCGATGTTGTGGCGGTCGCCCGCGGTGCCCACGGCCACCTTCAGGCCGCGCGCGACGGCGGCCCTGGCGAAGGCGGTGAAGCCGGCGACTTCGGTGAAGTTGTCGCTGAACATCGCGCGGTAGATCTCTTCCTTCTCGTGCACCAGCGCCTGGCACTCGTCATCGGACAGCTCGCGCTCGAACAGCTCGCGCATGCACTCGGCGCCGGTGCGGCCCGTGGTGCGCGCGAGGATGTCGCTCACGTCGAGCACCAGGCCGTGGCGCGCCACGAACTCGACCCACGAGCGCGCATGCCAGGGCATGGAGTCGATCATGGTGCCGTCCATGTCGAAGATCAGGGCTTCGACCTTGCCGTTGAGGTTCATGCGGGGCTGCGCGGGTGGTTGCGGTGGTGACGAAAAGGAGGAGGCGGGATCAGACGCCCTGCTTGAGCGAGGCTTCGATGAACACGTCGAGGTCGCCGTCGAGCACCTTCTGGGTGGCCGAGATCTCGACGTTGGTGCGCAGGTCCTTGATGCGGCTGTTGTCCAGCACGTAGCTGCGGATCTGGTGGCCCCAGCCCACGTCGGTCTTGCTGTCCTCGAGCTTCTGCTGCTCTTCCATGCGCTTGCGCATCTCGTGGTCGTACAGGCGCGAACGCAGGCGCTTCCACGCCACGTCGCGGTTGCTGTGCTGGCTGCGGCCGTCCTGGCACTGCACCACGATGCCGGTCGGGATGTGCGTGAGGCGCACGGCCGAGTCGGTCTTGTTGATGTGCTGGCCGCCCGCGCCGCTGGCACGGAAGGTGTCGGTGCGCACGTCCGCCGGGTTGATCTCGATCTCGATGGAGTCGTCGATCTCGGGGTAGACGAAGATGCTCGCGAAGCTGGTGTGGCGCCCGCCCGAGGAGTCGAACGGCGACTTGCGCACGAGGCGGTGCACGCCGGTCTCGGTGCGCAGCAGGCCGAAGGCGTAGTCGCCCTCGACCTTGATGGTCGCGCTCTTGATGCCGGCGGTGTCGCCCGGGGTCTCGTCCTCGAGCTGGATCTTGAAGCCCTTGCGCTCGGCGTACTTGGTGTACTGGCGCAGCAGCATGCTGGCCCAGTCGCAGGCCTCGGTGCCGCCGGCGCCGGCCTGGATGTCGACGAAGGCGTTCAGCGGGTCGGCCGGGTTGTTGAACATCCGGCGGAACTCGAGCTGCTTGATGTCGGTTTCGAGCGTGGCGGCGTCATCGGCGATGGCCTGCAGGCCGTCGACGTCGCCTTCCTCCTTCGACATCTCGTAGAGCTCGGTGTTGTCCGCGAGGCCGCTGGTGAGGCGGTCGAGCGTGACGACGACGTCGTCGAGCGACTTCTTTTCCTTGCCCAGCTCCTGGGCCTTCTTGGGGTCGTTCCAGACGTTGGGATCTTCGAGCGATGCGTTGACCGTCCTCAGACGTTCGGCTTTGGCATCGTAGTCAAAGATACCTCCGGAGATCCACGGTCCGGGCGCTCAGGTCCGCAAGCGTTGCGCCGATCTGGTTGATTTGTTCTGCGTCCATGGGGTGGTCCTGACTGTGTGGGTTGGCGAGGGGAGGAGAGGCGTGCCCTCCAGGGAACCCGCCATTTTCTCACGGGTGGCGGATGACCCCATGGGCAGTGCCATTCCAGTGCCGCCAAAGGCGAAAAGCCCCCTGGGCGCGGCGCGCGCAGGGGGCCGGGAGGGCGTGGGGCGGCGGCGTCAGAACGCGGGAACCAGCGCGCCCTTGAACTGGGTCTCGATGAAGCTCCTGACCTCGGGCGACTGGTAGGCCGCCACGAGGCGTTTGGCCCAGGGCTTGTCCTTGTCGGCGCGGCGCACGGCGATCAGGTTGGCATAGGGGCCCTTGGGCGATTCCTTGATGACGGCGTCCTTGTTGAACGAGAGGCCGGCCTTCTCGGCGTAGTCGTTGTTGATGGCGGCGATCGCGAGGTCGTCGAGCGAGCGCGGCAGCTGCGCGGCGTCGAGCGGCACCAGCTTGAGCTTCTTGGGGTTGGTCACCACGTCGAGCGGGGTGGCGGTGTTGTTCTTCACGGCCTCGGGTTTGAGCGTGATCAGGCCGGCCTGCTGCAGCAGCAACAGCGCGCGGTTGCCGTTCGACGGGTCGTTCTGGATGCCGACCGCGGCGCCCTCGGACAGCTGGTCGATGCTCTTGAGCTTCTTCGAATAGAAGCCCAGCGGCGCGGTGATGGTCAGGCCCACGGGCACGAGGTCGAAGCCGCGCGCCTTGATCTGGTTGTCGAGGAAGGGCTGGTGCTGGAAGGCGTTGGCGTCGAGGTCGCCGGCCGCGAGCGCGGCATTGGGCAACTGGTAGTCGTTGAAGACCACGACCTGGACCGTGAGGCCGTCCTTGGCGGCGACCTTCTTCACCACTTCGAAGATCTGCTCGGCGTTGCCGACCGAGATGCCGACCTTGACGGTGTTCTTGTTGTCCTGGGCCTGGGCGCCGCCGGCGATGCCGCCGAGGAGGGAAGCCGCCAGGGTGGCGGCAAGGAGGCCGCGGCGGCGAAGGATGCTGTGCATGGTTGGAGTGGCGCTGCGCGCTCGAAAAAGAAAGGCGCGAATGTGGCAGCACGCGGGCGCGATGGGAACGAACCAATGCGCATATCCATATGGGAGCCCCTGCTCGCTTTATGGTGTATGTGGTTGAAGGTTGGCGCCTTCTTATGTGATTTCGGGAATAAGCATCGCCCGATTTGTTCGTTCCCTTTCGATGCCTTTCTTTTCATACTCGCCACCTTTTTGCGAATCCGTGGCCGGTGTTCCTGTTGGCGGCCGCGCGCATCCGTTCCTTGGTTCCCCCAGACATGAGCAACCCATCGTCCGACCCGGCCCGCGGCAGCGCGGAACCGGTCATCCGCCTCCAGTCGGTGCAGAAGTCCTTCGCGCTGCCCAGCGGCGAGGTCTTCGACGCCGTGCAATCGCTGTCGCTCGACATCCAGCAGGGCGACGTGTTCGGCCTGATCGGCAAGAGCGGCGCCGGCAAGTCGACCCTTCTGCGCCTGATCAACCTGCTCGAGCGGCCCGATGCGGGCCGCGTGCTGGTCGGCGGGCGCGACCTGACGACGCTGTCGCGCCGCGAGCTGCGCGACACGCGCCAGAACATCGGCATGATCTTCCAGCAGTTCAACCTGCTGCAGAACGCCACGGTGTTCGACAACGTGGCCTTCCCGCTGAAGATCCACGGCCGCCACTCGCGTGCCGAGATCGACGCCCGGGTGCGCGAATGCCTGGCGCTGGTGGGCCTGTCGGAAAAGATCGACACCTACCCGGCCCAGCTCTCGGGCGGCCAGAAGCAGCGCGTGGCGATCGCCCGCGCGCTGGCGCCGCGCCCGCAGGTGCTGCTGTGCGACGAGCCGACCTCGGCGCTCGACAGCGAGACCACGCGCTCGCTGCTCGAGACCTTGCGCGACATCAACCAGAAGATCGGCGTGACCATCGTGATCGTGACGCACGAGCTGTCGGTGGTCGAGGTGCTGTGCCGCAACGTGGCGATCCTCGAGAAGGGCCGGCTGGTCGAGCAGTTCGAGGTCGATGCCGCGCCGAGCGAGGCGCGCAAGACCGCGCTGGGCCGCGAGATCGACGAACTGGTGCGGCGCCGCGAACGCGATGCACGCGAAGCGCGTGAGGCTGGCGAAGCCGCCTCGGCCAGCGCCCCGGTTGCCACGCAACGCAGCGCGCTGGAGGTGGCCTATGTTTGAGAACATCGCCCCCATCCTTCCCGAGCTCTGGGTCGCGACCGGCCAGACCTTCATGATGCTGGCCATCGGCCTGTCGGCCGCGGTGCTGATCGGCGGGCCGCTGGGCATCCTGCTGTTCCTGCTCGGCCCGGGCCAGTCGCTCGCCAACCGGCCCGCGTTCCTGATCCTGAACTGGCTCGTGAACACGGTGCGCTCCTTCCCGTTCATCATCCTGCTGGTGGCGCTGGTGCCGTTCACGCGCATCATCGCGGGCACCTCGATCGGGCCGCTGGCCGCGGCGGTGCCGCTGTCCTTCGCGGCCATCCCCTATTTTGCGCGGCTGGTCGACCAGTGCCTGCGCGAGGTGCCGCGCGGCGTGATCGAGGCGGCCCATGCGATGGGCGCCTCGGAGCTGCAGATCGTCTGGCGCGTGCTGGTGGTCGAGGCCCGCTCGGGCCTGGTGCTGGCGCTCACGGTGCTCGCGGTGAGCTTCCTCTCCTACTCGGCGATCGCCGGCGTGGTGGGCGGCGGCGGCATCGGCGACCTGGCCATCCGCTACGGCTACTACCGCTTCCAGACCGACGTGATGGTGCTCACCGTGGCGCTGCTCGTGGTGCTGGTACAGATCCTGCAATTCGTCGGCAACACCGCGGCGCGCAGGCTCGACAAGCGTTGATTCGCTTTTCCTTTTCCCTCTCTCTTTTCCTGCAAAGCCTTCCGTCATGACCACCGCACTGCTGCGCCGTTCCGTCCTCGCCCTGTCCCTCGCCGCGCTGTCGCTCGGCGGCCTTTCGCTGCCGGCGCAGGCGCAGGACGCCAAGAAGAACCTCACGATCGGCGGCACCGCCGGCTCGAACATCGACCAGCTCAAGCAAGGCATCGTGCCGATCCTCGAGAAGAAGGGCTACAAGGTGAAACTGGTCGAATTCAACGATTACGTGCAGCCCAACCTGGCGCTGGCCCAGGGTTCGCTCGACGCCAACTTCTTCCAGCACCAGGTCTACCTGAAGAAATTCGCGGCCGACCAGAAGCTGGACCTGGCCGAGCTGGTGCAGGGCCCGATCGCGCCGCTGGGCGTGTACTCGACCAAGCGCAAGACGCTGGCCGACCTGAAGGACGGCGACCGCGTGACGCTGCCGAACGACCCGAGCAACCTGGCGCGCGCGCTGGTGCTGCTGGAGCAGAACAAGCTGATCACGATCAAGCAGGGCGTGGATCCGCTGCGCGCTTCCGAGAAGGACGTGGCCGACAACCCCAGGAAGCTGAAGTTCATTCCGCTCGAGGCTGCACAATTGCCGCGCTCGCTCGGCGACACCGAGTACGCGATCATCAACGGCAACTTCGCGATCTCCTCGGGCCTGAAGCTCACCGAAGCGGTGGTGCTCGAGAAGACGCCCGACTACTACCTGAATGTCGTGGCCGTGAAGACCGCGGACAAGAACACCGCCTGGGCCAAGGACCTCGTGGAGGCCTACCACTCGAAGGAGTTCAAGACGGTGGTCGACACGAAGTTCCAGGGCTACGCGAAGCCCAGCTTCCTGCAATAAACCAACTACTTTCTGAGAGGGACCTTCCCATGCCCGTGCTGGCCGTGTTCGATGCGCAAGCGAGCTGGAGCGACACCCATGTGTGCGACGGCTGGATCACCGATCGGCTGGCCGCGCAGGGCGTGCGATGGGGGCGCGAGGACGCCCCCGCGCCGCTCGCGGGCGAGGAGGTTCGCGTGCTCGGGCAGGCCGGGTTGTTCTATGTGCCGGAAGGCGAGGGCTATCTGGGCCTGCTGCTCGAGGCCGGCGAATGGGTCGCGCTGCCGGTGGGGCGGGCCCGGGTGTTCTTCGACGACGGCGAGGGCGCGGACGATGCGCTGCCGCATGCGGCGCTGCCGGGCTTCGAGGCCTTCGTCGAAGAGGTGCTGTCGTTGACGGGGAACGACGCCGACGAGGGCTGAGGCCCGCCGCCGCTCCCCGGGCGGCGCTTTTTCTTCTTTCTAAGCCGCCAGGCGCTGCGCCGTTCGCCCTTCGGGCCGCACCAGCCCCAGGTGATCGCGCAAGGTACGCCCCTCGTACTCCGTGCGGAACAACCCGCGCTTCTGCAGGATCGGCACCACCCCGTCGACGAAATGTTCGAGCCCGTGCGGCAGCGCATCGGGCATCAGGTTGAAGCCGTCGGCCGCGCCGCCCTTGAACCAGTGCTCGATGTCGTCGGCGATCTGCTCGGGCGTGCCCACGATCACGCGGTGGCCGCCGCCGCCCGCGAGCTCGCGGATCAGCTGGCGCACCGTGTAGCCGTGGGTGCGGCCGGCCGCCACCACCGCGTTGAAGAAGGTGTGGTTGCCGTTGCCATTGCCGGGCAGCGGCAGGTTCTCGGGCAGGCGCTCGTCGAGCTTCAGGCGATCGGGCGCGATGCCCAGCGTGCCCGCGATGCGCGTGAGGCTGTAGTCCCAGGGGATCAGGTCGACCAGCTCGTCGCGGCGACGCAGCGCCTCGGCCTCGGTGCCGCCGACGATGGTGGTGAGGCCCGCGAGCACCTTCACCGCGTCGGGGCCGCGGCCCAGCTCGGCCGCGCGGGTCTTGAGGGCGCGCGCATAGGCCAGCGATTCCTCGAAGGACTGCGAGGCCGAGAACACGGCCTCGGCATGGCGCGAGGCGAGCTCGCGCCCGTCGGCCGAGGCGCCGGCCTGTACCAGCACCGGATGGCCCTGCGGCGCGCGCGGCAGGTTCAGCGGGCCCTGCACCGCGAAGTGCTCGCCGCGGTGCGCGATGGGGTGCACCCTGGTGGCGTCGACGAAGCTGCCCGTGGCCTTGTCGCCGACAAAGGCGCCGTCTTCCCAGCTGTCCCACAGCGCCTTCACGATGTCGGCGAACTCCGAGGCGCGCGCGTAGCGCTTCGCATGGTCGGGCGTGGCCTCGAGGCCGAAGTTGCGCGCCGAGGGCAGGTCGGCCGTGGTCACCATGTTCCAGCCCGCGCGGCCGTTGCTCACGTGGTCGAGCGTGGAGAAGCGGCGCGCGATGTTGTAGGGCTCGTTGTAGCTGGTCGAGGCGGTGGCGATCAGCCCGATGTGGGTGGTGGCCGCGGCCACGCAGGCCAGCAGGATGGTGGGCTCGAGCGCGGTGATCGGGCGGAAGTGGATCTGGTCGACGATGGCCGCGTTGTCGGCCAGGAAGATCGCGTCGAGCTTGCCCGCTTCCGCGATCCGTGCGGTGCGGATGTAGTGCTGGATGTCGGCGAAGGCCCGGGGGTCGGCCTCGGGCAGGCGCCAGGCCGAGGGCACGAAGCCCGAGTGCAGGATGTTGACGTTCAGGTGCAGCCGCCGGGGAGGCGCGCCGCGGGTGGTGGAGCCGCTCATCGTGCGATCACTTCGAGAAGTAGTCGGGCAGCCGGTAGCCGGCCCACACGGGATTGGCGAGGAAGACGCGCTGGAACTCTGCCGACTGGTAGGCCGCGACGATGTCCTTCGCGAACTTCGCGTTCTCGTTGCCGCGCTTGACCGCCACCACGTTGACGTAGGGCAGGGTCATGTCCTCGAGCTTGAGCGCCTCGGTGAGCTTGAGGCCCGAGGCGACGGCGAAGTTGCCCTGCACGGCCGCGAGGTCGGCGTCGGCCAGCGAGCGCGGTGCCTGGGCGGCGTCGAGCGGCACCAGCTTCAGGCGCTTGGGATTGCTCGCGATGTCGCGCTCCGACACGCTCAGCGGATTCACGCCGGCCTTGAGCTGCACCCAGCCGATGGCCGCGAGGATGTTGAGCGCGCGCGCCGCGTTCACCGGGTCGGCCGGCAGCGTGACGGTGGCGCCGTCGGGCACGCTGGCCAGCGACTTGTGGCGCTGCGAATAGAGGCCCATCGGCGGCGTCGGCACGTGGACGATCGGCACCAGGTCGAAGTTCTGCTGCTGGTTGGTGGCGTTGAGGTAGAGCGTGTGCTGGAAGATGTTGGCGTCGATCTGGCCGCGCTCGACGGCGTCGTTGGGCTGCACGCCCTGGCTGAATTCGACGTACTTGACGGTGTAGCCGAGCTTGGCGAGCTGGGGCTCGATGCCCTTGGTGAAGGCGTCGCGGTACGGGCCCGGCATGAAGCCGACGCGCAGGTCGGCGGCCTGAGCCGCGACCGCGAGGCCCAGCGTGAGGACGAGGCCGCCGGCCAGGGCCAGGCGGCGGGAAAGGGCGAAAGGGCGCATGAGAGAGGGGCTCCAGAACTGAACCGGGCACTCTAGGAGCCGCTGCCGCGCGCGCGAACGAATATTCGCAAGCTTGCATATGCGGACAGCGGCCATAGGATCGCAGGCATGACCCAACACATCGGAATCGTGGGCTGCTCCGCCGAAGGCGCGGCCCTTTGCTACAAGACCATCTGCGTGGAGGGCGCCGCGCTGCTCGGGCCCCATGCGCACCCCGAGGTGTCGATGCACACGCCCTCGCTCGCGGACTACGTGCGCTGCCTCGATGCGGGCGACGTGGCCGGCGTGGGCGAGCTGATGCTCGCTTCGGCGCGCAAGCTGCAGGCCGCGGGTGCCGACTTCCTGATCTGCCCCGACAACACGATCCACCAGGCCTTCGAGTACGTGGCGCCGCGTTCGCCGCTGCCCTGGCTGCACATCGCCGAGGTGGCCGCCGACGAGGCCGTGCGGCGCGGCTTCCGGCGCATCGGCATCACGGGCACGCGCTGGCTGGTCGACAGCGAGGTCTATCCGTCCAGGTTCGCGGCGCGCGGCCTCGAGTACCGCCGGCCGAACGCGCAGGAGCGCGACGAGACCGGGCGCGTGATCATGGACGAACTGGTCAACGGCATCTTCAGCCCCGCGGGCGTGGCGAGCTTCCAGCGCGTGATCGAGCGCATGAAGGTAGAGGAGGGCTGCGACGCGGTGGTGCTGGGTTGCACCGAGATCCCGCTGATCATCGGCGATGCGAACTCGGCGCTGCCGACGCTCGATTCGACGCGGCTGCTGGCGCGCGCGGCGTTGCGGCGCGCCGTGCAGCAGGCCTGACTAGGTAAGGAAATCCTCGATCAGCTTCGCCACCCGCTGCGGCTGGTCGTGGTGCAGCATGTGGCCGGCATCGGCCAGCTGCTCGATGCGCACCGAGGGCACCGAAGCCAGCCGCTGGTGGAACTCCTCGAGCGTGTAGCGGTTCTTCCACCAGCCCTGCAGGCTGTCGTCGGCGGCCTCGATCATCAGCGTGGGCGCGGCAATGCGCGCATAGAGCGCGCGCACCTCGTCGACGCGGAAGATGTTGGCATTGACGACCTTGTGCGCGGCCTCGCCGAGGATCTGCCAGCGGGCGCTGCCGTCGGGCTGCGCGCGGCTGGCCGACCAGTGGCTCGCGAGCCAGTCGGCCTTGTCCTGCGACAGCCGCGGGTTGGTCTTCATGAGCCGGCGCGCCACGCCGTCGACGGCCGAGTAGCCGGCGAGCTCGAGTTCGCCGCGGTGCAGCCGCTTGAGTTCGTCGATCCATTGGCCGTAGCGCGCGGGCGCTTCCTCGGGCTGGCGCGCGGGCATGCCGAAGCCCTCGAGGTTGACCAGCCGGCGGATGCGCTCGGGCCGCACGCCCGCGTAGTGCATGACGACGTTGCCGCCCATGCTGTGGCCCACGAGGTCGACCGGGCGCGCGGCCTCGCCTTCGCCCGCGTAGTGGTCGAGCAGCCATTCGAGGTCGGCCAGGTAGTCGGGCAGCCAGTAGTTGTCGACCCCGCCGCCGTCGGTGAGGCCGAAGCCGCGCCAGTCGGGCGCGACGATGAAGCGCTCCTCGGCCAGCGCGTCGACCACGAACTGCCAGGAGGCGGCCACGTCCATCCAGCCGTGCACCAGCACCAGTGGCGGCCGCTCGGCCGAGGGCTGGCCCCAGAGGCGCACGTGGTAGCGGAGGTTGCGCACGGGCACGAATTCGCTGCGCGAGGGACGGAGGGCGTGGTACATGGCTCCGATGATAAGGAGCCGGGTCGATGCGTACAGTCCGCCAGACGACAGTGGCGTGACGGCCGCGCCGCTCGGGTTTGGCGCCGCCGCCAGCGCGCCGCGAAGCCCGGCGGTACATTTCCGCGCATGCAAAAAATCAGACTCGGTCAGAGCGACCTTCACGTCACGCCCATCTGCCTCGGCACCATGACCTTCGGCGAGCAGGTCGACGAGCCCACGGCCCATGCCATCCTGGCGCGCTCGCTCGAGCGCGGCGTCGACTTCATCGACACGGCCGAGATGTACTCGGTGCCCACGCGCCAGGAGACCTACGGCGCGACCGAGACCATCATCGGCAACTGGTTCGCGGCCAACCCCGGCGCGCGCCGGAAGCTGACGCTGGCGAGCAAGGTCGCGGGCCCGCTGCGCAACACGCCCTGGGTGCGCGAAGGCGTGGGCATGACGGGCGCGGACATCGTGGCCTCGTGCGAGGCGAGCCTCAAGCGGCTGCAGACGGACGTGATCGACCTCTACCAGATCCACTGGCCCGAGCGCCACGTGCCGGCCTTCGGCAACATCTACTACGACCCGGCCAAGGAGGTCTCGCAGACCCCGATCCGGGAACAGCTCGAAGCGCTGGCCGGGCTGGTGAAGGCAGGGAAGATCCGCGCCATCGGCCTGTCGAACGAGACGCCCTATGGCGTGCACGAGTTCGTGCGGCTGGCCGAGGAGCACGGGCTGCCGCGCGTGGCGACGGTGCAGAACGTCTACAACCTCGCGAGCCGCGGCGCCGAGAACGGCCTCGACGAAACCATGCACCGGCTCGGCGTGTCGCTGCTGGCCTATTCGCCGCTGGCCTACGGCCTGCTGACCGGCAAGTACGACCAGAGCGGCATCACCGGCCCGGACGCGCCGCAGGAAGCGCGCATCACGCGCTACGAATCGGTGCGCAAGCTGCGCTGGGGCCGGCCCGACGCGCTCAAGGCCGCGCGCCGCTACAACCAGCTCGCGCGCGACAACGGCCTGACGCCGGTGAAGCTCGCGCTGGCCTTCTGCTACACCAAGTGGCAGGTGGCGAGCACCATCATCGGCGTGCGCACGGTCGAGCAGCTCGACGAGGACATCGATGCCTGGGGCACGACGCTGTCGCCCGAGCTGCTGGCCGAGATCGACGCGATCCGCTGGGAGATCCGCGACCCGGCCGCCTGAGCCGGCCTCGCCCGCCATGGCCAGGAAGAACGCCCACGTCTCCGAGACGCCCGCCACCCAGCTCTTGCGCGCCCACAAGGTCGCGTTCACCGAGCACCCCTACGAATACATGGAGCACGGCGGCGCCCAGCGCGGCGCCGAGATGCTGGGGCTCGACCCGTTCATGGTGATCAAGACGCTGGTGATGCAGGACCAGGACGCCAGGCCGCTGGTGGTGCTGATGCACGGCAACCGCACCGTGTCGACCAAGAACCTCGCGCGCCAGATCGGCGCCAAGTCGGTCGAGCCCTGCAAGCCCGAGGTGGCGCAGCGCCACAGCGGCTACATGGTGGGCGGCACCTCGCCCTTCGGCACCAGGCGCGAAATGCCGGTGTACGTGGAGGCGACGGTGCTCGCGCTGCCGCGCATCGTGCTCAACGGCGGGCGGCGCGGTTACCTGATCGGCATCGACCCGCAGGTGTGCGTGCAGCTGCTGGGCGCGACCCCGGTGGAGTGCGCGCTGGCAGAATAGCCGGCTCCTGCGATTCGATCGTCGGCGCTGCGCGTCCCGCCCGGGGCGCATCGGCGCGGCGATGCGTCCCCCGAAGAACAACACCGATCCGCGGAGACCCGCCTTGACCTTTCACCTGCCTACCCTGATCGCCATCGTGGCGTCGTACCTGCTCGGCTCGCTGTCCTTCGCCGTCATCGTGAGCAGGGCGCTCGGCATGGCCGACCCGCGCAGCTACGGCAGCAAGAACCCCGGCGCGACCAACGTGCTGCGCTCGGGCAACAAGGGCGCGGCGCTGGCCACGCTGCTGCTCGACGCGGTCAAGGGCTGGGTGCCGGTGTTCGTGATCCGCCACTGGGGCGCCCAATGGGGCCTGGACGACGGCGTGGCCGCGGTGGCCGGCGTGGCGGCCTTCCTCGGCCACCTGTACCCGGTGTTCTTCGGCTTCCAGGGCGGCAAGGGCGTGGCGACGGCGGCCGGCGTGCTGGTGGGCATCGCGCCCTGGCTCGGGCTCGCGACCGGCGCCACCTGGCTGATCATCGCGGTGTTCTTCCGCTACTCCTCGCTCTCCTCGCTGGTCGCCGCCTTCTTCGCGCCGGCCTACTACCTGATCGGCGGCGGCATCGCGTGGCCGCTGAGCCGCACGGCGCTGGTCGCCATCATCGTCATGAGCCTGCTGCTGATCTGGCGGCATCGCGAGAACATCCGCCGGCTCGCCGCCGGCACCGAGTCCAAACTGGGCTCCAAAAAGAAAAAGGACTGAAGGAATCACCATGGGCACCATCACCCGCTTCCACGTCGGACCGCGTCTTTCCGAGACCGCGGTGCACAACGGCACCATCTACCTCGCGGGCCAGGTGCCCGACGACACCACGCAGGACATCCGTGGCCAGACCCAGCAGGTGCTGGCCATGGTCGACCGCCTGCTGGCCGAGGCCGGCAGCGACAAGTCGCGCATCCTCATGACCCAGATCTTCCTGGCCGACATCGCGGACATCACGGCGATGAACGAGGTCTGGGACGCCTGGATCCCGGCCGGCAACACGCCGCCGCGCGCGACGGTGCAGGCCAAGATGGCCAACACCGGCTACAAGATCGAGATCGTGGTGACGGCCGCGCAGGCCTGATTCGCGAGCTTCGCTTCAGTAGCGCTTCTCGAGCACCATCTGGTCGGCGTCGCGCCGCATCGAGAAGCGGTTGATGAAGCTGTTGCCCAGCAGCACGAAGGGCATGGACTGCGGCGAGACGATGGCCTCGAGGTCGTAGACCTCGACGTCGCCCACGCGCACCGAGCGCAGCCGCAGCAGGTAGCCGGGTGCCACGCCGTTGGCGGTGTTGACCTGCACCGGCCGGCCCTTGCTGTAGTCGAGGCCGATGCGCTGCGCGTCGGCCACCGACATGGCGACCGTGGTCGCGCCGGTGTCGAGCATGAAGGTGACCGGGCGATCGTTGATCAGGCCCTGGGTCATGAAATGGCCGCGGCTGTCGGCCGGCAGCACGATGCGGTTGCCGCTGCCGCCCGAGGGGCCGCCACCGCCGATGCTCACGGGCGTGTCCATGCGCAGCGTGACGCGCTTGCCCTCGGACTCGACCACCGCCTGCTCGGACTGCAGCGAAACCAGCTTCACGCCCTGGAAGCTCTCGCCCACCGCCACCGTCTTGGGCGCGCTGCCGTTGACGATCAGGATCGCGCGGCTGCCGATGGTGCCGGTCAGCATGACCGAGTCGGCCGCCTGGGCCGACGGCGCCGCCACCGCGGCCAGGACGAACGCGGCGACGGCGAATGCCTTCATGGGCCGGGGCTCAGTCGCGGAAGTTGTTGAAGGACAGCGGGGTATCGGGCACGTCCTTCTTGATCAGCGCCATGGCGGCCTGCAGGTCGTCGCGCTTGGCGCCGGTGACGCGCACCGCGTCGCCCTGGATCGCGGCCTGCACCTTGAGCTTGCTGTCCTTGATCAGGCGCTGGATCTTCTTGGCGATGTCGCCCTCGATGCCGTTCTTGATCTTGATGACCTGCTTGACCTTGTCGCCGCCGATCTTCTGCACGTCGCCCTTGTCGAGGAAACGCACGTCGACGCTGCGCTTGGTGAGCTTGCTGCGCAGGATGTCCTCGACCTGCACGAGCTGGAACTCGGCATCGCCGGTCATGGTGATTTCCTTGTCCTTGAGCTCGACCGCGGCCGCGGTGCCCTTGAAGTCGAAACGGGTGGCGATTTCCTTGGCGGTGTTCTCGACGGCGTTCTTGACCTCGGGCAGATTGGGTTCGCAGACGGTGTCGAAAGACGGCATGGGCTCTCCTCAGGTGTCACGGTAGCTGGATGCGACAATTCTCCCATGATCGTGGAGCACAACGTCCCGCTGCAGCCGTACAACAGCTTCGGCATCGTCGCGCGCGCGCAGCACCTGGTGCGCATCGCGAGCGAGGCCGACCTGGCCGCGCTGCATGCCGACACCGAATGGCGCGACGCGCCGCGTTTCGTGCTGGGCGGCGGCAGCAATATCGTGTTGACCGGCGACGTGAAGCCGCTGGTCCTGAAGGTGGAGATCCAGGGCCGCCGGCTGGTCGAGGAGACCTCGCGCGCCTGGATCGTGGAGGCCGGCGCCGGCGAGGTCTGGCACGACACCGTGCAGTGGACGCTGGCGCAGGGCTACCCGGGGCTCGAGAACCTCGCGATGATCCCGGGCACGGTGGGCGGCTCGCCGGTGCAGAACATCGGCGCCTACGGCGTCGAGCTGCAGGACCGCTTCGATTCGCTCGATGCCTTCGATCTGGAAACCGGCCGCAGCTTCACGCTCGACGCGGCCCAGTGCGCCTTCGGCTATCGCGACTCGGTGTTCAAGCACGTGCGCGGCGCCGGCGGCGCCAACGACTTCGGCCTGGCGGGCCGCGCGCTCATCACGCGCGTGCGCTTCCGGCTGCCCAAGCCCTGGAAGGCGGTGGCGGGCTACCTCGACCTGGAACGCAGGATGGAGGAGACCGGCAACTTCACGCCCGATGCGAACGACATCTTCGACTGGATCTGCGCCATCCGCCGCGCCAAGCTGCCCGACTGGCGGGTGCTGGGCAACGCGGGCAGCTTCTTCAAGAACCCGACCGTCACGCCCGAGCAGTGCGCCGACATCATCGCGCGCGAGCCGAAGATCGTGCATTACCCGATGGACGACGGCAGCATCAAGCTCGCGGCCGGCTGGCTGATCGACGCCTGCGGCTGGAAGGGCAAGTCGGTAGGCAATGCCGGCGTCTACGAGAAGCAGGCGCTGGTGCTGGTCAACCGCGGCGGCAGCGAGAACCCGGTGACCGGCGGCGAGGTGATGACGCTGGCCAAGGCGATCCAGACCAGCGTGTACGAGCGCTTCGGCATCCGGCTCGAGCCCGAGCCGGTGGTGGTCTGAACACCCGGGGACATGGACCTCGACTTCCTGCCCCTGAACTACCGCCGGCGCATCTTCGCGCTGGTGTGGCTGCGGCGGCTGGTGATCCTGGCGGCAATCGCCGCGCTGGCGTTCTCGAGCGGGCGCTGGTGGAGCATGGTGCTCGGGCTGATTGGCGCGGGCCTGCTGGTGGTGGTGATGGGCTGGTTCGAAACCAGCCTGCGCCGCCAGTTCGTTCGCGAGGCGCGGCTGCCGCCTTTCCTGGTCCACAAGCTGATCGCGGCCCATCCGCAGCTGAGCCGGCGCGACGCCGAGCTGGTGCTGCGCGGCCTGCGGCAGTTCTTCATGGCCCACCTGCGCAGCGGGCGCAAGTTCGTCGGCATGCCCTCGAAGGTGGCCGACACCGCCTGGCACGAGTTCATCCTCCATACCCAGGGCTACCAGCACTGGTGCCAGGCGGCCTTCGGCGGCCTCTTGCACCACACGCCGGCCGAGGTGCTGGGGCGCGATCCCAAGCGCAACGACGGCCTGCGCCGCAGCTGGTACTGGGCCTGCAAGGAGGAGAGCATCGATCCGCGCAAGCCGGCGCGGCTGCCGCTGCTGTTCGCGCTCGACGCCAAGTTCGGCATCGAGGGCGGCTTCAACTACGTGCCCGACTGCCGCGACATCGACCGGCAGGCGGGCTCCGATACCCACTGCGGCACGAGCTTCGGCGAAGGCAACTCGTCGAGCGGCGGCTGCGGCGGCGACGCGGGCGGCTTCGGCGGCAGCGAATCGAGCAGCGGCGATGGCGGCGGTGGCGATTCTTCCGGCGGCGGCGCGGATGGCGGCGGCTGCGGTGGTGGCTGCGGCGGCGGAGGCGGCGGGGACTGAGCGCCTCGCGCCGGCTGCACCCCAAAAAAAAGCAGGCGCGAGGCCTGCTTTCTTCATTCGAAGCCGCTCGGGCTTCTTACTTGCCGCTGTCGTCGTTCGCGAGCTTCGGCAGCGCCGCGCCCTGGCTCGAGGCCAGCAGGCCGGTCTTGGTGTAGATGCCGAGCTTCTCGCGCGTGTCGACGATGTCGAGGTTGCGCATCGTCAGCTGGCCGATGCGGTCCAGCGGCGTGAACGCGCCTTCGACCTTCTCCATGCTCAGGCGTTCGGGCTTGTAGGTGAGGTTCGGCGACTCGGTGTTGAGGATCGAGTAGTCGTTGCCGCGGCGCAGCTCGACCGTGACCTCGCCGGTGATCGCGCGCGCCACCCAGCGCTGGGCGGTTTCGCGCAGCATGATGGCCTGCGGGTCGAACCAGCGGCCCTGGTAGAGCAGGCGGCCCAGGCGGCGGCCGTGGTCGCGGTACTGCTCGATGGTGTCCTCGTTGTGGATGCCGGTCACCAGGCGCTCGTAGGCGATGAACAGCAGCGCGAGGCCGGGGGCCTCGTAGATGCCGCGGCTCTTGGCCTCGATGATGCGGTTCTCGATCTGGTCGCTCATGCCCAGGCCGTGGCGCCCGCCGATGCGGTTGGCCTCGAGGATCAGCTCGACCAGGTTGGGGTAGCTCACGCCGTTGAGCGCGACCGGCACGCCTTCCTCGAAGCGCACCGAGACGGTTTCGCGCTTGACCTCGACCTCGTCCTTCCAGAAGGCCACGCCCATGATCGGCTGCACGATCTGGATGCCGCTGTTCAGGTGCTCGAGGTCCTTGGCTTCGTGCGTGGCGCCGAGCATGTTGGAGTCGGTCGAGTAGGCCTTCTCGGCCGACATCTTGTAGGCGAAGCCGGCCTGCTGCATGAAGGCCGACATTTCGGCGCGGCCGCCGAGCTCGTCGATGAAGACCTGGTCGAGCCAGGGCTTGTAGATCTTCAGGCCCGGGTTGGTCAGCAGGCCGTAGCGGTAGAAGCGCTCGATGTCGTTGCCCTTGTAGGTGCTGCCGTCGCCCCAGATGTGGACGTCGTCTTCCTTCATGGCCGACACCAGCATCGTGCCGGTGACCGCGCGGCCCAGCGGCGTGGTGTTGAAGTAGGTGACGCCGGCCGTCGTGACGTGGAAGGCGCCGGCCTGCAGCGCGGCCAGGCCTTCGTTGGCGAGCTGCGCGCGGCAGTCGATCAGGCGCGCGTTCTCGGCGCCGTAGAGCATCGCCTTGCGCGGGATCTCGTCGTAGTCGGGCTCGTCGGGCTGGCCGAGGTTGGCGGTGTAGGCGTAGGGGATCGCGCCCTTGTTGCGCATCCAGTGCAGCGCCGCGCTGGTATCGAGGCCGCCCGAGAAGGCGATGCCGACCTTCTGGCCGGCGGGGACGTTTTGGAGGATGGTCGACATGCTGGGTGACTCCGTGCGGTTCAGCCGAAGTGGCAGATGTAGCTGTAGGGCTCGCCGCTCACGCGGATCTGGAAGCTGGAGTTGCCCGGAACGTCGAACTTCTGGCCGGGGCCGGAGGCGATCCACTCGGTGCTGCCCGCGAGCTGGTATTCGCAGCTGCCGGCGGTGCCTTCCATGATCTCGGGGGCGCCGGTGTTGAAGGTCAGGGTGGACGGCAGGATCACGCCGACCGATTTCTTCGTGCCGTCGGCCAGCGTGAGGCTGTGGCTCACGCACTTGCCGTCGAAGTAGACATTGGCCTTGGTGGCCACAGCGGCGCTGTTCAGGGTGTCGGTAATCGTCATGGAATGGCGCCGGCGCCGGGGGCGTTCGGCTGGTCGAGGACGGCACCGCGCGGGCGGCGCACCCCTCAGGGGTTGGAGAAGTCCTCGATTTTAGGGGCTTGGCCGGCGGCGCCTGGCCGGCCGGCCGGCTCAGTGGTGCCAGCCGTGATAGCCGCCGCGCCAGCCGCCATAGCCGCGGTAGCCGTAACCCCGGTAGCCGCCGCCCCAGCCGCGCGAGTAGCCGAGGTTCAGCGAGATGCCGACCGGCGGGTAGACGTAGGGCTGCGGATAGGCATAGGCCGGCTGCACGTAGACCGGCGCCGGATAGACCGCGGCCGGGTAGGCGGGCTGGGCATAGACCGGGGCCGGCTGCGTGCCCGACACCACCACGCCCGGCTCGGGCACGACGTCGTCCCAGGGCGAGCCCGTGCTGTATTGCTGGCCCTGCTGCTGGGCATAGCCGCGGTTGTCGCTTTCGACCGGGTAGGGCGTGAGCCGGTTCTGCGGCGTCACCGGCGCGGTGGTCACGCCGTAGGCGTTGGCCTCGACGGGGATGGTGGCGCCCGGCTGGTAGTCGGTGCGCGTGGTGTAGCGGCGGCCGTTGTACTCGTAGGTGACGTTGTAGCTGGTGCCGGCGCCGTCGCGCACCGGCGTGGCCGAGAGCACGCGCGCCTGCACGGTCTGGCCCGACTGGGCATGGACCAGGCCCGCGCTGGCGGCGAGGACGCCGGCCAGCGAGAGGCCGAGGACGGTACGGATGGTCTGGGTATTCATGTTGGAGACTCCTGCGGATCGGACGCGGTGCGCTGCGAGGGTTGCCCGGCCGCGCCCGGTCCGGGTTCGACGCCGGCCCGCCAGGCGGGTTCCGGCATTTACACGGCGTTCACAGCACGGTTTTTCACAGGCGCTTACAGCGACCTGGCCCATTGTTCACAGGCGCTTACAGCGACCTGGCCCATTGTTCGGCGTCGAAACCCGCGGTGATGTCGGCCTGGCGCGCTTTTTGGCGCCAGTCCACCACCGGCCGCTTGATCAGGCTGGGATTGGCGAGCAGCACGGCGCGCGCCGAGGCGGCGTCGACCACCGATTCGCGCGTGGCGTCGTCGAGCTTGCGCCAGGTGGTGCCGCGGCGGTTGACCAGCGTTTCCCAGCCCAGCGCGGCCAGCCAGCGGTCGAGCTCGGCCTCGGGCACGCCCTGTTTCTTGAAATCGTGGAAGCCGTAGGCGATGTCGTGGTCGGCTAGCCAGGCGCGGGCGCGCTTGACGGTGTCGCAGTTCGGAATGCCGTACAGAGTGGTCGAAGGGGTTGTCATGGCGCCGATGATGCGCGAGCGGCGGGTGGGCGACAATCCCGGCCTCCATGGAAACCCTGAACGACTGGCTCGAGCGCGCCGAGCGCCTGCATCCCAAGAACATCGAGCTCGGACTCGAGCGCGCGCGCGAGATGGCCCAGCGCATGGCGCTGCGCTTCGGCTGCCCCGTGATCACGGTGGCCGGCACCAACGGCAAGGGCTCGACCTGCGCCATGCTGGAGTCGATCCTGATGCACGCCGGCTATCGCACGGCGGTCTTCACCTCGCCCCACCTGGTGCACTTCGAGGAGCGGCTGCGCCTGTCGGGCCAATCGGTCGATGCTTCCAAATTGGTAGCAAACTTCGAAGCCGTGGAAAAGGCCCGGGGCGACCTGCCGCTGACCTATTTCGAGTTCACGACGCTCGGCATCCTGCGCTGCATGATCGAGGAGAAGCCCGACGTGGCGATCCTCGAGGTGGGCCTGGGCGGGCGGCTCGACGCCGTCAACATCATCGACGCCGACTGCTCGGTGATCACCAGCATCGACCTCGACCACATGGAATTCCTCGGCCCCGACCGCGAGAGCATCGGCTTCGAGAAGGCGGGCATCCTGCGCGCCGGCAAGCCGGCCATCGTGAGCGACCCGATGCCGCCGCAGAGCGTGGTCGACCATGCCGAGGCCATCGGCGCCGACCTCTGGCGCTTCGGGCGCGACTTCAACGTCTCGGGCGACAAGCAGCAGTGGGGCTGGAGCGGCCGCGGCCGGCGCTACAGCGGGCTGGCCTATCCGGCGCTGCGCGGCGCCAACCAGCTGGTCAACGCGGCCGGCGTGCTGGCGGCGCTCGAATCGCTGCGCCAGCAACTGCCGGTGACGGCACAGGCGATCCGCAGCGGCCTCGCGATGGTCGAGCTGCCGGGGCGCTTCCAGATCGTGCCGGGCCAGCCGGTGCTGGTGTTCGACGTGGCGCACAACGCGCACGCCGTGGCCGCGCTGACCGAGAACCTCGACGCGATGGGCTTCTACCCGACCACCCATGCCGTGTTCGGCGTGATGGCGGACAAGGACCTGGCGCCGATCCTCGCGCGCATCGGGCCGCTGATCGACCGCTGGTACTTCACCGACCTGCCGACCGCGCGCGCCGCCAAGGCGGCCGACCTGCTGGCCGCATGGCAGGCGCAGAACACGCGCAAGGACGCCGCCGGCGAGGTCTTCGCCGGCCCCATGCAGGCGCTCCAGGCGGCCATCGAGCGCGCGGACCCCGCTGATAGAATCGTGGTCTTCGGATCGTTCTTCACCGTGGGCGGCGTGCTCGAGCATGGCACCCCCCGGCTGCAAGCCAAACACCTGTCCTAAACCTTGTCGCCCGGCGGCCGATTCGCAGGTCGATCTCGCCGGATTCCGCAGCTTCCCGCATCACTCGCAGCACTCCTTCAGGGACCGAACTTCATGGCGTTTTTCAAGTTCCGCGCGCGCGGCCCACAAGGCAACGAAGGACGCAGCGCACCGGCTGCGGTGCCGGCGGAAAGTGTCGAATCCATGCGCCGTCGCGCCCGCCACCGCCTGCTGGGCGCCGCGGTGCTGGTGCTGCTGGGCGTGATCGGTTTCCCGCTGCTGTTCGACACCCAGCCGCGCCCGGTGTCGGTCGACATCCCGATCGAGATTCCCGACCGCAACAAGGTCAAGCCGCTGCCGGTGCCCCAGGCGCCCGCGCCCGCTGCCACCAGCGGCAGCGGCAGCGACAACGGCGACACCCGCGTGGCCGCCGCGACGCCGTCGCGTCCCCCGGCCGCGTCGAGCGGCGGCATCATCACCGAGACCGCCGACGGCACCGAGATCGATGCCTCGGGCAAGCCGGTCAACGCCGCGCCGGCGCCGGCGCCCGCCCCCGCGCCGGCCAAGCCGGCCGAACCCAAGCCCGAGCCGAAACCGGAGCCCAAGCCCGAACCCAAACCCGAGGCCAAGCCGAAGCCCGAGGCCAAGCCGGAACCGAAGCCCGCGCCCAAGCCCGCCGCGGTCGACGACGGCGCCCGTGCCCGCGCGCTGCTCGAAGGCAGGCCCGTCGCCGCCGCGCCCGCCACGCCCAAGCCCGCCGCCGCGTCGGACGACAACGGCCGCTTCGTGGTGCAGGTCGGTGCCTTCGCCGATGCCGACAAGGCCCGCGAGGTGCGGCAGAAGCTCGAGAAGGCCGGCCTCAAGACCTATGTGAACGTGGCGAAGACGGCCGACGGCGAACGCACGCGCGTGCGGGTCGGTCCCTTCGGCTCGCGCGCCGAGGCCGACAAGGCCGCCGAGCGGGTGAAGGCCTTGTCTTTGTCGGCCGCGATCCTCACCTTGTAATTCGCCACCGCCCGTAACCGCCGTGGCCTTGCTCGACTGGATCGCCGTCGCGCTCATCGTGGTGTCGATGCTGTTCGGCCTCGTGCGCGGGCTGGTGTTCGAAGTGATCTCGCTGGTCGGCTGGGTGGTGGCTTTCGTGGTGGCGCAGTGGTTCGCGTCCGATGTGGCGGCCTGGTTGCCGGCCGGCGATCCGCAGGCGTCCTGGCGCTATCCGCTGGCCTTCGTGCTGCTGTTCGTGGCGGTCGCGTTCGGCGTGGGCCTGGTGGCCGCGCTCACGCGCAAGCTGATCGCCGCCGTGGGATTGCGTCCGGTCGACCGGATCCTGGGCGGTGCCTTCGGCGCGGCCCGGGGCGCGGTAGCGCTGCTGGTGCTGGCAGTGGTTGTTCATTTGCTGGCGTTGAGCGACAGTGCCTGGTGGCACGAATCGCGCAGCGCCGTTGTTCTCGACGCGGCATTGCAGAGCCTGAAGCCTGCATTGCCCGAAAAATTGGCAAGCTACCTGCCCTGAGAGGATCGCTTCATGTGTGGAATCGTCGGCGTTGTCAGCAACGCACCCGTCAACCAGCTGCTCTATGACGCGCTGCTGCTGCTGCAGCACCGCGGCCAGGACGCGGCCGGCATCGTCACGCTGCAGGAACGCAAGTTCTTCATGCACAAGGCCAAGGGCATGGTGCGCGACGTGTTCCGCACCCGCAACATGCGCGCGCTGCCCGGCAGCGTGGGCCTGGGCCAGGTGCGCTATCCGACCGCGGGCAACGCCTACAGCGAGGAAGAGGCGCAGCCCTTCTACGTCAACGCGCCCTTCGGCATCGTGCTGGTGCACAACGGCAACCTGACCAACGCCCACGCACTGCGCGCCGAGCTGTTCTCGACCGACCACCGCCACACCAACACCGAGAGCGACTCCGAGGTGCTGCTCAACGTGCTCGCCAACGAGCTCGAGCAGGCATCGCACGGCGTGCCGCTGAATCCGGCCGAGGTCTTCGCCGCGGTGCGCAGCATGCACAAGCGTCTGCGCGGCTCGTACGCCGTGGTGTCGCTGATCGCGGGCCACGGCCTGCTGGCCTTCCGCGATCCCTACGGCATCCGCCCGCTGTGCATCGGCCGCAGCGCCGACGGCACCGTGATGGTGGCCAGCGAATCGGTGGCGCTCGAGGGCTCGGGCCACACCTTCGAGCGCAACGTGCTGCCGGGCGAGGCGGTGTTCGTCGACATGCAGGGCCAGCTCCATTCGATGCAGTGCGCCGAGGCGCCCACGCTCAATCCCTGCATCTTCGAGTTCGTGTACCTGGCGCGTCCCGACTCGGTGCTCGACGGCATCTCGGTCTACCAGGCGCGCCTGAACCTCGGCGAGACGCTGGCCAAGCGCGTGGTCTCGACCGTGCCGCCGAACCAGATCGACGTGATCATCCCGATCCCCGAATCGAGCCGCCCGAGCGCGACGCAGCTCGCGCACCTGCTGGGCATTCCGTACCGCGAGGGCTTCGTCAAGAACCGCTACGTGGGCCGCACCTTCATCATGCCGGGCCAGGGCGTGCGCAAGAAGTCGGTGCGCCAGAAGCTCAACGTGATCGCGAGCGAGTTCAAGGGCCGCAACGTGCTGCTGGTCGACGACTCGATCGTGCGCGGCACCACCAGCCGCGAGATCGTGCAGATGGCGCGCGACGCCGGCGCGCGCAAGGTCTACCTCGCGAGCGCCGCGCCGCCGGTGCGCTATCCCAACGTCTATGGCATCGACATGCCGACCAAGGACGAGCTGGTGGCGCACGACCGCACCGTGGAAGAGATCCGCGAGCTGATCGGCTGCGACGCGCTGATCTACCAGGACGTCGACGCGATGAAGCGCGCGATCGGCTCGCTCAACGGCAAGCTCGACGGCTTCGATGCCTCGTGCTTCGACGGCGTCTATGTCACCGGCGACATCGACACCGAAGCCATCTCGCGCATGAACGGCAACCGCCCGCGCATCGAGGAGACCGAAGAGGATTCCTCGCGCCTCGCGCTGCCCAACCTGAGCTGATCTTCTTCCGACATTCCTCGTTGGCCTCGCGCCCGAAAGTTTCCGTGACCGATCGACCCCTGCCTCCCGGCCTGCACCGCGACACGCTGGCCCTGCGCACCGCGCTCGAACGCAGCGTGCATGGCGAGCACTCCGAAGCGCTCTACCTCACCAGCGGCTTCGTGCAGCCCGACGCCGAGACCTCGGCCCGCCGCTTCGCCGGCACCGAGGAAGGCTTCACCTACGCGCGCACCTCGAACCCCACCGTCAGCAGCTTCGAGCGCCGGCTCGCCGCGATGGAAGGCACCGAGGCCGCGATCGCCGCTTCCAGCGGCATGGGCGCGATCCTCATGATGTGCATGGGCCTGCTCAAGGCCGGCGACCACGTCGTGTGCTCGCGTTCGATGTTCGGCTCGACCATCAACCTGATCGGCCGCGAGTTCGGCAAGTTCGGCGTCGAGACCACCTTCGTCTCGCAGACCGACGTGGCCGAGTGGCGCGCCGCGGTGCGTCCCACCACCCGGCTGCTGTTCGCGGAGACGCCGACCAATCCGCTGACCGAGGTCTGCGACATCCGTGCGCTGGCCGACGTGGCGCACGAGGCGGGCGCGCTGCTCGCGGTCGACAACTGCTTCTGCTCGCCCGCGCTGCAGCGGCCCGCCGAGCTCGGCGCCGACCTGATCATCCATTCGGGCACCAAGCATCTCGATGGCCAGGGCCGCGTGATGGCGGGCGCGATCTGCGGTCCCTCGAAGCTGATCGTCGACGTGTTCGGCCCGGTGGTTCGCACCGCGGGCATGGTGCTGTCGCCGTTCAATGCCTGGGTCGTGCTCAAGGGGCTCGAGACGCTCAACGTGCGCATGCAGGCGCACTGCGCGAACGCGCTGGCCGTCGCGCAATGGCTCGAGGCCCAGCCGGGCATCGAGCGCGTGTACTACCCGGGGCTCGCCTCGCATCCGCAGCATGAACTGGCGATGCGCCAGCAGGCGGGGCAGGGCGGGGCGGTCGTGTCCTTCATCGTGAAGGGCGGCGATCCCGAGACCGCGCGCGCCAACGCCTTCCACGTCATCAACAGCACCGAGGTCGTGAGCATCGCCACCAACCTCGGCGACGTGAAGACCATCATCTCGCATCCGGCCACCACCTCGCACGGACGCCTGTCCGAAGCGCAGCGCCAGGCGGCCGGCATCGGCCAGGGCCTGATCCGCCTCGCGGTCGGCCTCGAGCACGTCGACGACATCAAGGCCGACCTGTCGCGCGGCCTTTCCACCCTGAATTTCTGAATCCCGCCTCCATGACCGGCAAAGTCCGCACCCGCATCGCTCCGTCTCCCACCGGCTTCCTGCACCTGGGCACCGCGCGCACCGCGCTCTATTCGTGGGCCTATGCGCGCCACCATGGCGGCGAGTTCGTGCTGCGCATCGAGGACACCGACGTCGCGCGCTCCACGCAGGATTCGACCGACCAGATCCTCGCATCGATGCACTGGCTCGGCCTCGACTACGACGAGGGCCCGATCTACCAGATGCAGCGTCTCGAGCGCTACCAGGCCGTGATCGCGCAGATGCTCGAAGCCGGCACGGCCTACCACTGCTACGCCACGCCCACCGAACTCGACGAGATGCGCGAGGCGCAGAAGGCGCGCGGCGAGAAGACCCTGTACGACCGCCGCTGGCGCCCCGAGCCCGGCAAGGTGCTGCCGCCCATTCCCGAAGGCGTGCCGCCGGTGGTGCGCTTCTGCAATCCGCCCGAAGGCGACGTGACCTGGAGCGACCTCGTCAAGGGCGAGATCACCATCAACAACCGCGAGATCGACGACCTCATCATCCTGCGGCCCGACGGTGTGCCCACCTACAACTTCGCCGTGGTGGTCGACGACTGGGACATGAACATCACGCACGTGTTCCGCGGCGACGAGCACATCAACAACACACCGTGGCAGATCAACATCTTCCACGCGCTCGGCGCACCGCTGCCGCAGTTCGGCCATGTGCCCGTGATCCTCGGCGACGACGGCCAGAAGCTCTCGAAGCGCCGCGGCGCCGTGAGCGTGACCGCTTACGAAGACAACGGCTACCTGCCCGAGGCGATGCTCAACTACCTCGCGCGCCTCGGCTGGAGCCACGGCGACGACGAGCTGTTCACGCGCGAGCAGATGGTGAGCTGGTTCGACGGCTCGCACCTGTCGAAGAGCCCGGCGCAATGGGACGCGGCCAAGCTCGCATGGGTCAACGCGCAGTACATCAAGGCCAAGAGCGACGACGCGCTCGCGCCGCTGGTGGCCGCGCAACTGAAGAAGCGCGGCATCGAGGCCGACGATCGGCTCGTCGCCATCTGCGCGCTGTTCAAGGACCGCTGCGAGACCACCGTCGCACTGGCCGACTGGGCCGCGGCCTTCTATGCAGACGTCCACGCGAGCGAAGCGGATCGTGCGCAACACATCACCGATGCGGTGAAGCCTGCGGTGGCCACACTTGCGGATAAACTCTCCACCCTTCCGACGTGGGACAAGGCGACGATCGCCGCGGCCATCAAGGAAACCTTGGCTGCGCATTCGCTCAAGATGCCTGCTCTGGCGATGCCGGTGCGTGTTCTCGTGATGGGGACGCCACAGACGCCATCGCTCGATGCGGTCCTCGCGATTTTTTCTAAAGAAAAAATCATCGAGCGTTTGAAAGTGGCCTAAAAATCGGTCTATAATTTGAGGCTCGACACCGACACAAGGTGATTCTGAAAAGAAGCACTGGAATGTCAAAGAGGGGGTATAGCTCAGCTGGGAGAGCGCTTGCATGGCATGCAAGAGGTCATCGGTTCGATCCCGTTTACCTCCACCATCAAAAGTGTCGAGAAGAGAAGAAGTGCTGATCGCAGCACGGTTCCTAAGGTTTTGACCCTATCGTCTAGAGGCCTAGGACACCACCCTTTCACGGTGGCTACCGGGGTTCGAATCCCCGTAGGGTCGCCAGTTTCATGCAAGTGAAGCAGGCACGAGTCGTCAACACTCGGCTCCGCAAGGAGTGAACGTTGTCTACCAGGAGTGGTAGTTCAGTTGGTTAGAATACCGGCCTGTCACGCCGGGGGTCGCGGGTTCGAGTCCCGTCCACTCCGCCACACAAAGCAACGGGCTACGCGAGCGATCGCGTAGCCCGTTTGTCTTTTCGGGTTTCGATTCCTTGTTGGGCTGGTCATCGTGCGCGAACGGTGGCCCAAAACGAACAAAGCCCGCACGAGGCGGGCTTTGGAAATATGGTCGTGAACTCTTACGCGGTCCACGCTACGGCAAAGATTTCTTTGCGGAAGTCATTGTTGTTTTTCTCGTCGTAGTGACTTCGACGCGCTGGTGTGAGATTCAGCTTGCCTGGCCAGGCAACGCTCAGGTGGTCCGAGCGAAGGCGCATTGTAGCAGGCACGCGCATGCGGCCCCGTACAAGGGATCATCCACGGCGCGCGTAGCGTCCCGGCGGCAGTCCCACATGCCGGCTGAAGGCCGTGCTGAAGGTGCTCGCCGAGCCGTAGCCCACGCGTTGGGCAACCTCGGCGATCGCGAGATCGTGATGCTCGAGCAGCTTCTTCGCGAGCGCCATGCGCCAGGCCAGCAGATATTCCATCGGTGGCAGTCCGACGGCGCGCGTGAAGCGATCGAAGAAGGCCGAGCGCGACAGCGCGGCCTGCCGCGCGAGTTGCGCCATGGTCCATGGTCGCGCGGGATCCGCGTGCAGTTGGCGCAGCGCCAATGCGAGCCTCGCGTCGGCCAGTCCGCGCAGCAGGCCGGGTGGCGCATCCTCGCCGGAAGACGAACGCAGCGCTTCCACCAGCAGCACCTCGACGAGGCGCGTGAGCACGAGCTCGCGCCCGGAGCGCTCCTCGCTCGACTCCTCGCCGACCAGCCGCACCAGCACCGACAGCCGGTCGACGCCGCGCACGTGCACCAGCGTCGGCAGCAGCGAGACCAGCAAGGCCGCATCGGGCGAATCGAACACGAAATAGCCGCCGAGCAGGCGCACGTCGGGTGGGCCATCGCGCCTGCCGTGGCGAACCTCGCCTTCGGGTGCGGGCGCGAGCTTGGGATCGATGTGAACGGGTGCGGCCGCCTCGAAGCTCGACAGCGTGAAGCCCGGCGTCGCCGGCATGAGCACGAAGTCGCCTGCTTCGAGGGCGATGGCTTCCTCGCCCTCGACCGCGAGGCGGCAACTTCCGCTGATCACCGCGCAGAAGCTGGGCTGGCCGAAATCGGAATAGCGGACGGCCCAGCGACCAGCGCCGCTGATGCCCTTCGAGAACACGGCGCGCGGATTGAGCAGCGCGATGACCTCTGAGAGCGGATCGTTCATGGCTGGACGTTCGCAAAAGAATCGTGGACTTTTCATTGTAGATGGTCCGGTTTTCTCTGGATATCGTTCGCTTCCATCTCAACCACTCAGCAAACACCCATGAAAACCGTCCTCATCACCGGCTGCTCGTCCGGCTACGGCCTCGAGACCGCGCGCCATTTCCTGTCGCAGGGCTGGCGCGTGATCGCCACCATGCGCACGCCGCGCGAAGACCTGCTGCCGCGCGACGAGCGGCTGCGCATCGTGGCCCTCGACGTCACGAATCCGCACAGCATCGCCGCCGCGCTCGAGGCGAGCGGACCCATCGACGTGCTCGTCAACAACGCGGGCATCGGACTGCTCGGTGCCTTCGAGGCGACGCCGATGAGCACCATGCGCGAAGTCTTCGAGACCAACACCTTCGGCGTGATGGCGATGACGCAGGCGGTGTTGCCGCAGTTCCGCGCGCGCCGCGCCGGCGTGGTGGTGAACGTGACTTCGAGCGCCACGCTGGCACCGATGCCGCTGGTCGCGGTCTACACGGCCAGCAAGACGGCCATCGAAGGCTTCACGGGCTCGCTGGCGCACGAACTCGCGGCCTTCGACGTGCGCGTGAAGCTGGTGCAGCCAGGCTATGCGCCGAGCACGAACTTCACGAGCAATGGCCAGTCGCGCATGGAGGGCTTGATCCCGCCGGCCTATGGGGCCTATGCGCAGCAGGTCTTCGCGTCCTTCGCGGGCATCTCGGAAGTGACCACGGCATCCGACGTGGCCGAGACCGTGTGGCGCGCCGCGAACGACGAGACGGGGCAACTGCGCTTCCCCGCGGGTGCCGACGCGGTGGCGCTGGCCCGCTCGAACGTGCCTTCTGCATCGGCTTGAGTTGGCGTAGGCGGTCTTCCACAACGCGCCATGGAGCGATATGCGCGCCGTAGCATGGCCAGGCCCGCATCGTCGCGGGCACGGTTTGCGTCATGTTTCAGCAAAGGAGTTCGCCATGCCCATCTCTTCGCTTCGTACGGTGGCCGTCGCCTGTGCAGTGGCCGCGAGCAGCATTGCCTTCGTCGGTTGCACGACCACGCGTCCCGAGAACCAGGCCAGCAGCGCGTCCTCGCGCGCATCGATCGACGCACAGGTCGATGCCTCGCTGTCCAAGCTCTACGACTCGGTGCGCGGTTCGCGCGAACTCGTCGCCAAATCGAGCGGCGTGCTGGTGTTTCCGGCCGTGGTCGGCGCGAGCATGGGCGTGGGCGCCGAATACGGCCGCGGCGCCTTGCGCGTGAACGGCCGCACGCAGTCCTACTACAGCACCACCTCGGGCTCGATCGGCTTCCAGGCGGGCGCGCAGTCGAAGGCCGTGATCTACCTGTTCACCACGCAGGCCGCGCTCGACAAGTTCCGCAGCAGCAAGGGATGGACGGCCGGTGCCGATGCCACGGTGGCCGTCGCGACCATCGGTGCCAACGGCAGCATCGACACCAACACGGTCCGCCAGCCCGTGGTGGGCTTCGTGCTGACGAACGTGGGGCTCGAGGCCGGTGTCTCGGTGCAGGGCGCGAAGGTGACGGAGATCGCGCTCTGACGCGGTGCCCGCGGCCGCGCGCTCAGGCGGCCGCCAGTTGCAGCTGCAGCGTGGCGATCTGCTCGCGCAGCGCCTTGTTCTCGGATTCGAGCGCCGCCACGCGCTGCTTCAGCGCCTGAACCTGCTCGGAATCGGCCACATCGAACGGCGGCGATTCGGTGTCGGACGAGGTTTCGGCATCGTCCTCGCGCGGCTTGCGCTTCGCTTCGCGCGCTCGCTTGGCCGCGAGCTTCAGTTCGTCCTTGCCCGCGTTCGCGGCGGCCACCTGCTCCTCGGCGGGCAGGCTCGCCACGGCAGCAGCCGCGTTGATCGAGATAGTGCCGGACTTCACCGCGGCCACCACTTCGGGCGCGGCCTGCTTCTGGATCTTCTCGATCATCTGCACCTGGGTGCTGCTGATGCGCGCGGCCTTGGCGATGGCTTCGCGGCTGTTGAGCGGTGGAGGCGGCGGCACGCTCGCATCGTCGGCGCTCGCGGCCGAGCTCGCGGGCGCTTCGGCATCGGCGGTCGAAGACGACACGTTCGCCGAGCGCGCGCGGCGCTCCGTCACGATGTCCTTCTTGCGCAGCGCGAGCACGCCGCGCACGAAGTCCGAGATGCTGCGCCGGCCCAGGTGCTGGTCGATCATCCACAGGTGCACGTCCTCGATCGACTGGAAGCGCGTGTTCTGCACGGTCTGGAACGGCAGGCCATGCTTCTGGCAGATCGCATAGCGGTTGTGGCCGTCGACGAGAACGTCGCCCCACAGCACCAGCGCATCGCGGCAGCCTTCGGTCAGGATGCTGCGTTCGAGGGCTTCGTGCTCCTCGGGCGTGAGGGGATCGATATAGGCTTTGAGTTCTTCGTTGACGACGATGTTCATGGAGACGCGATCGGGCTGAGGGGCGGAATTCTAGAGGGCCGCCGATGCTGCAATGCCGCGAAGCAGTGCGCTGGATTGTCGACGTGCCGCAATGGCCGGCATGCAATGCCTGACGCATGCCTGTCAAACAATCTGGGCTATCATCGCCCGCCACCGCGCAAGCCAATGCGGGCCTGATGTTCCTTTCGCGGAACATCGTTCCGGTCCCGCTGCAACGTCAGTCCCCCCAAGTTTTTTCGTCCTGATTTCTCGCCCGAACGCGAGTTCAGAGGTGCCCGGAAACATGGCTATAGATAGGAATGATTCTTATTCTGTTTTGGATTACCAAAGTAGTAATCCAGAGCCTCCAGGATTCGCGTCGTCCACTTCGTCCCGCTCTCAAGAGGTGTTGCACATGCCATCGCATTTGTCCGAGCCCTCGCTCGGAGAGGTCTTCATCGCCCATCGAGCACAGCTGTGGCGCGTTGCCCGCAAGATCGTCAACACCCCGGACCTCGCGGACGACGTCGTGCAGGACGCCTATCTGAAGATCGTCGACGGCGCGTCCGTGCGGCTGGCCGAGAAACCCATCGGCTACTGCTGCCAGGTGGTGCGCAACATGGCGCTCGACTACTGCCGGCGCCACCGCGTCGAGGCGAACTACCGCACCTTCGACGTGGACGTGGAAGTGCTCGAGATCCCGAACGTCGAGACGCCCGATCGGCGCATGCGCGAGCGCCAGGTCCTGCATGCGATCGATCGCGCGCTGGCCGGGCTGCCGCCGCGCACGCGGCTGGTCTTCGAGCTCTATCGCCTCGAGGGGCTCACGCAGCGCGAGATCGCGGCGCGGCTCGATTGCGCGTTGGGCCTCGTCAACGGGTTGATCGCCGATGCCGCGGCCGCGATCAAGGGCTGTGCCCACCTGCTCGACGCCGACTGAGGGCCGAAGACCGTCCATGCATCGAGGCATGGGCATGGTTTGGTATGGTTCGTGCCTGCTGCGCTGGCAGCAAGGGGCCACCGGCACCGGCAAGAACAAAGCGAACCACCTTCTGGCATGACTCAAGACAAGGACGATCCCGTCTGGAATGCCGCGTGGACGTGGGTGCAGCGGGAATACGACCGCGACACCTTCGACGACGCGGCGCGGGACGAAATGACGACCTGGCTGGCGGCCGACCCGGCTCACCGCCGCGCCTACGACAAGGCGGCCCGCCTCTGGCTGCTCGCGGGCATGGTGCCACCCGTCAACGACATCGGCGGCGACGACATCCCGCACGACGACGCCGGCCACGCGCCCGGCAAGCACTGACGCATCGACGCGCGGCGAGCGCCTCGCCCGCGCGTCCGCATCCGGGGCCCGTCGACCCCGTGCAAATGAACAGATGACCCGCTGAAGCGTCCTGTTGAGCAGGAGCGCCCTTCCACGCGACGCCCGCACGGGCGGTCGCCGGCGCTTCCCATGTTCAACCGCACAAGGATGCCTCGATGTCTACCAGCTGTTTCGACCGCGAAGACGAAACCTTCATCGTCCTGGTCAACCACGAAGACCAATATTCCATCTGGCCGCACTGGAAGGCCGTGCCCAGCGGCTGGACCGTCGTCGACGGCGTCAAGGGCGACAAGAAGACGGTGCTGGCCTATGTCGAGCAGACCTGGACCGACATGCGCCCCCGCTCGCTGCGCGAATGGATGGCCGCGCAGGAAGGTCGGTCCGCGGCCACCGAAGGCGCGATCGGTTGAGCGTGGGCACGCCGGAGCTCGCGCTGCTGTGCCTGCCTTGTGCCGGCGCGAGCGCCACCATGTACCTGCGCTGGCGCCGCCTCGTGCCGCAATGGCTGCGGATCGTGCCCGTCGAACTGCCGGGCCGTGGCGCGCGCATGGGCGAGGATTTCGTCGAGGACTTCGATGCGCTCGTGGCGCGGCTGTGCACCGAGCAGGCCGCGGCGCTGCAGGGGCGCTTCGCGCTCTTCGGCCACAGCATGGGCGCGTTGCTGGCCTGGGGCATCGCGCGGCGCCTGCATGACGAGCGGCGTGCCTTGCCTCGGGCGCTGCTGGTGTCCGGCAGCGCGGCGCCTTCGTGCCGCGATCCCGATCGTTTCGCGGACAGGAACGACGACCGGGCGCTGATCGCCGACCTGCGCAGGCAGGGCGGCACGCCCGAGGAGGTCTTCGCGAGCGAGGAGCTGATGCGCATCACCCTCGACGTGCTCGCCGCCGACTACCGCATCTGCGAAAGCTTCGGCCAGCGCGAACGGCCGCCGCTGCCGTTGCCGATCCATGTCTTCGCGGGCCGCGACGACGACATCGACGCGGCGCGTGTCGAGGCCTGGTCGCGCGAGGCGACGCATGCGGTCACGCTCGACTGGTTCGATGGCGGCCACTTCTTCCTGCGGCATGGCGAAGGCGCGTTCCTCGAGGCCTTGTCGCGACGGCTCGCCCCGGGAGCGGTCGTGCCGGGCGGCCGCCACGCGACCCCTTCGCTGGTCTGACGATGGCCAGGACATGAGGCGGTGGGCTCGGCGACGGTGCAGGGATGCACCCCAATGACACGCGGCCGCGATGCCGCTTTCGATCGTCTGGAGGCTAGAGAAATGACAAGCAAGGCAGCGGCGCCGGCATCCGCATCCGCGCGCCCGCGCAACTTCGTGGCCCATCTGCGCGCACTGGCGCGGCAGCGCGCCGACCACACCTGGCTCACCGTCGTCGACGAAATCGGCGGCGTCCCGCGCGAGCAGTCCTTCTGCTACGGCGAGTTCGAGCACGGCGTGCGCGCGCTGGCCGCGCGGCTGCAGCGCGACCTGTCGCGCGGCGACCGCGCGCTGGTCATGCTCGACAACGGCGAGCACTACGCGATCGCCATGCTGGCCTGCTTCTACGCGGGCGTGATCGCGGTGCCGATCTTCCCGCCAGAGTCGGCCCGGCCCCAGCACCTCGCGCGCCTCGCGGGCGTGGCCGCCGACTGCGGCGCGCGCTGCGTGCTGACCACCGCGGCGCTCGAAGCGGCCATCGCCGCGACCGCGCCGACGCAGTTCGCCGGTGCCGCGATCCTCGCCGTCGATGCGGTCGACGCAGCGCTGGCCGAGTCCTGGCAGCCCTTCGATCCCGGCGACGACGACATCGCCTTCCTGCAATACACCTCGGGCTCGACCTCGGCACCCAAGGGCGTGATCGTCACGCACGGCAACCTGATGGCCAACGAGCATGCGATCCAGGTCGGCATGGGCATCGGGCCCGACGACAAGTTCGTCTCGTGGGCGCCGCTCTATCACGACATGGGCCTGATCGGCGGCCTGCTGCAGCCGCTCTACAGCGGCATCCCGCTGGTGCTGACCTCGCCGCGCCACTTCCTCGAGCGGCCGGTGCGCTGGCTCGAGCTGATCTCGCGCCACCGCGCCACGCTCAGCGGCGGGCCCGACTTCGCGTTCCGCCTGTGCCTCGAGCGCGTGAAGGACGCGCAGCTCGCCACGCTCGACCTGTCGAGCTGGCGCGTGGCCTACACCGGCGCCGAGCCGGTGCGCGCCGACACCGAGGCTGCCTTCATCGAGCGCTTCGCCGCCGCCGGTTTCGATGCCGGCGCGGCCTATCCCTGCTACGGGCTGGCCGAGGCCACGCTCTACGTCACGGGCGGGCGGCGCGGCGACGGCATGGTCGCGCGCGCTTTCTCGAACGCGGGCCTGGCCGCGGGGCAGGGCACGCCGAGCCTGCCGGGCGAGGACGGCACGGTGCTGGTCGGCTGTGGCGGCGTGGCGGTCGAGCACCGCGTGGAGATCGTCGATCCGGCCACGCGCGCGGTGCTCGAGGAGGGCGCCATCGGCGAGATCTGGATCGCCGGCGCGAGCATCGGTGCCGGCTACTGGGGCAACGAAAGCGCCTCGGGCGAGACCTTCGTCGAGCGCGACGGCCTGCGCTGGCTGCGCACCGGCGACCTCGGCTTCTTCCATGAGGGCCAGCTCTACGTCACGGGCCGCATCAAGGACCTGATCATCGTGCGCGGCCACAACATCTATCCGCAGGACATCGAGCGCGCGATCGAGGCCGAGGTCGAGGCGGTGCGCAAGGGCCGCGTCGCGGTCTTCGCGGCCCATGGTCCCGACGGCGAGGGCATCGGCGCGGCCGCCGAGATCTCGCGCAGCATGCAGAAGCTGGTGCCGCCGCAGCTGCTGGTCGAGGCGCTGAGCGCCGCGGTCAGCGAGGTGTTCGGCGAGCCGCTGTCGGCCGTGGTGCTGCTCAACCCGGGCGGCATGCCCAAGACCACCAGCGGCAAGCTGCAGCGCGGCGCCTGCCGCGCGGGCTGGCTCGATCGCAGTGCCGATGCCTATGCGATCCACGAGCGCGGCCGCTTCGTGAAGGGCGGCCCCGCCACCGAGGCGGTCGCGGAAATGGTGCTCGACGACACGGAACGCGTCCTCGATGCGATCTGGCGCGAGGTGCTGCGCCAGGCCGACGCGCCCGCGCTGCCGCGCGACGCGCACTTCTTCGCGCGCGGCGGCAACTCGCTGAGCGCCACGCAGGCCGCCGCGCGCATCGCCTCGCACTGGGAGATCGACTTTCCCGTGCGGCTGCTGTTCGAGCAGCCGCGCCTGCGCGAATGCGCGGCCGCCGTGGGCCGGCTGCGGGCCACGGGCCGGCGCGAGCGTCCCGCGCCCGTCGCCGTGCTCGGCGCGGCGCAGCGCGCGCAGGGCCTGCCGCTCTCGCATGCGCAGGAGCGCCAATGGTTCCTGTGGCAGCTCGATCCCCGAAGCGCGGCTTATCACATGAGCGGTGCGATGCAACTGCGCGGCGCCCTCGATGCCGATGCGCTGCGCGCCGCGCTCGGCGACCTGGTGGCGCGCCACGAGTCGCTGCGCACCGTGTTCCGCGCGGGCGCGGACGGCGTGCCGATGCAATGGGTCCGGGAGGCCGCCGAAGCCGGCGTCGAGATCGTCGACCTGCGCGCGCTGCCCGCCGAAACGCGTGAAGCCAAGCTGGCCGAGGAAGCGCGCCGCATCAAGGCCACCCCCTTCGATCTCACGCAAGGCGGCCTGCTGCGCGTCGCGCTGCTGCGCACCGCCGACGCGGCCCAGTTGCTGGTCGTCGCGATGCACCACATCGTCTCCGACGGCGCCTCGATGCAGGTGCTGCTCGAGGAACTGGCCGCGGGCTATGCCGCGCGCCTGCAGGGCCGCGCGGCCGGCATCGCCGCGCCCGCGCTGCAATACGCCGACTACGCCGCCTGGCAGCGCGACTGGCTCGCGGCCGGCGAGGCCGAGCGCCAGGCCGCCTGGTGGCGCGCGCAGCTGGGCCACGAGCACCCGGTGCTCGAGCTGCGCACCGACCGCCCGCGCCAGCCGCGCGCGAGCTACCGCGCCGCGCGCCATGGCTTCGAGCTGTCCGCGCCGCTGCTCGCGACGCTGCGCGCGCTGGCGCAGGCCGAGGGCGCCACGCTGTTCGTCGTGCTGCTGGCGGGGCTGCAGGCGCTGCTGCACCGCTACACCGGCCAGCAGGACATCCGTGTCGGCGCCGCCGTCGCCAACCGCGGCCGGCCCGAGTTCGAGCGGATCATCGGCCTGTTCGTCAACACGCTGGTGCTGCGCAACCGCATCGACGGCCGCACGCCGCTGGCCGGCGTGCTCGCGCAGGCGCGCGAAGCGGTGCTCGGCGCGCAGGCGCACCAGGACCTGCCGTTCGAGCAGCTCGTGCAGCTGCTGCAGCCCGAGCGCAGCATGAGCCACAGCCCGCTGGTGCAGGTGATGTTCAACCACCTGCTCGAGGACCGCGGCGCGCTGCGCCAGCTCGGCGGCCTCGATGCCGAGGACCATGCGCTGCCCGACCTCGAGGCCCAGTTCGAACTCGTGCTCGAAGTGCGCGAGCGCATGGACGGTCCGCCGCGGCTCGACTTCATCTACGCGGCGGAGCTGTTCGACGCCGACACCATCGAGCGCATGGCCGGCCACTACCTCGCGCTGCTCGAGGCCCTGGCGGGCGATGCCACGCGCACGGTCGGCGATGTCGCGCTGCTGGCGGCGAGCGAGCAGGCCGAGATCGCGCGCTGGAGCGTCGATGCCACGCGCGAGCCCGGCGCCGAGCCGGTGCACCGCGCCATCGCGCGCCATGCGCGCCAGCAGCCCGCGGCCATCGCCTTGCTGTTCGCCGACGAGGCCCTGAGCTTCGCCGAGCTCAACCGCCGCGCCAACCGCCTCGCGCACCGCCTGGTCGCGCTTGGCGTGCGGCCCGATGCGCGCGTGGGCATCGCGATGGAACGCAGCGTCGAGCTGGTCGTGGGCCTGCTCGCCATCCTCAAGGCCGGCGGCGCCTACCTGCCGCTCGACCCCGACTACCCGGCGCAGCGCCTGGCCTACATGGTCGATGACAGCGGCATCGACCTCCTGCTCGCCCACCGCGCCACGCGCGACTGCATCGCCGCGCGCGGCGGGCTCCGGGTGCTCGAGATCGACAGCCTCGACCTCGGCAGCGAGCCCGAATCCGACCCCGAGGTCGCGTTGCACGGCGAGAACCTCGCCTACGTGATCTACACCTCGGGCTCCACCGGCAGGCCCAAGGGCGCGGCCGTGCGGCACGGCGCGCTGCACAGCTGCATGGCCTGGATGCAGCGCGTCTACGGTCTTTCGCGCGACGACACGGTGCTGCACAAGGCACCGTTCGGCTTCGACGTGTCGGTGTGGGAGATGTTCTGGCCGATGACGGCCGGCGCGCGGCTCGTGGTCGCCAACCCCGGCGACCACCGCGATCCCGAACGGCTGGTGCAACTGATCGAGCGCCACCAGGTCACGACGCTGAACTTCGTGCCCTCGATGCTGCAGGCCTTCCTCGCGCATCCGGGCATCGAGTCGCGCACGCGGCTGCGCTACATCATCTGCGGCGGCGAGGCGATGCCGGCCGAGACGCAGAAGGAGGCGCTGCGGCGCCTGGCCGGCGCCTCGCTGCAGAACCTCTACGGTCCGACCGAGACCACCATCCACGTCACGCAGTGGACCTGCCGCGACGATGGCGAAAGCCTGGTGCCGATCGGTCGCCCGATCAGCGACACCCGGGCCTGGGTGCTCGACGCCGAACTCAACCGCGTGCCGCGCGGCGTGGCCGGCGAGCTCTATCTCGGCGGCGTGAACCTCGCGCGCGGCTACCTGAACCGCGCCGGCCTCAGCGCCGAGCGCTTCGTGGCCGATCCTTTCGGCCAGGGCGACCGGCTCTACCGCACCGGCGACCTGGTGCGCTGGAACGCCGAGGGCCAGATCGAGTACCTGGGCCGCATCGACCACCAGGTCAAGATCCGCGGCCTGCGCATCGAGCTCGGCGAGATCGAGGCCCAGCTCGCGGCCCAGCCCGAGGTGCGCGAGTCGGTGGTGGTCGCGAAGGAAGGCCCGGCCGGCGCGACGCTGGTCGGCTATGTCTCCCCGCGCGGCGACGCGCCCGTCGACACCGCCGCGCTGCGCGAGCGCCTCGGCCGGTCGCTGCCCGACTACATGGTGCCGCGCGCCATCGTCGTGCTCGATGCGCTGCCGCTCAATGCCAACGGCAAGGTCGACCGCAAGGCGCTGCCCGAGCCCGACGGCCTGGCCGGCGCGCGCGCCTACGAGGCGCCGCAGGGCGAGGTGGCGCGCACGCTCGCGGCCATCTGGTCCGAGGTGCTGCAGGTGCCGCAGGTCGGCCAGCACGACAACTTCTTCGACCTCGGCGGCCATTCGCTGCTGCTGATCCGCGCGCACCGCCTGCTGCAGGACCGGCTGCGCATCGAGCTGCCGCTGGTCCAGCTGTTCAAGCACCCCACCGTCGAGTCGCTGGCGCGCGCCATCGAGCAGGGCGGTGGCCGTGCCGAGGCCGCCGCCGCGTCGGCCGCCATCGACGAGCGCGCGCTGCGCCAGCGCGCCGCCATGCTTCAACGCCGCAAGGCGGCAGAAAGAGTCCACTGATGACCACGCCCGAGTCCTTCGACGCCATTCCCGGCGAACCCACCGGCCTGGAGATCGCCATCGTCGGCATGGCCGGGCGCTTTCCCGGCGCCGACGATGTCGATGCCTTCTGGCGCAACATCCGCGACGGCGTGGAGTCGATCCGGCGCTTCTCGGACGAGGAACTGCGCGCGCAGGGCGTGCCGCAGTCGGTGCTCGAGGAGCCCGACTACGTCAAGGCCGGCGTGCGCTTCGAGGGCTTCGACCAGTTCGATGCCGCCTTCTTCGGCTACGCGCCGCGCGAGGCCGAGACCCTCGATCCGCAGCAGCGCATCTTTCTCGAATGCGCCTGGTCCTCGCTCGAGCATGCGGGCTGCGATCCCGAGCGCTGGCAGGGCAAGGTCGGCGTGTACGCGGGCGAGGGCGCCAACGTCTACCTGATCCGCAACCTGCTGCCCTCGTTCGGCCTCGGCGCGCACAGCGGCATCGCCGACCTGCTGGGCCTGATGAGCGGCAACTCGGGCGGTTCGCTGTGCACGCGCGTGGCCTACAAGCTCGACCTGCGCGGCCCGGCCGTGAGCGTGCAGACCGCCTGCTCGACCTCGCTGACGGCGGTGCACACCGCCTGCCAGGCGCTGCTGGCGCACGACTGCGACATGGCGCTCGCGGGCGGCGTATGGCTCGACCTGCTGCAGGAAGGCGGCTACCGCTGGCAGGCCGGCGCCATCCTCTCGCCCGACGGCCACTGCCGCGCCTTCGACGCCGAGGCCGCCGGCACGGTGATCGGCAGCGGCGCGGGCGTGGTCGTGCTCAAGCGGCTCGACGAGGCGCTGCGCGACGGCGACACCATCCATGCGGTCATCAAAGGCAGCGCGGCCAACAACGACGGCTCGGCCAAGGTCGGCTTCACCGCGCCCAGCGTGGACGGCCAGGCCGAGGTGATACGCGCGGCGCAATTGATCGCGGGCGTGTCGGCCGACACCATCGGCTATGTCGAGACCCACGGCACCGGCACCACGCTCGGCGACCCGATCGAGATCGCCGCGCTGACCCAGGCCTTCCGCGCCGACACCGAGCGGCGCGGCTTCTGCGCCCTCGGTTCGGTCAAGACCAACATCGGCCACCTCGACGCGGCCGCCGGCGTGGCCGGCCTCATCAAGGCCGCGCAGGCGCTGCGCCACCGCGTGCTGCCCGCGAGCCTGCATTTCCGCGCGCCCAATCCGCGGATCGACTTCGCGAACAGCCCGTTCTACGTCAACACGGTGTCGAAGCCCTGGCCCGAAGGCCCGGTGCCGCGCCGCGCGGGCGTGAGCTCGTTCGGCATCGGCGGCACCAACGTGCACGTGGTGCTCGAGGAAGCGCCCCCCGTTCGCGCCGAAAGGAACGCGGGCGGCTGGCAGGTGCTGCCGCTGTCGGCGCAGGCGCCCGCCGCGCTGCGGGAGGCCGCGGCGCTGCTGGCCGACCACCTCGAGGCGCATCCCGAGGCATCGCTGGCCGATGTCGCGCAGACCCTGCAGAACGGCCGCCGTGCCTTCGCGCAGCGCGCCGCGGTGGTGGCGGGCGACACCGCCTTCGCGCTGCAGTCGCTGCGCGCGGCCGCGGACGATCTCGATGCGCCGCAGCGCGCGCCCGAGACGGCGCCCGAGGTCGTCTTCCTGTTCCCGGGCGGCGGCACGCAGCACGCCAACATGGGCCTCGCGCTGTACCGCGACCATCCGGTGTTCCGCGAGGAGGTCGACCGCTGCTGCGCGCTGCTCGAGAACATCCTCGGCGAGGACCTGCGCGCGCTGCTGTACCCCGCGCCGGAGGCGGAGGCGGAGGCCGACGCGCGGCTCGCGCGCATCGAGTACACGCAGCCGCTGCTGTTCGTCGCCGAGTACGCGATGGCGCGGCTGTGGATGGCGCGCGGCGTGCGGCCCGCGCTGATGCTGGGCCACAGCCTCGGCGAGTACGTCGCGGCCTGCCTCGCGGGCGTGTTCCGGCTCGAGGACGCGCTGCGCATCGTGGCCGAGCGCGGCCGCCTGATGCAGTCGATGCAGCCCGGCGCCATGAGCGCCATCGCGCTGTCCGAAGCCGAACTGCAGCCCTTCCTGGCCACCGGTTGCGACATCGCCGCCATCAACGGCGAACAGCTGTGCGTGCTGGCCGGGCCGCTCGCGGCCATCGAGGCGGCCGAGGCGCGGATGAGCGCGCGCGGCCTGCTGCCGCGCCGGCTGCTGGTGTCGATCGCCTCGCATTCGGCGCTGACCGATCCGATCGTGGACGCGCTGCGGGAGGTGGTCGCGGGCGTGCCGCGCCAGGCACCGGGCATTCCCTTCCTCTCCAACGTCACCGGCCGGCCCATCACCGCGCAGGAAGCCGTCGATCCGGCCTACTGGGCCCGCCACCTGCGCGGCACGGTGCGCTTCGCCGACGGCCTCGCGCACCTGCTGGGTACGCCAGGCCGCGTGCTGCTCGAAGTGGGGCCGGGCGAAACGCTCAGCGGCCTCGCGCGCCAGCATCCGCTGGCGGCCTCGGCCGCCGGCATCGTGTCGAGCCAGGGTCATCCGCAGCAGCGGCTGCACAACGAGCGCCACATGGCCGGCGCGATCGGCGCGCTGTGGTGCGCCGGCGTGCCGATCGACTGGCAGGCCTGCCATCCCGGCCGCGCCGCGCGCCGCGTGCCGCTGCCGACCTATGCGTTCCAGCGCCAGTCGTACTGGAAGGAGGCCGCGCCCGCCGATGCACCGGCCGCCGCCGCCAGCGGCCCGTTCCACGTGCCCGCATGGAAGCGCCTCGACCCGGCCGAGCCCGTGGCGGGCGCCGCGCCCGCCGACGGCTGCACGCTGGTGATCGGCAATGCCGACGACTTCCAGCGTGCCTTCGTCGAGCACCTGCGCCAGGCCTGGCCCGGCCACGCGGTCGTGCGCGTCGACCATGCGCAGGCCTTCGCCGAGCATGCGCCGCACCACTACGCGCTGCGCGCCGGCGAGCGCGCCGACCACGAGGCCGTGCTGCGCAAGGTGCGGTCGGCCTTCGGGCCGGTCGCGCGCATCCATCACCTGGGTGGTATCGATGCCGACGCGCCCGTCGCTGCCGATGCGGCTGCCGAGACCGCGCTCGAGCGCGGCTTCTTCAGCCTGTTCGCGCTGGCGCAGGCGCTCGAGGCCGTCGCCGCGGGCGGCGAGCGCCGGCTGTCGCTGCAGGCGGTGCTCACCCAGTCCGAGGACGTCGCGGGCGATGAACTGCTGTGCCCCGAGAAGGCCACCGTCTTCAGCCTCTGCAAGGTGATCGGCCAGGAATACCCGCACATCGATGCGCGCGTGGCCGACGTGGTGCTGCCGGCCGCGGGCAGCGGCGCGCAGGCGCGGTTGTTCGCGCAGCTGGCGGCGGGCGCGCATGCGGGCACCGACGAGACGCGGATCGCGCTGCGCGGCCCGCACCGCTGGGTCCGTGGCTACGAGCCATTGCCGGCGGCATCGGGCACGCCGATCCAGCGCTTCCGCCAAGGCGGGGTCTACCTCGTCACGGGCGGCCTCGGCGGCGTGGGGCTCGCGGTCGCACGCCACCTGGCTGCCTCGTGGCAGGCGCGCCTCGTGCTGTTGGGCCGCTCGCCGATGCCCGCGCGCGCCGAATGGAAAGGCCTGGCCGGCGACGACGCGCAGCCGCCGGCCCTGCGCGCGAAGCTGCGCCAGCTGCTCGAACTGGAAGCCCTGGGTTCCGAGGTGCTGGCGCTGTCGGCCGACGTGGCCGACGCCGCGCAGATGCGCGCGGTCGCCGCGCAGGCGCGCGAGCGCTTCGGCGCGGTGCATGGCGTGATCCACGCGGCCGGCCATGCCGACAGCGGCATGATCGGCCAGCGCACGCGCGCCCGCGTCGACGCGGTGTTCGCGCCCAAGCTGCGCGGCACGCGCTGCCTGCTCGAGGCGCTGCGCGGCGAGCCGCTCGACTTCGTGCTGCTGTGCTCGTCCATCTCCAGCATGGCCGGCGGCCTCGGCATGAGCGACTACGCCGCCGCGAACGCCTGCCTCGATGCGCTGGCGGCGCTGTGGCAGCGCAGCGCGCCGTACCCGGTGGTCTCGGTCAACTGGGACGCCTGGCGCGACCTCGGCATGGCCGCGGGCCGCGTGCTGCCCGAGGGCATCGGCATGGACGGCCCCGAGGGCGCGCGCGCGCTCGAGCGCATCGTCAACGGCCCGGCCTTCGCGCAGGTCGCGATCTCCACCACCGACCTCGCGCAGCGCCTGGGCCAGCTCGACAACGGCATGCTGGCGCTGGTCGAGACCGGCCCGGCGGTACGGAAGAAGCGCCGCAGCCATCCGCGGCCCGCGCTCTCCACCGCCTACGCCGCGCCCGACGGCGACCTCGAGCAGGGTCTCGCCGGCCTCTGGCAGGAGATGCTGGGCATCGCCGGCGTCGGCGTCGACGACAACCTGTTCGAGCTCGGCGGCGATTCGCTGCTCGCGATCCAGATCCTCGCGCGTGCCCGCAAGGCCTACGAGGTCGAACTGCATCCCGCCGCCTTCTTCAAGGCGCCCACCATCCGCGAACTCGCCGTGCTGGTCGAGACGCGGCTGATCGAAGAGATAGAGAACGCCGCCTAGCCCTGGCTCCCCCCGGGGCCCATGGCCCGCCCGCACCTGTTCGCCGAAGAAACCATGTCCAACATCCAAGACATCGCCGCGCGCCGCGCCAACCTCACCCCCGAACAGCGCGAACGGCTGAAGCAGCGGCTGCGCGGCGGCGCCGACAGCGGCCGCGCCGAACAGCCGATTCCGCGGCATGCCTCGGAGGACGGCCTGGCGCCGTTGTCCGCGGCGCAGCAGCGCCAGTGGTTCCTCTGGAAGCTCGATCCCGCGCGCACCGCCTATCACCTGAGCGGAGGCCTGCGGCTCGCCGGTGCGCTCGACGCCGATGCGCTGCGCGCCGGCCTGCAGGCGCTGGTCGAGCGGCACGAATCGCTGCGCACCGTGTTCGTCGAGAGCGCGCGCGACGATGGCGAGGCGATGCAGCGCGTGCTGGCCTCGCTCGAGATCGATCTGCGTTGCGAGGACCTGCGCGGTCTCGACGACGCGGCGCGCGATGCCGCGGTGCACGAGCGGGTCGAGGCGATCCGCATCGAGCCCTTCGACCTGGTGCGCGGGCCGCTGCTGCGCACGCGGCTGCTGCGCACCGGCGATGCCGACCACCGGCTGCTGGTGGTGATGCACCACATCGTGTCCGACGGCTGGTCGGTCCAGCTGATCCTCGACGAACTCGCGCTCGAATACGCGGCGCGGGTGCGCGGCGAGCAGCCCGCGCATGCGCCGCTGCCGGTGCGCTATGGCGACTACGCCGCCTGGCAGAACCGCTGGCTCGACGAGGGCGGCGACGAGGGCGAAGGGGGCCGCCAGCTCGCCTGGTGGCGCGCGCGCCTGGGCACCGACCAGCCGGCGACCGCGCTGCGGACCGACCGGCCGCGCCGCGCCGACGGCCGCTACCGCGCCGCGCACCACACGGTCACGCTGCCGGCGGACGTGGTGCAGTCGCTGCGCCAGCGCGCGCAGGCGCAGGGCGCGACCGTGTTCATGGCGCTGCTGGCGGGCTTCAATGCCCTGCTGTATCGCCATTGCGCGCAGTCCGAACTGCGCGTGGGCGTGCCGATCGCCAACCGCCATCGCCCCGAGACCGCCGGCATCGTCGGCTTCTTCGTCAACACGCAGGTGCTGCCCGCGCGAGTCGATCCACGCATGTCCTTCGACGAACTGCTGGCGCAGACGCGCGACGCGGCGATCGGCGCGCAGGCGCACCAGGACCTGCCCTTCGAGCGGCTGGTCGGCGCCCTGCGGCCGGAGCGCAGCCTCAGCGTGAACCCGCTGTTCCAGGTGATGTTCAACCATGTGCGGCGCGACCACCGTTCGCTGGCCGACTGGCCGGGCATCGCCGTCGAGCGGCTGGACTTCGAGGAAGAGGATGCGCAGTTCGAGCTGACGCTGCAGACCCTCGAGTTCGAGGACGGTCGCATCGACGCCACGCTGCTGCATGCGGTGGAGCTGTTCGATGCCGCGTCGATCGCGCGCATGGCGACGCACTACGTCGCCTTGCTGCGCGCGCTCGCGCAGACGCCGCAGCTGGCGATCGGCGAGGTGCCGATGCTCGGCGAGCCGGAGCGCGCGCTGCTTGCCGCCTGGAGCGAGAACCCGAGCGCGCACGGTGATGGGCGAGCGGTGCACGCGCTGATCGAGGCGCACGCGCGGGCCGAGCCCGCTGCGCCGGCGCTGGCCTTCGACGA
>NZ_JBMDKG010000110.1:0-1422 GCF_057809595.1 Variovorax sp. FG153
TCGTCGAAGGCCAGCGCCGGCGCAGCGGGCTCGGCCCGCGCGTGCGCCTCGATCAACGCGTGCACCGCTCGCCCATCACCGTGCGCGCTCGGGTTCTCGCTCCAGGCGGCGATGCGCAGCCGCTCGTCCTCGGGCACGACGGCGATCTGCGAGACCAGCCGGCCCGGCTCGTCCGCGAGCGCATCCGCCAGGCCGCGGATCGCGGCCGCCAGGTAGCCGTTGACGCGCGCGGCGCCCACGCGCTCGTGCACCTGCGCCACCAGCTCGAAGCCCTCGCCCAGGTCGTCCACCGACATGCCGAACGGATAGTTGGTGCGCTCCCTGCCGCCCAGCACTTCCATGCCGTTCCACGCGGCCCCCTCGGACGGCGCCGCCTGCGGGCTGTAGCGGTAGTTGAGCAGTGCCGAGAACAGCGGCGTGCCGCCGGGCAGCGCGCTGCAGCGCTGCGCCAGCGCGAGGCTCGCATGCTCGTGGTGCAGCAACCCGGCCAGCGCGGCGTGGGTCTCGCGCACGCCGTGCGCCACATCGGCCGTGCCGAGGCGCACGCGCAGCGGCAGCGTGTTGATGAACAGGCCCAGCGCGCGCTCGCCGCCTTCGCCGCCGTCCATGCGGCCGAACAGCACCGTGCCGAACACCACGTCGTCCTTGCCCGTGACCTTGGCCAGCACCAGCGCCCACGCCAGGTGGAACAGCGTCGCCGCGGTCACGCCGTGGCGCTGCGCCTGATGCCGGATCCGCGCGCTGAGCTGCGCGTCCAGCGGCTCGCGCTGCTCGACGATGCGCGAGCCGTCGCCCTGCACGTCGAGCAGGCCGAAGGGTGCCGTGGGCTCGTCGACATCGCCGAGCACGCGCGAGAAATAGGCCTCGTGCTCGGCGCGGCTCACGCCCAGGCGCGTCTGCGCCACGAAGCGCCGGAACGGCACCTGCGCGGGCAGCTCGCGCTCGCGGCCCTGCTGCACCAGCGCGATCTCCTCGACCAGCAGGTCCAGCGTCGCATGGTCGAGCACGAGGTGATGGGTCGCCACCTTGAGCAGCCAGCGCCCCCGCGCCGCATCGTGCGCGGCGATGGCATGGATCATCGGCGCCTCGCGCACGTCGATGCGGTAGCGCGACGGATCGACGAAGGCATCGAGCCGCGCGGCCACGTCCCCTTCCGCGCCAGCCTCTTCGGCGGGCAGCCACCGCAGCCGCACGCCCGCGTTGCGCAGCACCACCTGCACCGGCTCGGGCAGCCCCTCCCACAGCACCGCGGTGCGCAGGATGTCATGGCGCGCGATCACGCGGTCGAGGCTTTCGAGGAAACGCTCCAGCCGCTCGCGGCTGTCGAAGCCCAGTCCCAGCGGCGTGACGTAGGCATCGCCCTGCGTCTGCAGCAGGTGATGGAACAGCATGCCCTCCTGCAGCGGCGCGAGCGGATAGATG
>NZ_JBMDKG010000111.1:0-1302 GCF_057809595.1 Variovorax sp. FG153
GCTCGCCGTAGCTCAGTTGCAGCTCGCCGAAGACCACCGCCTGCGCGTCGGGGCGCGCCCGCGCCTGACGCGCGATGCGCTCGTGCAGCGTCGCCTCGCCCGCGAAACGGCCACGCGGCGCGCCCCAGGCGGACAGCTGCGCCGCCTCTTCGCTCGACAGCAGCGGGAGCTCGCAGATCGGCCGCGCGGGCGCGCGGTCGAGCGCATCGACGATGCCGTCGACCGCCGCGCGCATGCAGTCGCACACGCGCCGCGCGTCGATCGCCTCGTGGATCTGCGCCACGAGTTCGAAGCCCTCGCCGAGGTCGTCGACCGACATCACGAAGGGATAGTTGGTGCGCTCCTCGCCGCCCAGCGACGCCATGCCCTCCCAGGCCGAGGCGCGCGCCGGGTCCGGCGTGGCCGGTGCCTCGGGGCTGTAGCGGTAGTTGAGCAGCGCCGAGAACAGCGGCGTGCCGCCAGGCAGCGCGCTGCAGCGCTGCGCCAGCGAGAGGTTCGCATGCTCGTGGTGCAGCAGCGCGCTCAGCGCCTCGTGCGCGCCACGCACGCTCTCGCGCACCCCGCGCGCACCCAGCTTCAGCCGCAGCGGCAAGGTGTTGATGAACAGGCCCAGTGCCCGCTGCGCGCCTTCGCCGCCCTGCATGCGGCCGAACAGCACCGTGCCGAACACCACGTCGTCCTTGCCCGTGGCCTTGGCCAGCACCAGCGCCCACGCCAGGTGGAACAGCGTCGCCGCGCTCACGCCGTGGCGCTGCGCCTCGGCGCGCAGCCGGCGGGAGAGGCCCGCATCCAGCCTCGCCCTCGCTTCGCGCACGCGCGTGCCGTCGCCCTGCACGTCGAGCAGCCCGAAGGGTGCCGTGGGCTCGTCCACGTCGCCCAGCATCGCGCCGAAGAAGGCCTCGTGCTCGGCGCGGCTCACGCCCAGCCGCGCCTGCGCCACGTAGCCGCGGAATGGCACCGGCCGCGGCAATTCGGCCTCGCGGCCTTGCTGGATCAGCGTGATCTCCTCGACCAGCAGTTCCAGCGTGGTGTGGTCCAGCACCATGTGATGGCTGGGCAGTTGCAGCAGCCAGCGGCCGCTTTGCGCGTCGTGCGCCGCGACCGCGCGGATCAGCGGTGCGCGGCGGATGTCGATGCGATAGCGCGACGGATCCACGTGCGCCTGCAGCCGCGCGGCCGCGTCGGGCGCCGCATCGTCCAGCCATTCCAGCGCCAGGGCGGCGTGGCGCTGTACCACCTGCACCGGCTCGGGCAGTCCTTCCCACAGCACCGCGGTGCGCAGGATGTCGTGCCGCGCGATCA
>NZ_JBMDKG010000112.1:0-1077 GCF_057809595.1 Variovorax sp. FG153
ACTTCCTGCGCGGCTTCAACCTCGACCACGGCACCGACTTCGCGGTCACGGTCGACGGCATGCCGGTCAACATGCCTTCGCACGGCCACGGCCAGGGCTTCGCGGACCTCAACTTCCTGATCCCCGACCTGGTCTCGGGCGTGCGCTACCGCAAGGGTCCCTACTTCGCCGATGGCGGCGACTTCTCGCTCGCGGGCAGCGCCTCGCTCGACTACGTGAGCGCGCTCGACGCGCCCTTCGCCGAAGTCACGCTGGGCGCCAACAACTTCCGCCGCCTGCTCGCGGCAGGCTCGCGCACCGTGCAGGACCAGACCTGGCTCGGTGCCATCGAGCTCGAAGGCAACAACGGACCCTGGGACACGCCCGAGCGACTGCGCAAGCTGAACGCGGTACTGCGCTATTCGCAAGGCTCGCCGGTGCGCGGCTTCAGCCTCACGGCCATGGCCTACCAGAGCCGCTGGAACGCGACCGACCAGATCCCCGAGCGCCTGGTCGACAGCGGCGAGCTCTCGCGCTTCGGCTCGCTCAACACCACCGATGGCGGCAGGACACGGCGCATCAGCCTGTCGGGCAAGTGGTTCGACAACAGCCCCGAGGGGCAGACGCAACTCAGTGGCTATGCCATCGACTACCGCTTCGACCTGTTCTCGGACTTCACCTACTTCCTCAACAACCCCGAGCAGGGCGATCAGTTCGAGCAGACCGATCGCCGGCGGGTCTTCGGGCTGCAGGGCACGCACAGCCGTCCCAACTCGATCGGTGGACTCGATGGGGTGCTGAGCTTCGGCGGCAGCTGGCGCGGCGACCGCATCGGCGAAGTCGGGCTCTACAACACGGTGGCCCGCGAACGAATCTCGACCGTGCGCAACGACAAGGTGCAGCAGGACCTGTTCTCGCTGCACGCCCAGCAACTCGTGAACTTCAGCGAGCGCTGGCGCGGCTATGTCGGCCTGCGCGGCGACCTGCTGCGCTACGACGTGCAAGGGCGCGAGCCGCTCTACGGCCCGATCAACAGCGGACGTGGCCACGATTCGCTCGTGAGCCCCAAGGCCGGCCTGGCCTTCACCGTGACACCGG
>NZ_JBMDKG010000113.1:0-1067 GCF_057809595.1 Variovorax sp. FG153
TGATCGAGGCGCACGCGCGGGCCGAGCCCGCTGCGCCGGCGCTGGCCTTCGACGAGCAGGTGCTCGGCCGCGGGGAGCTCAACGCGCGCGCGAACCGGCTGGCGCACCGCCTGATCGCGCTGGGGGTGAAGCCCGAGACGCGCGTGGGCCTGCTGGCGCAGCGCTCGGTGGAGATGATGGTGGGCATCCTCGCGGTGCTCAAGGCCGGCGGCGCCTATGTGCCGCTGGATCCGGAGTACCCGGCGGAACGCCTGGGCTACATGATCGAGGACAGCGGCATCGCGCTGCTGCTGGTGCAGGGCGGCCTGCGCGCGCCGGCCTCGGTGGCCTCGATGGCGGGCGGCCCGCGGGTGCTGGACCTCGACACCGTGGATGTCTCGGGCGAGCCCGCGACCGACCCCGAGGTGGCGGTGCATGGCGAGCAGCTGGCGTACGTGATCTACACCTCGGGCTCGACGGGGCGGCCCAAGGGCGCGGCGGTGCGCCACGCGGCGCTGTCCAGCTGCATGGCGTGGATGCAGGCGAACTACGGGCTGACGGCGGCGGACACGGTGCTGCACAAGGCGCCGTTCGGCTTCGACGTGTCGGTGTGGGAGATGTTCTGGCCGCTGACCACCGGCGTGAAGCTGGTGATCGCGAACCCCGGGGACCACCGGGACCCGGAGCGGCTGGTGCGGCTGATCCAGCGCCACCAGGTGACGACGCTGAACTTCGTGCCCTCGATGCTGCAGGCCTTCCTCGGGCACGAGGGGATCGAGCGGAGCACGCGGCTGCGCTACATCATCTGCGGCGGGGAGGCGATGCCGGCGGCGACGCAGTCGGAGGCGCTGCGCAGGCTGAAGGGGGCGTCGCTGCAGAACCTGTACGGGCCGACGGAGACGACGATCCACGTGACGCAGTGGACGTGCCGCGACGATGGAAGCAGCCAGGTGCCGATAGGCCGTCCGATCAGCGAGACGAGCGCGTGGGTGCTGGATGGGCAGCTGGAGCCGGTGGCGCTGGGCGTGGCGGGGGAGCTGTACATCGGCGGAGGCTTGCTGGCGCGCGGCTACCTGGGGCGCCCCGGG
>NZ_JBMDKG010000114.1:0-1047 GCF_057809595.1 Variovorax sp. FG153
ACTTGCGCGTGTCGTCGTTGAGGTCCCAGTACCAGCTCGTGGTGTGCAGCAGGCCCTCGGTGTTCTTCAGGCCCAGGCTGTGGATGTCGGTGAGGAACACCAGCAGGCCGGCGGTCTTCATCGTCTTGTTGATGCCGAACTCCCTGGCGGCCTTGATCGAATTGATCGTGTCGCCGCCGGCATTGGCCAGGCCGAGGATCTGCGCCTTCGAGTTCTGCGCCTGCAGCAGGAAGGACGAGAAGTCGGAGGCGTTGAGCGGATGCTTGACGCCGCCGACCACCGTGCCGCCCTTCTCCTTGATCACCGTGGTGGTGTCGGCCTCGAGCGCCGCGCCGAAGGCGTAGTCCGCGGTCAGGAAGAACCAGCTCTTGCCGCCACGGTCGACCACCGCCGCGCCCGTGCCCTTGGCCAGCGCGACGGTGTCGTAGGCGTAGTGCACGGTGTAGGGGCTGCACTGTTCGTTGGTGAGCGCGGAGGACGCGGCGCCGTTGTTGAAGTGCACGCGCTTCTTCTCGGTCGCCACCTTCGCGGTCGCGAGCGCCGTGCCGGAGTTGGTGCCGCTGAACACCATGCTCAGGCCCTGCGTGTCGATCCATTCGCGCGCCTTCGACGCGGCGATGTCGGCCTTGTTCTGGTGGTCGGCGATCAGCAGTTCGATCGGCAGGCCGTTGACCTTGCCGCCGAAGTCATCGATGGCCATCTGGATCGCCGTCGCGCCGTTCTTGCCTTCGAGGTCGGCGTAGAGGCCGGACATGTCGGTGATGAAGCCGATCCGGACCTTCTCCTGCGCCTGTGCCGCGCTGGCCGCGCCGAGCGCAAGGATTCCGAGGCCGATGGCGGTGGCGATGAATGGGTTGCGTTGTTTCATGGGATTGCCTCCTTGGTGGATGAATGGGGATCGCTAAACACCGAGCAGTTCGGTGAGCACGGGCATCCGGGCTTCGAGCTCGGCGGCGCCGAACTTCTCGACGATGCGGCCGTGCTCCATCACGTAGAAGCGATCGGCCAGCGGCGCCGCGAAGCGGAAGTTCTGCTCCACCATCACGA
>NZ_JBMDKG010000115.1:0-973 GCF_057809595.1 Variovorax sp. FG153
GCCACGGCCACGACGGAGCCGCCGCGCAGCACCACCGGCGCATAACCGCGCCAGCGGCGCAGCGACAGCAGCACGACCAGTGCCACGGCCACCACCATGAGCTGGCCCGCTTCGACGCCGAGGTTGAACTGCAGCAGCGCGAGCACGAAGCCGCGCAGCGGCAGCTCGAGTTCGCCGAGCGCGCCCGCGAAACCGAAACCGTGGATCAGGCCGAACAGGAAGCTGAAGAGCTTGCGCCTGCCGCGCAGCAGCGGCCGCAGGTTGTCCACGGCCGCGAGGATGATCGTGATCGCGATGCCCGGCTCGACGATGCGCGGCGACAGGCTCACGATCTTGAGCCCGGCCAGCGCCAGCGTGATCGAGTGCGCGATGGTGAACATGGTGACGATGCCCAGCATCGGCCAGATCGCGTCGCGCCAGTGCCTCACCGGCGTCCAGCCGCCATCGCCGCGCCGCAGCAGCACCGCGGGCAGCAACAGGCACAGCAGGAACAGGATGTGGTCGTAGCCGATCAGGATGTGATGGATGCCGTCGCGGAAGAAGCCGGGGCTGTCGCTCTCGGCGTTCGGGGCAGGCGTGGAAGATCCCGCCGCCGCGCCCGGCCATGGCAGCGCCACGCTGCCGGCCGCGGGATCGAGCGAGTGCACGGCGGGCGAAGCGCCGCCGTCCGAAGCCAAGCGCAGCAGTCCCCGGTGCGTCGGATCGATCTCGCGAAACAGCCGGTAGTCGATCTCTAGCGTGGGCCCCGTATCGCAGCGCGCGTGCAGTTGCAGCACGAGGTAGGCACCGTCGACGCGGTCCTCGACCGCCGGCGGCCGCGCCTCGGCCAGCACGCAGCGGCCCTGCTGCAGCTGGAGCCGCGCGAGCGCGTAGGCGCGGATGTCGTCGAGCCGCGCGCGCACCTCGCCCCAGCGCAGTTGGCGGTCGCCGTCGCGGTCGAGCTCGAGCGTCGCGTCGAGATCGCGCAGCGCGA
>NZ_JBMDKG010000116.1:0-942 GCF_057809595.1 Variovorax sp. FG153
AAGGCGTGAGCGAAGGTGGCGCGGCGTTCGCCCGGCAACAGCCCACTTCATTTGGGATTCCTTTCGCGTCCTTCGCGTAACCTTCGCGTCCTCTGCGTCCGGCTGTCCGAATTCAGTCATCACCCACCCCCTTCACCGAGCCCGCGCCAGGCGCGGATCGAGCAGGTCGCGCAGGCCGTCGCCCAAGAGGTTCAGGCCCAGCACCGCCAGCGCGATGGCCATGCCCGGGAAGACGGCCAAGAGGGGCTGCTGGAACATCAGGGTCTGCGCCTCGCTGAGCATGCGGCCCCAGGACGGTTGCGGCGGCTGGGTGCCCAGGCCGAGGTAGGAGAGGGCGGCCTCGGCCAGGATCGCGATGGCGAAGCGGATGGTGATCTGCACGATCAGCACCGCCGAGATGTTGGGCAGCACGTGCTGCATGGTGATGGCGAAGCTTCCCTTGCCGCAGGCACGCGCGGCGGCCACGTACTCGCGCGACCAGATGGCGTTGGCCGAGGCGCGCGTGATGCGCGCGAAGGTGGGGATGTTGTAGATGCCGATGGCGATGATGGCGTTGACGATGCCCGCGCCGAAGACGGCCGTCATCATGATGGCCGAGAGGATGGCGGGGAAGGCCAGCGAGAAGTCGGAGAAACGCATGATGGCTTCTTCCACCCAGCCCCGCCTGGCCGCGGCCAGCAGGCCCAGGGCGGTGCCGACCACCAGGCCGATGCCCACGGCGATGACGCCCACCAGGATGGAGGCACGGGCGCCCACCAGCAGCAGCGAGGCCACGTCGCGCCCGAAGGCGTCGGTGCCCAGCCAGTGGCTGGCCGAGGGCGCCTGCATCTTGTTGGCCATGTCCATGGCGTAGGGCGAGTAGGGCGTCCAGAGGTAGGAGACCAGGGCCGCGAGCAGCAGCAAGGCGGCGAGCACGCCGCCGATGACGAAGCTGCGGTGATG
>NZ_JBMDKG010000117.1:0-857 GCF_057809595.1 Variovorax sp. FG153
CCCGCGAGCGCGGCCTTCCAGTCGACGTGCGCCACCAGCGCCACGCCCACGTAGGCCAGCAGCGAGAGCGTGAGCCACTTGAGCACGCGCACGTAGCGGTGGTAGGGCAGCCAAGCCTGCAGCGCCAGCGACAGCAGGCCGAAGCCCAGCGCATAGAGCGCCTCGGGCCCGCCAAGGCCCAGCCGCGCGACCTCGGCCATGGCACCGATGTCGGCCGCGAGGTTCACCACATTGGCGACCAGCAGCAGCAGGACCGCGAGCAGCACGACCGGGCGCGGCCACAGGGTGGCGAAGGCCGAGGTGAGGCCGCGGCCCGTGGTGCGGCCGATGCGCGCGCTCGCGAGCTGGATGCCCACCATCAACGGATAGGTCAGCAGCAGGGTCCAGCCCATGCCGTAGCCGAACTGCGCGCCGGCCTGGGTGTAGGTGGCGATGCCGCTGGGATCGTCGTCGGCGGCGCCCGTGATGAGGCCGGGGCCGAGGCGGTTCAGGAAGCCGCGTTTCCCGGAAGGCTCGGCACCTTCGCTGCTTTTTTCCTGCTCGTTCGGCCTCGGCATGCTCGCCTCGTCGGTGACCTCGGGAAACCGAAAGTAGTGCGCGGCCCCCCGCTCCACCTGTAGGACGCTGCTGCAACCTGGATGCACTTGGCGGACGGGCGCGGCCGTGCGGGCGTCCTACGCCCGCTTCTTCCGCGCCGGCCGCAACGAGATCTCCGCCGGCAGCGCGAAGCGGTCGCGCGCACCCTCCTCCAGCCGCGTCGGCAGGTCCAGCGCCCGCGCCAGATGCGCCGCGTCGTAGGGCGCATGCACCTTGATGTCGTTGTCGAAGTAGCAGAACACCTCGCGTGCGCCGCGTTT
>NZ_JBMDKG010000118.1:0-803 GCF_057809595.1 Variovorax sp. FG153
AGCGCGGCGCCGGCCGCGGCCAGCGACAGGAGCAGTGCCGCCGCGGACCGCTGCGCCAGCCTCATTGCGTGGCGACGGGGTCCTTGGTCTCCGACGTCGGCGCCGGGTCGAAGGCGGCCACGTTGGCCGGCTCCGCCGTGTCGAGCACCGAGGCGACCAGCGACTGCACGTAGGCGATGAAGCTGTCGTACGCGTCGGCCTGCGGCGGCGGGTTCTCGGGCGGGTTGTTGCCGCTCACCGGCGGGAACGGATAGAACGCGGCGCCACCGCCGCCGCCCCCGCCGCAGCCGGCGAGGAAAGCGGCCACCAGCAGCAGGCCGGCGATGCGAGGAATGTTGCGGTTCATGCCGGCATCCTCCTCAGCGCGCGGCCGAGGCCGAGGTCGAACCCGGCAGCGGCGTGTTCAGGTACGGGAAGGCATCGGGGAACTCCGTGGGGCTCTGCGCCGCGCCGTCGGTCAGAGGGGCACTACCCGCGGGCGCGTCGGCCGGCTTGCAGCCGACCTTGAGCGTGTCGCTGGCACCGGTGGCCACGCACAGCACGCCCATCGCCACGCGCAGTTCGGCATCGACCACGTCGTCGCCCGGCCGGCGTCCGTTCGGGAAGCCCGCGAGGTCGTTGCCGAGCACGCCGAGGTTGCTCTGGTTCGCCTTGATCGTGGGCGCGATCGAGGTGTTCAGCCGCAGCATCTCCGAGGCCTTGACGTTGGCCGGCTTGTTCACCCCCTCGACGCCCGTGAGGAAGGCCGCGACCAGGTCGGTGCGCGGGAAGTTCGTGGGCGCGGGCGCCTGGAACAGCGTCTG
>NZ_JBMDKG010000119.1:0-775 GCF_057809595.1 Variovorax sp. FG153
TGGCGGTCGCCGTCGCGGTCGAGCTCGAGCGTCGCGTCGAGATCGCGCAGCGCGATGTCCCAGCGCAGGTCGACGCCCTCGGCATCGCGCTGGATCTGCAGGTAGGCATCGCTGGCCTTGTGGGCGCGCGCGGCGCCCGGCGCGAGCGCCAGCAGCAGCGCCAGCACGAACAGCAAGGCGGCGGCCAGCCCGATGCGGCGTGGTTCAGGGAATGGCATCGACACGGGCGTCCTTCAGTCCGATCTCGCGCATCAGCGCCCTCGCTTCCTCGCGCGCGGCCGCATCGCCGGCGGCCGAGGCCGCGCGCGCGAACACCAGCAGGTCGATCGGCTCGCGCTGCAGGCGCAGATTGAGGCGCGCCAGCTCGACGGCGCGCTTCGCATCGCCCTGCACATCGAGCGCGAACATCGCCTCCTCGCGCGCATGCTGCGCGGTGGTGCCGGGGCGCAGTGCCGCGGCCTCGAAGCGTTCGCGCAGTTCCTCGGCCTCGGGGGCCACTGCACGCAGCGCTGACCGCGGGTCCGGATGCGTGCGCGCGATGGCCAGCCGCAGCAGCACCGCATCGCTGCGCGCTTCCTTCGCGAGCAGCGACGGGATCTCGCCGGACCGTCCGGCACGCTGCAGGAAATCGCTGTACGCCAGCAGCAGATAGCCGGAGCGCTCGGCCGCGAGCGCCTTGCGGTAGGCGGCATCCGCCTCGGCGGGCCGCCCCGCGAGTTCCTCGATCTCGGCGATCGAGGTCCACAGCCACTGCCGCGTTCCGGCCTGCGGCGCA
>NZ_JBMDKG010000012.1:0-168985 GCF_057809595.1 Variovorax sp. FG153
CGCGCTGCTCGGCCGAGCGGCCGAAGCTCCAGAGCATCCGCGGCGTGCAGGTGGCATGCCATGCGGCGGAGGAGGGGCGGATCTGAGGATCGGGACCGGCGCGCAAAGATGTGCGCAAAGGCACAGCCCGGCGCGCCGCATCGCGGCACAGTGGCGCGGCCTCTTCCGCACCGCGCCATGCCCCTTCCGATGACCTCTCTTCCTTCCGACGCCAGCGCGCTGCGCGCGCTCGGCCGCCGCGGCTTCCTCATGGGCTCGGCGCTCGGCGCGACCGCCGTGCTGGGCGCGCTGGCTTCCGTCTCGCAGGCGGCGTCGGCCGCCGGCGAGGCGCCCGCGCGGCGCATGCCGGTGATCTTCATCGGCCATGGGTCGCCGATGAATGCGCTGGCCGACAACGGCTTCACGCGCCGGCTCGCCGCCTGGGGCCGCGAACTGCCGCGGCCCACGGCCATCCTCAGCGTCTCGGCGCACTGGCTCAGCAGCGGCGCGACCGGCGTCGGCGTGCAGGCCCGGCCCCGCACCATCCACGACTTCGGCGGCTTTCCGCAGGCGCTGCACGACATCGACTACCCGGCGCCCGGCCATCCCGCGCTCGCGCGCGAGGCGGCCGCGGCGGTGAAGCAGTCGCCGGTGGTCGCCACCGAGCAATGGGGCCTGGACCACGGCACCTGGACCGTGCTCAGGCATCTCTATCCGAAGGCCGACGTGCCGGTGTTCCAGCTCAGCATCGACTACGACAAGCCCGCGGCCTTCCACTACGCGGTGGGGCGCGACCTCGCCGCGCTGCGCGACAAGGGCGTGCTGGTGATGGGCAGCGGCAACGTGGTGCACAACCTGCGCGCCACCGACCGCGGCACGCCCGACGGCCCGGCGGCGAGCCGGCCCTGGGCCCAGTCCTTCGACGATGCGGTGAAGGCCGCGCTGGCCGGGCGCGACGACCGCGCGCTGATCGGTTATGAAAGGCTCGCGGGCGCATCGACCGCGGTGGCCACGCCCGATCACTACTTCCCGTTTCTCTACGCGCTCGGCGCCGCGGGCGCGGGCGAGCGCGCGAAGACGGTCCACGAGGGCTTCCAGTCGGGCACGCTGAGCATGCGCTGCGTGCAGTTCGGCTGAGCTACTGCTCCTCGCCCCACGAGAACCCGTCGCGCGCGATCATCGCGCTCGACGCGCTCGGGCCCCAGGTGCCGGCTGCGTAGGGGCGCGGTCCGCCGTCGCTGGCCCAGCTGTCGATCAGCGGCTCGACCCAGCGCCATGCCTCCTCCTGCTCGTCGCTGCGCACGAACAGGTTGAGCCGGCCGTCGATCACGTCGAGCAGCAGCCGTTCGTAGGCGCCCACGCGCTCGGAACCGAAGCGCTTGTCGAAGTCGAGGTCCAGCTGCACCGGCGCGAGCTGCGCCGCGCTGTCCTGGCGGCCGTTGCTGCGGCGGTTGTCCTGCGCCTGCGCGAGCATGTGCAGCTCGAGCCCGTCCTTGGGCTGCAGGTTGATCACGAACTTGTTCGCGCTGCCGGCCGGCGCGCGGAAGATCGCGTGCGGCGTCGGGCGGAAGTTGACCTCGATGCGCGCGTCGCGCGAGGCCAGCCGCTTGCCGGTGCGGATGTAGAAGGGCACGCCGGCCCAGCGCCAGTTGGCGATCTCGGTGCGCAGCGCGACGAAGGTCTCGGTGCGACTCTCGCGGTCGACGCCGGGTTCGTCGCGGTAGCCGGGCACGCGCTCGCCGTAGGCCGTGCCGGCCGTGTACTGGCCGCGCACCGTGTGCAGGCCCAGCGTCTCGGGCGTCCAGGGCTTGAGGGCGCGCAGCACCTTGAGCTTCTCGTCGCGGATCGCGTCGGCGTGCGAGTTGATCGGCGGCTCCATGCCGATGGCGCACAGCAGCTGCAGCGCATGGTTCTGCACCATGTCGCGCAGCGCGCCGGTCTGGTCGTAGAAGGCGCCGCGCTTCTCCACGCCGAGGTCCTCGGCGATCGTGATCTGGATGTTGGCGATGTGCTCGCGGCGCCAGATGGGCTCGAACAGCGCGTTGCCGAAGCGCATCGCGAACAGGTTCTGCACCGAGGGCTTGCCGAGGTAGTGGTCGATGCGGAAGACCTGCTTCTCCTCGAGCACCTTGCCCACCGCGGCATTGATCGCGCGGTTGGAGGCCAGGTCGTGGCCCAGCGGCTTCTCGAGCACGATGCGGGTGCGCGCGCCGTTGAGGCCGGCGGCTGCGATCTGCTCGACCACCTGCGTGAACAGGCCCGGCGCGGTGGCGACATACATCACGACCGTTTCGGCATCGCGCTGCTTGAGCAGGTCGGACAGGCGCGCATAGTCGTCGGGCTTCGACAGGTCCATGCGCAGGTAGTGCAGCATCGAGGCGAACTTCTCGAACTCCTCGGGCGAGGGCCGCTTGGCGCCCTCGACGGCATTGAAGCGCGACTGGATCAGCTCGCGGTACTGGTCGTCCGACAGGTTGTCCCGCGCCACGCCGACGATGCGCCCGTCCTTCGGCAGGCTCCCGTGCCGGAAGGCCTGGAACAGAGCGGGCATCAGCTTGCGCCATGCGAGATCGCCGGTGCCGCCGAACAGAACGAGATCGAAGCTCATGGGAACACTTTCCTTGGGTCTGGGGCGAGAGCAGGCAATGCGCCGGTCCGCCAATCGCGATGGTACTTGTACCAATTCCACGCACTTGTACTAAAGCTACGCTGCACCCACGGCCGGGAGGCCTTTTTTTATTGGACAAAGCGGAGAACTCCATGAAGAAGCTTTTTGTTGCGGCGGCGCTGATGGGTGGATCGGCCATGGCATCGGCCCAGGGCACGGTCAACGTGATCTGCTCGGTGCAGGCCGAGTGGTGCAGCGTGATCTCGACCGTGTATGCGCGCACCACCGGCACCCGCATCAACATGGCGCTCAAGGGCTCGGGCGAGGCGCTGGCCCAGCTCATCGCCGAGAAGGACAACCCCAAGACCGACGTCTGGTTCGGCGGCACCGGCGACCCGCATCTGCAAGCGGCCGAGCAAGGTCTGACGCTCGAATACAAGTCGCCCTCGCTGCCGCAGCTGCATCCCTGGGCCCAGCAGCAGGCCAAGCAGTCGGGCTACAAGACCGTGGGCATCTACTCGGGCCCGCTGGGCTTCGGCTACAACCCCGAACTGCTGGCCAAGAAGAAGCTGCCCGTGCCCAAGACCTGGGCCGACCTGCTCAAGCCCGAGTACAAGGGCGACATCCAGGTGGCCAACCCCGCCTCGAGCGGCACGGCCTACACCATGATCGCCACGCTGGTGCAGCTCATGGGCGAGGACAAGGCCTTCGAGTACCTCAAGGCGCTGCACAAGAATGTCGGCCAGTACACGCGCTCGGGCACCGGTCCGATCAAGGCCGTGGCGCGCGGCGAGACCGCGGTGTCGATCAGCTTCGTGCACGACGGCCCGGGCGAGAAGATGCAGGGCTTCCCGGTCGAGACCATCACGCCGAGCGACGGCACCGGCGCCGAGATCGGCTCCATGAGCATCATCAAGGGCGCGCGCAACCTCGAGGCCGCGAAGAAGTTCTACGAATGGGCGCTCACGCCCGCCGCGCAGGAACTCGGCGCCGCCAACAAGCAGTTCCAGCTGCCCAGCAACGTCAATGCCAAGCTCGATCCGCGCATTCCCGACTTCAAGAAGATCAAGTTCATCAACTACGACTACGCCAAGTACGGTGCCAGCGCCGAGCGCCGCCGCCTGATCGCGCGCTGGGAGAAGGACGTCAACTCGCTGCCGCGCTAAGTGGAAGCGCGTTCCATCGGAGCCTCGCCCCGCGCGGCGGCCCCGCGCAATCCGGCATCGGAGGCCGCGGCGCGGCGCACCCAGCGCTGGATCCGCGCCTGGGTCTTGCTGGGCCTCGCGGCCTACCTGCTGCTGCCCTGGTATGCGATCCAGGATGCGACCTGGTACGAGGCCGTTCCGCAGGTCTTCGGCGGCGCCGAGGGCGCCAATGGCCTGATGCAGGCGGCCCTGCAGGGGCGCGCCTGGCTGTTCGTCGGGCTGGCGGGCCTGCTGGTCTGCGCCATCGGCGCCTGGCTGCCGCCGGGCCGCGCGCAGGGGCGTTGGCTGCTGGCCGGCGGCGCGGGCGGTGCGCTCGGGCTCGCGCTCGCGGGCTTCGCGATCGGCGCGCGCGGCTGGGCCTTCGCGGCGCTCGAGGCGCGCTTCGGCGAGCTCGGGGTCAACCAGTTCGGCATCGGCGCCGGCGGCTTCGTGGCGCTCTGTGCGCTGGTGCTGCTCGCGGCCTTCGGCATCGCGCGGCTCGGCCGCTTCAAGGGCGACCTGTTCGTGGCCGCCTCGGTGCTGGGCTGCGGCGTGCTGATGGCGCTGTTCATCGCCTACCCCGTGAGCCGCGCGCTGTCGGGCGCCTTCCTCGACGAGGATGGCCGCGTGTCGATGGCCGCCTTCCTCGCGCGGGTCTTCACCGAGCGCATCTGGGGCCTGGGCTGCCTCGCGGGCGGAGTGCGCTGCGGCGTGGCCTGGAACACGCTGGTGCTGGCGCTGCTCACGGCCGCGGGCACCACCTTCCTCGGCACGCTGATGGCGCTGATGGCCGAGCGCGGCAGCCGGCGCGGACAGGGCGCGCTGCGGGTGCTGGCGCTGCTGCCGATCATCACGCCGCCCTTCGTGGTGGGCCTCGGCCTGATCCTGCTGTTCGGCCGCGCGGGCATCGTCAACCAGCTGCTCGAAAGCCTGTTCGGCATCGAGCCCACGCGCTGGTTCTACGGCATGCCCGGCGTGCTGGTGGCGCAGCTGTTCGCCTTCACGCCGATCGCCTTCATGATCATGCGCGGCGTGGTGCAGGGCATCGCACCCAGCCTCGAGGAGGCGGCGCAGATGCTGCGCGCCGACCGGCGCCGCGCCTTCTTCACCATCACGCTGCCGCTGCTCAATCCCGGGCTGGCCAATGCCTTCCTGGTGGGCTTCATCGAGAGCATCGCCGACTTCGGCAACCCGGTGGTGGTGGGCGGCCAGTTCTCGGTGCTGTCGACCGACATCTTCTTCGCCATCGTCGGCGCGCAGTACGACCAGGGCCGCGCGGCTTCGCTGGCCTGGGTGCTGACCTTGTTCGCGCTCGGCGTGTTCGCGCTGCAGCGCGGGCTGCTCGGCAGGCAGAACTACACCACCGTCAGCGGCAAGGGCGACGCCGGCATCCCGATGGCGCTGCCCGACGGCGTGCGCCGCACCATCCACTGCATCGCGCTGCCGTGGATCGCCTTCACGGCCGTGGTCTACCTGTTCGCCTTCGCGGGCGGCTTCGTGCAGACCTGGGGGCGCGACTACAGCTTCACTCTGCAGCACTTCAAGACCGCGTTCGCGCTCGAGTGGGGCCAGTTCGGGCTGGTGTGGGCCGGCACGGCCTGGAACTCGCTGCTCACCACGCTCAAGCTCGCGGGCATCTCGGCGCCGATCACCGCGGCACTGGGCCTGCTGATCGCCTGGCTGCTGGCGCGCAACGAGTTCAAGGGGCAGGGCGCCTTCGAGTTCGGCGCGCTGCTGGCCTTCGCGATCCCGGGCACGGTGCTCGGCGTGAGCTACATCCTGGCCTTCAACGTGCCGCCGTTCGAGCTCACGGGCACCGGGCTCATCATCGTGCTGTGCTTCATGTTCCGCAACCTGCCGGTGGGCGTGCGCGCGGGCACCGCGGCCTTCAAGCAACTCGACCGCTCGCTCGACGAGGCCTCGCTGATGCTGCGCGCCTCGACCTCGCAGACGCTGTTCAAGGTGGTGCTGCCGCTGCTCAAGCCGGCGCTGGTGGCGGCGCTGGTCTACAGCTTCGTGCGCGCGATGACGACCGTGAGCGCGGTGATCTTCCTGGTCACGGCCGAGAACGAACTCGCCACCACCTACATCATCGGCCGCGTCGGCAACGGCGACTACGGCATCGCGCTGGCCTACTGCACGGTGCTGATGATCCTGATGTCGCTCGCGATCGCGCTGGTGCAGTGGGTGGTGGGCGAACGCAGGCTGGGACGGCGCGGCACGGCGCCGGGGCACCAGGGGCATCACAAGATGGAGGGGCTGGCATGAGCACGGGCATCGAGTTTCGCGACGTCACCAAGCGCTACGGTGCCGACCGCAACGCGCCGCTGGCGGTCAAGGGCATCAGCTTCGAGGTGCCCGAGGGCACGCTGACCACCATTCTCGGCCCCTCGGGCTGCGGCAAGACCACCACCCTGCGCATGATCGCGGGGCTCGAGTCGCCGACCTCGGGCGCGATCTTCATGGGCGGGCGCGACGTCACCACGCTCAGCCCCGCCGAGCGCAACGTCAGCATGATGTTCCAGAGCTATGCGCTGTTCCCGCACATGGACGTGATCGGCAACGTGGGCTATGGCCTGCGCATGAGCGGCGTGAAGAAGGACGAGGCCACGGCGCGTGCGCGCGAGGCGCTGCGCGGCGTGGGCCTGGTGGGCTTCGACCAGCGGCTGCCGAGCGAGCTCTCGGGCGGCCAGCAGCAGCGCGTGGCGCTGGCGCGCGCGCTGGTGCTCGAGCCCGCGGTGCTGCTGTTCGACGAGCCGCTGTCGAACCTCGACGCGCGGCTGCGGCGCGAGATGCGCGAGGAGATCCGCTCGCTGCAGCAGCGGCTCGGGCTCACGGTGGCCTACGTCACGCACGACCAGAGCGAGGCGCTGGCCGTGAGCGACCAGATCATCGTGATGGACCATGGCGTGATCGCCCAGCGCGGCACGCCCGAGCAGCTCTACGGCCGGCCCGAGAGCGAGTTCGTCGCGGGCTTCATGGGCGAGGCGATGGTGTTCCCGGCCGTGGCCGGCGCCGACGGCGACGTCACGCTCGGGCCGCTGCGGCTGCGGCCGCGTCATGCGGTGGCGCCGGGCGCGGTCAAGGTGGCGGTGCGGCCCGAGGCCTGGCGCATCGGCGAGGCTTCGGCGGCCGACACCGGCCTGCCGGCCACGCTGAAGAAGGTGGCCTACCTCGGCAGCTTCTACGAGTACGGCTTCGACACGCCGCTGGGCGCGGTCTTCGTGGTCTCGACCGACCTGTCGAACCCGCTGGCCGCGGGCGCGCAGACCCGGCTCTCCCTGGGGGCGCACGGCGTCAGCGTGGTGTAGCGCGCGCATGGAACAATGGCGCCATGAACGTGGTTTTCGATCTTGGCGCCGTGCTCTTCGCCTGGGAGCCCACCCGGCTGGTCCAGGCCCATCTGGCGGAGCATGCTCCCACTGAATCCGCCGCCGCGGCCCTGGGCCGCGCGCTGTTCCATCACGACGACTGGACCAGCTTCGATTGCGGCACCCGCACGCTCGAGGAATCGGTCGCCCGCATGGCGGCTCGGCTCTCGCTGCCGGCCGACCGCCTGCTGGCCATGCTCGACGGACTCGGCGAACGCCTGGTGCCGATCGATGTCACGGTGGCGCTGCTCGAGGAACTGTTCGAGCGCCGCGAGGCCGGCGAGCCGCTGAAGCTCTACTACCTCTCGAACATGCCCTCGCCCTATGCGCGCGCGATCATGGCGCGCCACGGCTTCATGCGGCGTTTCGACGGTGGCGTGTTCTCGGGCGACGTGAAGTTCCTGAAGCCGCACCGCGAGATCTACGAACTGCTCGCGGTGCGCCATGCGCTGGCGGCGGAGCGGACGGTGTTCATCGACGATTCGGCGCCCAACGTGGAAGCCGCGCGCGCCTTCGGCTGGCACGCGATCCACTGCACCGCGCCGGCCGCGCTCGCGACCCAGCTCTCGCGCTACCTGCCGGTGCGCTCGACCTTGTCGATGTCGAAGCCCAGGCTGCCCGCGTAGTCGAGCTCGGCCTGCAGGGTCGCGTCGTCCAGGCAGGGGGCGCGCGACAGCACCCACAGGTACTCGCGGTTCGGCGTGCCGACCAGCGCCACCTGGTAGTCGCGGTCCAGCTTCAGGATCCAGTAGTCGCCCCACACCACCGGCAGCCAGGCCAGCCACGAGGGCGCGAAGCGCACCTCGAGCCGGCCCGCGCCGGGCTGGCCGGCCACCGGCACCACGCGCGCGGTGCCCAGCGATTCCTCGAAATTGCCGTCGGCGCGCTCGCAGCGGTTGAGCACCTCGATCGTGCCGTCGGGCCGCGGTGTGTAGTGGGCCGTGACCGGGCCGGCGCAGGACTTCTGGAAGCGGTTGGGCAGCCGCGCCTGCTCGTGCCAGAGACCCGCATAGCGGTGCAGGTCCACCGGCGCCACCACCTGCAGCGGCGCGCGCATCAGCGGGGCGCCGTCGGCCGGGCCGGCCAGCCGCACGCGCGAGCGGCGCGCGGCATCCAGCGCGAGCCAGGCCGCCGCGCCGCCGATCACGAAGGCCGTGGCCAGCGTGCCGATGGCGGCACTGGTGCGGCGGTCGTCGAAGGGGGCGAGGTCGGTGGAGGCTGCGGGAGGAAGTCTGCGCTGCATGGAGGGGGCTCCTGGGTCGGGACGGGACGGCGAATCCGACGATTCGCGAAGGAAGGACTCGCCAGACTAGACGCGCCCGCCAGCCGTCGCCGTCAGCCGTGGACCACAGCGCCTGTAGGGCGGCACGGGGCCGAAACCCTGCTGGCCGCATGTTGTTCGCGCCGTCATGGAACCGGGCCTGAAGCCGTGCTACGGTGCGCATGAAAGCATCGGCCCGCATGCAACAACGTGCAGGCCACGTCGCCATCACTGCAACATAATCATTGCCATGAACCAACTCGATGCACTCCGTCAATGGACCACCGTGGTCGCCGACACCGGCGACTTCAAGCAGCTCAGCGCCTCCAAGCCGCAGGACGCGACCACCAATCCGTCGCTGATCCTCAAGGCGGTGCAGAAGCCCGAGTACCGTCCGCTGCTCGACGAGAGCGTGAAGAAGCATGCGGGCAAGCCGCTCGACGAGGTCATCGACCGCCTGCTGGTGCGCTTCGGCACCGAGATCCTCTCGATCATCCCGGGCCGCGTCTCGACCGAGGTCGATGCGCGCCTGTCGTTCGACACCGCCGCCACCGTGGCGCGCGGCGAGCGCATCACGGCGCTCTACAAGGCCGAGGGCATCGACACCGAGAAGCGGCTGCTGATCAAGGTCGCCTCCACCTGGGAAGGCATCGAGGCCGCGCGCCAGCTCGAGAAGAAGGGCATCCGCACCAACCTCACGCTGCTGTTCTCGTTCGCGCAGGCCGTGGCCTGCGGCGCGGCCGGCGTGCAGCTGATCTCGCCCTTCGTCGGCCGCATCTACGACTGGTACAAGAAGTCCGAGGGCGCCAAGTGGGACGAGGCCGCCAATGCCGGCGCCAACGACCCGGGCGTGAAGTCGGTGCGCCAGATCTTCGAGTACTACAAGGCCAACGGCATCAAGACCGAGGTGATGGGCGCGAGCTTCCGCAACGTGGGCCAGATCAAGGCGCTCGCCGGCTGCGACCTGCTGACCATCAGCCCCGAGCTGCTGGCCGAACTGGCCGCGAGCAACGAGCCGCTCGAGCACGCGCTCGACGCCAAGGCCGCCGCCCAGGGCAAGGCCGAGAAGATCGCCTACGACGAGGCCGGTTTCCGCTTCGCGCTCAACGAGGACGCGATGGCCACCGAGAAGCTCGCCGAGGGCATCCGCGCCTTCGCGGCCGATGCGATCAAGCTCGAGAAGCTGATGCAGGAAAGCGGCCGCTGATCATGGCGACCCCGCTTCGCTGCGACCGCGCGCCGGCCTGGGCGCAGCTGCAGTCCTACTTCGAGACCGCGGGCCGCCAGTTCGACCTGCGCCATGCCTTCGTCGACGACGCCGGCCGCTTCGCGCACTTCAGCCAGGAGGCGCCGTACCTGTTCGCCGACCTGTCGAAGAACCTGATCGATGCGCGCGTGGAAGCGCTGCTGTTCGCGCTCGCGCGCGAGTGCGGCCTCGAGGCGCACCGCGACGCGATGTTCGCGGGCGAGCACATCAACAACACGGAAGACCGCGCGGTGCTGCACACGCTGTTGCGCGCGCCGGCCGATGCCAAGGCCGGCAAGACCGCGCCGCAATTGCGCGAGGTGCACGAAACGCTCGACGCCATGCTCGCCTACGCCGAGAAGGTGCGCGGCGACCACACCATCACCGACGTGGTCAACATCGGCATCGGCGGCTCCGACCTCGGCCCGCAGATGGCGGTGCTGGCGCTCGCGGAGTTCGCGGCGCCGGGCAAGCATTTCCATTTCGTCTCGAACGTCGACGGCCACGAGCTCGACGGCGTGCTCGAGGGCCTCGCGCCCGAGCACACGCTGTTCCTGATCGCCTCGAAGACCTTCACCACGGCCGAGACGATGACCAACGCGCAGTCCGCCAAGCGCTGGTACGAGCAATCGGGCGGCACCGACATCGCGGGCCACTTCGCGGCGCTCACCACCAACGTGGAAGCAGCCAACAAATTCGGCATCGAGACCACCTTCGGCTTCTGGGACTGGGTGGGCGGCCGCTATTCGCTGTGGTCGGCCATCGGCCTGCCGATCGCGCTGGCCATCGGCGCCGAGGGCTTCCGCCGGCTGCTGGCGGGCGCGCATGCGATGGACGAGCACTTCCGCACCGCGCCGCTGGCGCAGAACCTGCCGATCCGCCTCGGCCTGCTCGACGTCTGGTATCGCAATTTCCACCGCTTCACGAGCCGCTGCATCGCGCCCTATCACAGCGCATTGAAGCGGCTGCCGGCCTACCTGCAGCAGCTCGAGATGGAGAGCAACGGCAAGCAGGTCGACGCGACCGGTGCCGCGCTGCCGCCGGGCCTGGGCACCTCGCCCGTGCTCTGGGGCGAGCCGGGCACCAACGGCCAGCATGCCTACTTCCAGATGCTGCACCAGGGCACCGACGTGATCCCGCTGGAGTTCCTCGCGGTGCGCGATGCCTCGCACGACCTCGAGGGCCACCATCCGAAGCTGCTGGCCAATGCGCTCGCACAGGCGCAGGCGCTGATGGTGGGCAAGCTCGACGCGGGCGGCCACAAGAACTTCCCGGGCAACCGGCCCAGCAGCTTCTTCGTGTTCGAGAAGCTCACGCCCGAGGCGCTCGGCGCCTTCATCGCGCTGTACGAGCACCGCGTGTTCACCAGCGGCGCGCTGTGGGGCATCAACAGCTTCGACCAGTGGGGCGTGGAGCTCGGCAAGGTGCTCGCGAAGGACATCGAGCCGCGGCTCGCCTCGGGCGACGTCACGGGGCTCGATGCCTCGACCGCGGGGCTGCTGCAGCGCCTGAGTCCGCCCGCGCAATAGCTGCTTGGCCATTTGAAGTACGCCATTCGTTGCCATTGCCGTTGAAGAAGGCGCCGATATGATGGCCCCGGGAAATTTCCCGGGGACCTCAAGAGGAGCCGAGCAAATGGATTTTCAAACAGCGGTCAAGACCTGCTTTCAGAAGTACACGGATTTCAGTGGGCGCGCCTCGCGCTCCGAGTTCTGGTGGTTCATATTGGCCGAGGTGGTCGTGCTGATCGTCGCCAGCCTCATCCACCAGATCGTCTACCTGATCGCCGCGCTGGGTTTCCTGCTGCCCGTGCTGGCCGCGGGCTCGCGCCGCCTGCACGACATCGGCAAGAGCGGCTGGTTCCAGCTGCTGATGATCATTCCGCTGGTCAACCTCGTGCTGATCTATTTCTTCGTGCAGCCCAGCCAGCCCGAGGCCAACGCCTACGGCCAGCCGTCGGGCGCCTGAAGCCCCCCGGGACTCGCAGAACAACGATTCGACAGGGCCGCGTATGCGGCCCTTTTTTCTGGTCGCCGCCGACTCAGGCCTCGGCCGTCGCGGCCGCGCGCACCGGCGCGCCGCTGGCCATGCGCAGGCACAGGTCGAAGGCCTGCTGCAGGCCCTCGATCTGCGCGATGCCCCGGCCCGCGATGTCGAAGGCGCTGCCGCTGGCCGAGGTGGCCACGGGCACGGGCAGGCCGCCGTGCAGGGTCACGCCCTGCTCGAAGCCCATGAGCTTCATCGCGATCTGGCCCTGGTCGTGGTACATCGAGACCACCGCGTCGACGTCGCCGCGCCGCGCGCCGATGAACACCGTGTCGGGCGAGAACGGGCCGCGCGCGTCGTAGCCCTCGGCGCGCAGCTTCTCGATGGCCGGGCCGATGATCTCGATTTCCTCCATGCCGATCGAGCCGCCGTCGCCGGCATGCGGGTTGAGCCCCAAGACCGCGATGCGCGGCTGCGCCACGCCCGACTGGCGCAGTGCCGCGGTGATGATCTTCACGGCGTCGCACACGCCTTCGCCGGTGATGTGGCTCGCCACGTCCTTGAGCGGAATGTGTGAGGTCACGCGCGAGGTCCACAGCGCGCCCGTGAGGTTGAACTCGCAGACGAAGCCCGGCACCGCGAAGCGCGCCTGCATGTAGCGCAGCTCGTCCTCGTGCACCAGGCCGCCCAGGCGCAGCGAATGCTTGTTGAGCGGCGCGAACAGGATCGCGTCGACCTGGCCGCGGCGCACGGCCGCGGTCGCGAGCTCGAGCGCTTCGAAGGAGGCGCGGCCCGAGGCTTCGTTCGATTCACCGAGCACCGGCTCGGCGCCGTCCATCCAGTCGCGGGACAGCAGCGTGGGCCGGCCGTCCTCGAAGCGCAGCGTGTCGAGGCTCTCGGTCGCGAGCGGATCGAGCTTCGCGCCGGCGATGCGCTCGCCCGCGGCCAGCACCACCGGGTCGGCGATCAGCAGCACGCGCGCAGCGTCGAGGTTGCGCTGGCGCGCGAGCAGCTTGACCGCCATCTCGGGGCCGACCCCGCTGGGGTCGCCGAGCAGCACGGCGATGCGGGGCTTGGCGGAGGTCACGGTCGGAATCTTCGAAGGAGTGGACATGGCGATCGTCGGTGGAGAAAAAGCGGGGGACGGCCTCATTCGGCCTTGATGTTGGCGGCGCGCACGAGCTGGCCGTAGTGCTCGAACTCCTGCCGGTTCATGGCCGCGAAGGGCTCGCCGATCAGGTTGCCGGGCTCGCCGCCCAGGGCCTTGATGCGGGCCTGCACGTCGGGCAGCTGCAGGCTGCGCGCGAGCTCGGCGCTCAGGCGCTCGACGGCCGGGCGCGGCGTGCCGGCGGTCACGTAGAGGCCGTACCAGGTCGAGACGTCGGCGCCCTTGACGCCCTGCTCGGCCAGCGTGGGCACGTCGGGCAGCTCGGGCGAGCGCTGCGGCGCGCTCACGGCCAGCGCGCGGAACTTGCCGGCCTTGATCTGGCCCATGGCCGAGGAGGTGCTGTCGAACATCATCTCGACCTCGCCCGCGATGATGTCGATGTGCGCCTGCGAGCTGCCCTTGTAGGGCACGTGCACCGACTTCATGCCGGTGGCCAGGTTGAAGGCCTCGCCGCCCACGTGCTGGGTGCTGCCGATGCCCGAGGAGGCGTACTTGAAGCCGCCGGGCCTGGCCGCCATCGCGGCCAGCAGGTCCTTCACCGACTTGTAGGGCGAGCTGGCCGACACCACCAGCACGTTGGGCATCACGGCCACCAGGCCCAGCGGTTGCAGGTCCTTGAGCGGGTCGTACTTGAGCTTGAGGATGTGCGGCGCCACCGCCTGCGCGGTGTTGGTGGCCAGGAGCAGCGTGGCGCCGTCGGCCGGCGCGCGCGCCGTGAGCTCGCCCGCGATGGTGTTGGAGGCGCCGGGCCGGTTCTCGACCACCACCGGCTGCTTGAGCGCGGGCGAGAGCTTGTCGGCCAGCACGCGCGCCAGGATGTCGGTGCCGCCGCCCGGCGAGGCGCCGACCATGATGCGCAGCGGCTTGTCGGGGTAGGCGGGCGCGGTCTGGGCGGTGGCGAGGCCGGTGGCCAGCGCGAGCGCGGCGGCGAAGGCGACGGCGCATCGCTGGCGGAAGGCCGGGGAAAAGGGGCGCATCGGGGTTGTCTCCTGCTTGTTGGTCTTGGATGCCATTGCTTTCCATGCATGGCGAGGCCGCAGGTTAGGCCGTTCGCTCCCCTCGATCCAATCGAAATTGGCGGGGTCTCCATATACTTTTGGTGATGACCCTCCAGAAAGCCTCGCCCGATGCCTCGCTGATGCTGCAGGTGCGACCGCGCCAGCTGTTGCTGCTGGTGCGCCTCGACGCTCACCGCCACCTGGGCCGCGCGGCCGAGGCCATGAACATCAGCCAGCCCGCGGCCACCAAGCTGCTGCAGCAGCTCGAGGATTCGCTCGGCGAGAAGCTGTTCGAGCGGCTGGCGCGCGGCATGGAGCCCACCGCCTACGGCGAGATCCTGGTGCGCTACGCCCACCGCGTGGTCAGCGACTTCGGCAGCGCGCGCGAGGAGATGCTGGCGCTGCGCTCCGGCCTCAGCGGCGCGCTGCGCGTGGGCAGCGTGCCCGGCGCCGTGCCCGAGCTGCTGGCGCCCGCGCTGGTCGAGTACCGCCGGCGCCATCCGCAGGTGGCGGTGTCGGTGGTGGTCGAGACCAGCGACGTGATGCAGGCCCAGCTCGAGCAGGGCGAGGTCGACCTGGTGCTGGGCCGGCTCACCGACGGGCACGACGAGTCGCGCTACGCCAGCGTGCCGCTGCTCGGCGAATCGCAGGTGGTGGTGGTGCGCGGCGGCCATCCGGCCTTCGAGCGCGAGGGCCTCACGCTGGCCGACCTGGCGGCCTGGCAATGGGTGCTGCAGCCGCCGGGCTCGCCGCAGCGCGGGCGCTTCGAGGCCGCCATGCGCGAGGCCGGCGTGCAGGCGCGGCTCGACATCCTCGAGACCGCCTCGCCGATCGCCATCACGGCGCTGCTCGAGAGCTCCGACATGGCGGCCGTCATGCCCGCCTCGCAGGCCCGGCACTACGCGCGGCTCGGGCTGCTGCGGGTGGTGCCGATCGAGCTGCCGGTGCGCGTGCCGCCGATCTGCCTGGTCACGCGCGAGGGGCGGCCGCTCTCGCCCGCGGCGGCCCAGTTCCGCCGGCAGCTGCTGGGCACCGGCTGAACGCTTTGGATTGCACAAAACACATGCTGTATTGCATTGACTAGGGATTTCACTAGCCAATCGGTGCATGAAAGTACTGTCGATGACATTCGAAGTACCAAAATCGCAAGCCGGTTTATCCAGAATCCGGGCACGGCGACCCAAGGGGGCGTCGCTCACCCTCTAGGAGACAACATGCAGCGTTTTCTGAAAGCGGGCCTCGTCCTCGCACTCGCCGGCACCGGCCTCGTTGCCCAGGCGGCCACCGAACTCGTGATCGCGACCGTCAACAACGGCCACATGATCGAGATGCAGAAGCTCACGCCCTTCTTCGAGAAGGCCAATCCCGACATCAAGCTCAAGTGGGTCACGCTGGAGGAGGGCACGCTGCGCCAGCGCGTGACCACCGACATCGCCACCAAGGGCGGCCAGTTCGACGTGATGACCATCGGCCTGTACGAAGCGCCGATCTGGTCGAAGAAGGGCTGGCTGCAGCCCATCGCCACCGATGCCGCCTACGACGCCGACGACCTGCTGCCCGCGATCCGCGACGGCCTGTCGTACCAGGGCAAGCTCTACGCCGCGCCGTTCTACGGCGAGAGCTCGATGCTCATGTACCGCAAGGACCTGGCCGACAAGGTCGGCTTCCAGATGCCCGAGCAGCCGACCTGGACCCAGGTGAAGGAACTGGCCGGCAAGATCCACGACCCGAAGGCCGGCGTTTACGGCATGTGCCTGCGCGGCAAGCCGGGCTGGGGCGACAACATGGCCTTCCTGACCACGCTGGTCAACACCAACGGCGGCCAGTGGTTCGACATGCAGTGGAAGCCGCAGATCGACACCAAGCCCTGGAAGGACGCGATCGGCTTCTACGTCGACCTGATGAAGGCCTACGGCCCGCCGGGCGCCTCGGCCAACAGCTTCAACGAGAACCTCGCGCTCTTCAACGAAGGCAAGTGCGGCATGTGGGTCGACGCGACCATCGCGGCCTCGTTCATCAGCGATCCCAAGCAGTCGAAGGTGGCCGACAAGGTGGCTTTCGCGCAGGCACCGGTGGCCGTCACGCCCAAGGGCGCCAACTGGCTGTGGACCTGGAACCTGGCGATCCCCGCCAGCTCGACCAAGGCCGCCGCCGCCCAGACCTTCGTGAAGTGGGCCACCTCCAAGGACTACATCAACCTGGTCGCCAAGGAGCAGGGCTGGGGCGCGGTGCCCACCGGCACGCGCAAGTCGACCTACGCGAACCCCGAGTTCCAGAAGGTCGCGAAGTTCGCCGCCGCCGAGAAGAAGGCCATCGACAGCGCCAACCTCAGCGACAGCACGCTGCCCAAGTCGCCTTATGTCGGCGTGCAGTACGCGGCCATCCCCGAGTTCCAGGCCATCGGCGTGGCGGTGGGCCAGCAGATGAGCGCGGCGCTCGCGGGCAAGGTCACGGTCGACCAGGCGCTGAAGACCTCGCAGACCACGGCCGAGCGCGAGATGAAGAAGGCCGGCTACTACAAGTAAGCCCCGCGGCCTGCGCCCTCCCCCTGGGGGAGGGCGCCAGACAGAAGAGAGAAGGGATCACCCATGAAAAGACTCCTGCCCCGCGCGCTCATGGCGCCGGCCGTGCTCACGCTCTTCCTCTGGATGATCGTGCCGCTCGCGATGACGTTGTACTTCTCGTTCGTGAACTACAACCTCATGCAGCCCGGCGACCATCCCTTCGCGGGCCTCGCCAACTTCGAGTACTTCGTCACCGACCCGGACTTCTGGCCCGCGACCTGGAACACGCTGCTCCTGATCGGCAGCGTGATCGGCATCACCGTGGTGCTCGGCGTGCTGCTCGCGCTGCTGGTCAACGAACCCTTCCCGGGCCGCGGCATCGTGCGTGTGCTCTTGATCTCGCCCTTCTTCGTCATGCCCGCGGTCAACGCGCTGCTGTGGAAGCACATGATGATGAACCCGATCTACGGCATCCTGGCCGACGTGTGGCGCATGTTCGGCGCCCAGCCGATCGACTGGCTCACCGACGTGCCCCTGCTGTCGGTGATCATCATGGTGGCCTGGCAATGGCTGCCCTTCGCCTGCCTGATCTTCATCACCTCGCTGCAGTCGCTCGACCGCGAGCAGATGGAGGCCGCGCGCATGGACGGCGCGAGCGCGTTCCAGCGCTTCTTCTACCTCACCGTGCCGCACCTCGCGCGCCCGATGGCGGTGGTGATCATGATCGAGATGATCTTCCTGCTCAGCGTGTTCGCCGAGATCGCCATCACCACCAACGGCGGCCCGGGCAACGAGAGCACGAACATGACCTACATGATCTTCAAGCAGTCGCTCATGAACTTCGACGTGGGCGTGGCTTCCGCGGGCGCGCTGTTCGCGGTGGTGCTGGCCAACATCGTGGCCGTGTTCCTGATCCGCATCATCGGCAAGAACCTGGACTGAGGAGCGCCACGCCATGCAACAACAAGCGCCCAGCAATTTCCTGCCGCAACTGCTGCGCACCGTCGGCGCCTGGGCCGTCGCGCTGCTGCTGTTCTTCCCGCTCGGCTGGCTGTTCCTCACGGCCTTCAAGACCGAGCTGCAGGCGATCCACGTGCCGCCGCTGTTCATCTTCGAGCCCACGCTCGACAACTTCGGCGAGGTGCAGCGGCGCAGCGACTACCTGCTGTACGCGCGCAACTCGCTGATCACCAGCCTGGGCTCGACCATCCTCGGCCTGTTGATCGCGGCGCCGGCCGCGTACTCGATGGCCTTCTTCCGCACGAAGAAGACGCGCGACATCCTGATGTGGATGCTCTCGACCAAGATGATGCCGGCCGTGGGCGCGCTGGTGCCGATCTACGTGCTCGCGCAGACCGCGGGCATGCTGGACTCGCTGAGCGCGCTGACCATCGTGTTCACGCTGTCGAACCTGCCGATCATGGTCTGGATGCTCTACAGCGCCTACAAGGACATCCCGAACGAGATCCTCGAGGCCGCGCGCATGGACGGCGCGAGCCTGTGGACCGAGTTCCGCCATGTCGTGATGCCGCTGTCGGTCGGCGGCCTCGCCTCCACCGGCCTGCTGTGCCTGGTGCTGAGCTGGAACGAAGCCTTCTGGGCGCTCAACCTCACCTCGGCCAAGGCCGGCACGCTGGCCACGCTGATCGCCTCGTACTCGAGCCCCGAGGGCCTGTTCTGGGCCAAGTTGTCGGCGGCCTCGCTGATGGCCATCGCGCCCATCGTCGTGTTCGGCTGGTTCAGCCAGAAGCAACTGGTGCAGGGCCTGACCTTCGGCGCCGTGAAATGAACCCACCCCCGAATCTTCGCGCACTTCGTGTCGCTTCGGATCCCCCCTCGAGGGGGCGCTGCCAGCGGCCCGGCAAAGCCGGTTCCGCGGCAGCTCCCGAATTTCGCAGTGAGTCGTCGATCGGTGTGCGTGCATCGACGGCCTGTCCACAAGATATCAAGGAGACGTAAATGGCCTACCTCCAACTGAAGAACATCAAGAAGAGCTTTGGTGACGTCAACATCATCAAGGGCGTGGACCTCGAAATCCAGAAGGGCGAATTCATCGTCTTCGTCGGGCCTTCGGGCTGCGGCAAGTCGACCCTGCTGCGGCTGATCGCGGGACTCGAGCCGATCACCAGCGGCAACCTGCTGCTCGACGGCAAGGACATCACCTGGGCGCCCTCGGGCAAGCGCGACCTCGCGATGGTGTTCCAGAGCTATGCGCTCTATCCGCACATGAGCGTGTACGACAACATGTCCTTCGCGCTCAAGCTCGCGGGCACGAGCAAGTCCGAGATCAAGACCAAGGTCGAGCATGCGGCCAAGACGCTGAACCTCACGCAGTACCTCGACCGCCTGCCCAAGGACCTCTCGGGCGGCCAGCGCCAGCGCGTGGCCATCGGCCGCGCCATCGTGCGCGCGCCCAAGGTGTTCCTGTTCGACGAGCCGCTGTCGAACCTCGACGCGGCGCTGCGCGGCAACACGCGCGTGGAGATCCACAAGCTGCACCGCGCGCTGGGCGCGACCACCATCTACGTCACGCACGACCAGGTCGAGGCCATGACCCTGGCCGACCGCGTGGTGGTGCTCAAGGACGGGCTGATCGAGCAGGTCGGCACGCCGCTCGAGCTCTACGACCGCCCGGCCAACCAGTTCGTCGCGCAGTTCATCGGCATGCCCTCGATGAACATGGTGGCGGCCAGCGCCATCCCGAGCTTCTCGGCCGCCACCGGCGGCCGGCTGCCGAGCGACGGCTTCCTCGGCGTGCGGCCCGAGGGCCTGCGCGTGCATGCGAAGGCCGGCGCGCCGGTGTCGGACGTGCAGGGCCGCGTCGAGCTGATCGAGGCGCTGGGCGCCGACACGCTGATCCACGTCGACGTGGGCGGCGTGCCGCTGGTGGCGCGCCAGAACGACCGCACGCCGCTGCAGGCCGGCGACGACGTGGCGGTCGAGCTCGATCCCTCGGTGCTGCACCTGTTCACGCGCGACGGGCGCGCGGTCGCGGCCTGAATCCCCTCTCTCGTTTCACTCTTCCTCTTCCGGGACATTCTTCGTGACTCTCGCAGCAGCACCCCTTCCACCCGCTCCCTCGGAGTTCACGGTGCTCCACCTCGGCCTCGGGTCCTTCCACCGGGCACACCAGGCGGTCTACCTGCAGCGGCTGATCGACGCGGGCGACACGCGCTGGTCGATCTCGGGCGCCAACATCCGGCCCGACATGGCCGAGGTCGTCGAGGCGCTGCGCGCGCAGGGCGGCCGCTACACGCTCGAGACCGTGTCGCCCGCGGGCGAGTACCGCTACGAGCAGATCGAGGCCATCCGCGAGGTGCTGCCCTACGAGCCCTCGCTCGCCGGCCCGATCGCGCGCGGCGCCGCGCCGTCCACGCGCATCGTCTCCTTCACCGTCACCGAGGCCGGCTACTACCTCGACACCAAGGGCCGGCTCGACCTGTCCTTCGCCGACCTCGCTGCCGACATCGCGCGTGCCGCCAAAGGCGAGGCGGGTGGCGCGGGCGTGACCATCTACGGCGCCGTCTGCGCGATCCTGCGCGCGCGCAAGGCGGCCGACGCGGGCCCGCTCACGCTGCTGAACTGCGACAACCTGCGCCACAACGGCGAGCGCTTCCGCGCCGGCCTGCTCGAGTTCATCGAGCGCGCGGGCGATGCCGGGCTGCTGGCCTGGACGCAGGCCAACACCCGCTGCCCCAACGCCATGGTCGACCGCATCACGCCGCGCCCGCCGCCCGAGCTGCGCGCGCGCGTGCAGGCCGCCACCGGCCGCGACGACGCGGCCGCGATCACCGGCGAGAGCTTCATCCAGTGGGTCATCGAAGACGACTTCGCGGCCGGCCGCCCCGACTGGGCGCGCGTGGGTGTCGAACTGGTCGACTCGGTGCAGCCCTACGAGGAAGCCAAGATCCGCATCCTCAACGCCACCCACAGCTGCATCGCCTGGGCCGGCACGCTGGTGGGGCTCGGCTTCATCCACGAGGGCACGCACGACGCCGCCATCCGCAAGATGGCCTTCGACTACGTGAGCGACGATGTCATCCCCTGCCTGAGCCCGAGCCCGATCGATCTCGCGGCCTACCGCGACGTGGTGCTCGACCGCTTCGGCAATCCCGCCATCCGCGACACCAACCAGCGCGTGGCCGCCGACGGCTTCTCGAAGATCCCTGGCTTCATCGCACCGACCGTGCGCGAGCGGCTGGCCGCGGGCCAGCCCATCGACAGCGTGGCGATGCTGCCCGCGCTGTTCCTGGCCTTCCTGCAGCGCTGGCACCGCGGCACCTTGCCCTATGCCTACCAGGACCAGGGCATGGACGAAGCCGTGGCGCATGCGATCTGCGATGCGGCCGACCCGGTCGCCGCGCTGTGCGCGGACGCGGGCCTGTGGGGCCCGATCGCGGGCGATGCGCGGCTGGTCGATGCGGTGCGCCGCGCGAGCGGGCGTGTCGCGAGTTTCATCGGCGACAAGGCATGAGCACCCGGCTGCAGGATCGCCATGTGCTGCTGACCGGCGCCGGCGGCGGCATCGGCCTGGCGATCGCCGAGGCCTGCATCGCCGAGGGCGCGCGCTGCAGCGTGGTCGATCGCGCGGCCGCGCCCTCCGAGGCGGTGCGCGCGCTGCAGCAGCGCCATCCCGATCGCCTGGCCTACATCGCGGCCGACGTGACCGACATGCAGGCCATCGCGCGCCTGCTGGTCGAGGCGCAGGTGGCCTTCGGGCCGATCCACGTGCTGTTCAACAACGCCGCCGTGTTCGATCTCGCGCCGCTGCTCGACAGCGACGAGACCTCGTTCGACCGCCTGTTCGCCGTCAACGTGAAGGGCATGTTCTTCGTCATGCAGGCCGTGCTGCGCCACATGGTCGAGGCCGGCACCCGCGGCGCCTCGGTCATCAACATGGCCTCGCAGGCGGGGCGGCGCGGCGAGGCGCTGGTGTCGCACTACTGCGCCACCAAGGCCGCCGTGATCAGCTACACCCAGAGCGCGGCGCTCGCGATGGCGCCGCACGGCATCCGCGTCAACGGCATCGCGCCCGGCGTGGTCGACACGCCGATGTGGGACCAGGTCGACAGCCTGTTCGCCCGGGCCGAGGGACTGGCCCTCGGCGAGAAGAAGCGGCGCGTGGGGCTCGAGGTGCCGCTGGGCCGCATGGGCCTGCCGGGCGACATCGCGGGCGCGGCCGTGTTCCTGGCCAGCGACGAGGCGCGCTACATCACGGCGCAGACCTTGAACGTCGATGGCGGCAACGTCATGAGCTGAGGTGGCGATGCACGCTGCAGCGAAGTCAGGAAAGTATCGGAGCGCTTGCCTTCCTTGCGGTGAAGCGCGGGCCGCCCGGTGAGAAGATAGCCGGCCCCCGCCGCACGCGATCCATGAACGACGATTTCCATCTCTACCTCGACAGCGCCGACCTCGCGGAGTTGCGGGCCTGCCTGCCGCACCCGGTCGTCCATGGCGTGACGACCAACCCGACCTTGCTTCGGCGCGCCGGTGTCGGTCGCGCCGACGTGCCCGGCCTGCTGCAGCGCTGCATCGAGCTGGGCGCGCGCCAGGTGCAGGCGCAGGTGTACTCGAGCGAGGTCGACGGCATGCTCGAGGATGCGCGCTCGCTGCTGCCGAAGTTCGACGCCGGCCAGCTCGTCATCAAGATTCCCGCCACGCGCCAGGGCCTGGTGGCCGGCGCGCGGCTGATCGCGCAGGGCGTGCCCGTGACCTGGACCGCCGTCTACGCGCCCGAGCAGGCGCACTTCGCGGCGCAATTGGGCGCGGCCTATGCGGCGCCGTACCTCGGGCGGCTCGAGGACGCGGGCCAGGACGGGCTCGCGCTGATCGCGCGCATGCAGTCGCTGGTCGCGCAACGGCCCGCGTCGGGCACGCGGCTGCTGGTGGCGAGCATCCGCTCGCGCGAGGCCTACCTGTCGCTGCTCGCGCTGGGCGTCGGCGCCATCACCATCCCGCCGCGCCTGTTCGCCGAACTGCTCGACCATCCCGCCACCTTGGCCGCCGAACGCGGCTTCCTGGACGACGCTGGCGCCCTGAACTGACCGAAGAAAATCCTTTCTCCACCATGCGCATTGCACTCACGGGCGAAGCCCTGATCGATTTCACCGCCAGCGAGGCCGGCGCACTGGCTTTCCTCGGCCACGAGGGCGGTTCGCCGCTCAACACGGCCGTGGCCTGCGCGCGCCTGGGCCAGCACACCGGCTTCTTCACGCAGCTGTCGACCGACCTGTTCGGCGAGCGGCTGATGGCCTTCCTCGAACGCAATGGCGTCGACACCGGCTTCATCCTTCGCAGCAGCGCGCCCTCGACCCTGGCCTTCGTCGAGCGCACGCCGCAGACCAACCGCTATGCCTTCTACACGCACGGCAGCGCCGACGCGACCTGGGCGCCCGAGCCGCTGCCGCAGCTGCCGGCCGACTGCCGCTTCCTGCACTTCGGCTCGATCTCGCTGCTGCAGGAGCCGGCCGCGACGCGCATCGCCGACCTGGTGAGCGCCAACGCGGGCCGCTGCGTGATCGTGTTCGATCCCAATGTGCGGCCCAGCCTGATCCCCGACCTCGCGGCCTACCGCCTGCGAGTCGCCAACTGGTTCGCGATGGCCGACCTCGTGAAGCTCAGCGACGAGGATGCCGCGCTGTTGGCACCGGATCGCCCGGTCGATGCGCTGGCCACCGAGATCCTGGCCGCGGGCGCGCGCGCCGTCATCGTCACGCGCGGCGGCGAGGGCGCCACGCTGTGGCGCGCGGGCAAGGCGCCGCTGTCGGTGGCCGCGCCGCGCGTGCAGGTGGTCGACACCATCGGCGCCGGCGACACCTTCACGGCCGGCCTGTCGGTCGCGCTGCTCGACCAGGGCGTCGAGCACCGCGACCAGCTCGCGGCGCTCGGCGACGACGGCTGGCGCGCGGTGATGCGCTTCGCCGCCACCGCCGCGGCCCTGAACTGCACCCGCGAGGGTGCCGATCCACCGGTGCTGGCGGCCGTGCAGGCGGCGCTGGCGCAGGGAGACAATCTCTAGCACCCTTGCATTGGCAGCGGGCGCGGCCCGCGAGCGAGCATGCAGCCATGACCACCACCACCCGCAAGCGTTCGATTCCCCGCCAGCGCCAGCCCGAGCTGGAGCGCGACTTCGCGCGTTCGCCCTCGCTGGGCTACGAGGCGCCCGAGGAGACCGGCCTGGTGCGATGCCTGGCGCACGGCTTCCCGAGCCCGCTGGTGCGCTGGCACTTCCACGAGGACTACGAGCTGCACCTGATCACCGAGACCTCGGGCAAGGCCTTCATCGGCGACTGGATCGGGCCGTTCCAGCCCGGCCACCTGGTGCTGTGCGGCCCGCGGCTGCCGCACAACTGGATCTCGCTCGACGTGCCCGAAGGAGGTGCCGCCGGGCGCGACCGCGTGATCCAGTTCCGGCACGAGCCGATCGAGCAGGCCGCGGCGCAGATTCCCGAGCTGCGCGAGGTCATGCAGCTGCTCGAGCGCGCGCGCCACGGCATCGAGTTCTTCGGCCTCTCGCAGCAGGCGCAACAGCACTGGGACGACATCAAGGCCGCGCGCGGCGTGCGCCGGCTCGGGCTGTTCCTGGGCTTCCTGGCCGACCTCGCGCAGTGCACCGACTACCGGCTGCTGTCGAGCGTGCAGATGCAGGGCGCGCAGGGCGCCGACGGCGACGCGCAGGTCGACCAGATCAACGGCATCGTCAACCGCATCACCAACAACATGACCGAGCAGCTCTCGATGGCCGACCTGGCCGCCGAGCTCGGCATGAGCGAGAGCCGCTTCAGCCGCTTCTTCCGGCGTTCCACCGGCAACAGCTTCACCGACTTCGTCAACCGCGTGCGCATCAACAGCGCCTGCCACCTGCTGATGCAGACCGACCACTACGTGACCGACATCTGCTATCAGGTCGGCTTCAACAACGTGGCGAACTTCAACCGGCGCTTTCTCGAGATCAAGGGCATGACGCCCAGCGAGTTCCGCCGCCAGGCCGACACCCGCTTCGGCAACGGCATGGCCTGAACGCCGCCTTTCATCCAAACCCACCGGGAGCTTCTCTTGTATCTGGGACTCGACCTCGGCACGTCCGAGCTCAAGGCGCTGCTGCTCGCCGACGATCACCGCATCGTCGGCGTGGCGCGCGCATCGCTGACCGTGGACCGGCCGCATCCGCTGTGGTCCGAACAATCGCCCGCGCAATGGTGGCAGGCGCTCGAGCAGGTGATGGCGCAGCTGCGCGCCGACCAGCCTGCCGCGCTGTCGCAGGTGCGCGCCATCGGGCTGTCGGGCCAGATGCACGGCGCCACGCTGCTCGACGCGGCCGGCGAGGTGCTGCGCCCGGCCATTCTCTGGAACGACGGCCGCAGCGGCGCGCAGTGCGAGGCGCTGACGCGCGCGGTGCCGCGCCTGGGCGAGATCGCGGGCAACCTCGCGATGCCCGGCTTCACCGCGCCCAAGCTGCTGTGGGTGCGCGAGCACGAGCCCGAGATCTTCGCGCGCGTGGCGCGCGTGCTGCTGCCCAAGGACTGGCTGCGCTTCATGCTGAGCGGCGAGGCGGTCGGCGAGATGTCCGACGCGGCCGGCACGCTGTGGCTCGACGTCGGCGCGCGCGACTGGTCCGACGAGCTGCTCGCGGCCAGCGGCCTCACGCGCGCGCAGATGCCGCGGCTGGTGGAGGGCAGCGAGGTCTCTGCCATGCTGAAGCCCGCGCTCGCCGAACGCTGGGGCTTGGCTGCGGACGTGAAGATCGCCGGCGGCGCGGGCGACAACGCCGCCAGCGCGGTCGGCATGGGCATCGTGGAGCCGGGGCAGGGCTTCGTCTCGCTCGGCACCTCGGGCGTGATCTTCGTCGCCTCGAGCCGCTTCGAACCGAATCCCGCGCAGGCGGTGCATGCCTTCTGCCACGCGCTGCCGGGCCGCTGGCACCAGATGTCGGTGATGCTCTCGGCCGCGAGCGCCGTGAGCTGGGCCTCGCGGCACCTGGGCTTCGGCGACGAGGCCACGCTGCTGGCGGCGGCCGCGCGGCTCGACGACGCGGCGCGTGCGCGCGCGCCGATCTTCTTGCCCTACCTGTCGGGCGAACGCTCGCCGCACAACAACGCGAACGCGCAGGGCGTGCTGTTCGGGCTCACGCAGGCGCATGGCGCCGACGACATCGCCTATGCCGTGGTCGAGGGCGTGAGCTTCGGCCTGCGCGACGGGCTCGACACGCTGGCGCGGCCCGCGGGCGCGCTGGCGCTGGTGGGGGGCGGCGCGCGCAGCAGCTGGTGGGCGCAGCTGCTGGCCGACATCCTCGAGGTGCCGCTGACGCTGGCCGAGGGTGGCGAGGCCGGTGGCGCGCTGGGCGCCGCGCGGCTGGCCTGGCTGGCCGACGGCGGCGCGATCGCCGCGGTCTGCACCGCGCCCGCGGTGCGGCAGCGCTTCGATCCGAAGGCCGAGGCCGAGGCCGCGGCGGGGCACCGCGCGCGGCATGCGCGCTTTCGCAAGCTCTATCCGCTGCTGCGCGCGTCCTTCGCGGCCTGAGTGCCTCCGCGGCCTCAGTGCGCCGCGACGATCGCGATACCCTTGATCTGCCCCGCGGCCTTGGTCGAGGCCGGCGCCGGATAGCGCTGCGGCCGCAGGCGGTGCAGCAGTTCGGCTTCGCGCGCACGCGCCAGCGCGAGGTTGCCGATCTTCACGTGGCCGTAGCCGCGAATCGTCATCGGCAGCGCGGCGATGTCGGCCAGCAGCTTCTGGTCGGCGGCCGCCATGTCCTGCGCCAGTTCGTCGAGCCGGGCCTCGAAGTGGGCGATCAGCTCGCGCTCCAGCCGCCGCTCCTGCGTACGGCCGAAGGGATCGAAGGGCGTGTGGCGCAGCGCCTTGCCGCGCGCGAGCACGCGCATCGCGGGCAGCATCCAGGCACCGAAGCGGATCTTGCGCGGCGCCTGGCCGTTCTTCGGCGGCGCGAGGAAGGGCGGGGCCATGTGGAACTCGAGCTTGATCTTCTCGCCCTCGAACTGTTCCATCAGGCTGCGCTGGAAGCTGCCGTCGGTGTACAGGCGCGCCACCTCGTACTCGTCCTTGTAGCTCATGAGCTTGAGCAGGCTGCGCGCCGCGTTGCGCGTGAAGGGCAGCGAGGCATCGCCGCCGAGCGCCGATTCGCGCTTCTGCAGCGCGCGGATGCGGGTCTCGAAGCGCCGCGCCCAGGCGGCGTTCTGGTAGCCCGAGAGATGGGCCACGCCGCGCGCGACGATGGCCTCGAGGTCGTCGCCGTCGGCCGCGTTCGCGAGGTCCATCGTCGACGCGGGCTGCAGCGTGTCGCCCAGGCGCTCGAGCCCTTCGGGATCGGCCGCGGCCATGCGGCCCAGCGCGAAGGCCAGGCGATTGGCGGCGACCGCCACGCCATTGAGCTCGATGGCGCGCATCAGCGCCTCGAAGCCCAGCGGCACCAGGCCGAGCTGCCATGCGTAACCCACGGCGAGGATGTTGGCGGCCAGCGTGTCGCCGATGAACTCCTCGGCCAGCGCCTGCGCGTCGAAGGTCTTCACCTGTTCCTCGCCGGCCGCGAACTGCAGCTTCTCGAGCAGCAGGTCGATGTGCAGCTCGGCGTCGGGATTGCGCAGCGACTCGGCGACCGGGATCTCGTGCAGGTTCGCGAGGATGTGCGTGCGGCCGTGGCGCACCGCCTGCAGCGCCTCGGGAGAGGCGCCGACGACGAGGTCGCAGGCCAGCACGGCATCGGCCTGCTGGGTGTCGATGCGGGCCTGGTTCAGGCGCTCCGGATGGCTTGCCATGCGCACGAAGCTCAGCACCGAGCCGCCCTTCTGCGCGAAGCCCATGAAGTCGAGCACGCTCGCGGCCTTGCCCTCGAGGTGCGCGGCCATCGCGACCAGCGCGCCCACGGTCACCACGCCGGTGCCGCCGACGCCGGTGACCAGCAGGTCGTAGGGCGCGTTGTCCCAGTCGTGGCCCGGGGGCTGCGGCAGCGCGGCGGCGCGTGCCAGCACGGCGTCCTTCTCGCGCTGCAGCGCGCCGGCCTTGCGGCGCAGCGAGGCACCGGTCACGCCGACGAAGCTCGGGCAGAAGCCCTGGGCGCAGGAGTAGTCCTTGTTGCAGTGGGTCTGGTCGATCTGGCGCTTGCGGCCCAGCGGCGTCTCGTGCGGCACCACCGCCACGCAGTTGCTCTGCACCGTGCAGTCGCCACAGCCCTCGCACACCGCCTGGTTGATGAACAGGCGCTTGGGCGGATCGGCCAGTTCGCCCTTCTTGCGCCGGCGGCGCTTCTCGGCGGCGCAGGTCTGCTCGTAGATCAGCACGGTGACGCCCGCCACCTCGCGCAGCTCGCGCTGCACCGTGTCGAGCAGGCTGCGGTCGTGGAAGCCGGTGCCGGCCGGGAAGCGGTCCTTCTGGCCGTCGTACTTGCGGATGTCGTCGCTGACCACCACCACGCGCGCCACGCCTTCCGATTCGACCTGGCGCGCGATCGCGTCGACGGTGATCACGCCGTCCACCGGCTGGCCGCCGGTCATCGCGACCGCGTCGTTGAACAGGATCTTGTAGGTCATGGTGGCCTTGGCGGCCACCGCCTGGCGGATCGCCAGGTAGCCCGAGTGGTAGTAGGTGCCGTCGCCGAGGTTCTGGAACACGTGCGGCACGCGCGTGAACTTGGAATGCGAGATCCAGTCCACGCCTTCGCCGCCCATCTGCACCAGGCCCGCGGTGCCGCGCTCCATCCAGCTGGCCATGAAGTGGCAGCCGATGCCGGCGCGCGCGGTCGAGCCCTCGGGCACCTTGGTGCTGGTGTTGTGCGGGCAGCCGGCGCAGAAGTAGGGCAGGCGCTTCACGGCATCGCTGGCGTTGGCCAGCAGGTCGGGCGGCGTGAAGTCGCGCACGCGCTCGGTCGGGCGGCCGATGCCGTCGGCGCCGCCGACGTGGCGCTCGAGCCATTCGGCCACGCGCTCGATCAGTCGCGAGGGCCGCAGCTCGCCGAGCGCCGAGATGAAGGGGCGGCCGTCGCGGTCGTGCTTGCCGACCAGCGCCGGGCGTTCGTCGGCCGGCGCGTTGTAGAACATCTCGCGCAGCTGGTTCTCGACGAAGGCGCCTTTCTCCTCGATCACCAGCACCTCGGCCAGGCCCGCGGTGAAGGCGCGCATGCGGGTCTGCTCGAGCGGAAAGCTCAGGCCCACCTTGTAGATGCGCACGCCGGCCGCGGCCAGGCGCTCGGTCGAGATCTCGAGCCGGCGCAGCACCTCCATCAGGTCGTAGTGCGCCTTGCCGCAGGTCACGATGCCGACGCGGGCCTCGGGGCTCTCGACCGCCACGCGGTCGATGCTGTTGACGCGCGCGAACGCGGCCACCGCCTCGTGCTTGTCGGCCAGCCGCGACTCGATGCGCAGCGAGGGCAGGTCGGGCCAGCGGTAGTGCAGGCCGTCGGCCGGCGCGCGATGGCCGGTGGCCTCGCGCACGCCGTCGGCATCGAGCCAGGCGGCGCTGCGCGCGAGGATCAGGTCGAGGTCGACCGTGCTCGAGCTCTCGACCACCTCCGACAGCGCCGGCATGCCGACCCAGGTGCCCGAGTAGCGCGAGAGCGCGTAGCCGTAGAGCCCGAACTCCACCAGTTCGGCCACGTTCGCCGGCTGCACCACCGGCATGCTCCAGGCCGCGAAGGCCTGGTCGGACTGGTGCGGCATCGACGAGGACACGCAGCCGTGGTCGTCGCCCGCCACCACCAGCACGCCGCCGTTGGGCGAGGCGCCGTAGGCATTGCCGTGCTTGATGGCGTCGCCCGCGCGGTCCACGCCCGGGCCCTTGCCGTACCACATGCCGAACACGGCATCGACCTCGCGCTCGGGGTCGGACTCCACGCGCTGGGTGCCGAGCACCTGGGTGGCGGCCAGTTCCTCGTTGATGGCGGGCACGAAGCGCACGCCCTCCTGCTCGAAGCGGCTGCCGGCCTTCCAGATCGCCTGGTCGACCATGCCGAGCGGCGAGCCGCGGTAGCCGCTGACGAAGCCGCGGCTGTCGAGGCCGCGCGCGGCATCGCGCTGGCGCTGCATGCACAAGAGGCGCACCAGCGCCTGCGTGCCGGTGAGGAAGACCACGCCCGAGTTCGCCCAGAGGTTGTCGGCGAGCTGGTAGCCCGGACGGGCGAGGGTGGTCGTGGCGGCGGTTTCGGCGGCGCGGGTGGGGGCTGCGGCCGAAGAGAGGTCATTCGAATTCATTGCGAGATTGTTGTTCTCGCTCAGGAGGAATATTCTCTTGAATCACTACAGGGTGACCCTGTAATCAGGAATATCCATCTCGAAAATCGCCATGAACGACGAATTTATTCCTCTCGACCATCATTCGCTGCGCATCCTCGACGAACTGCAGCGCGACGCGCGCCAGACCGTGCAGCAGATCGCCGACGCGGTGGGACTGTCGCCCACGCCCTGCTGGCGCCGCATCAAGGACATGGAGGCCAGCGGCGTGATCCGCGGCTACACGGTGATCGTCGACCGCGAGAAGGTGGGGCTGAACCTCGCGGCCGTGACCGAGGTGAACCTCGACCGCCACAGCGAGGCCAAGGTGCGCGACTTCGAGCGCGCCGTGGCCGCGAGTCCGCAGGTGGTGCGCTGCGCCTCGGCCACCGGGCCGGCCGACTACATCCTCACGGTGCTGGTGCCCGACATCAAGCACTACGAGCAGTTCCTGCACACCACGCTGTTCGAGCAGGCCGGCGTGACGCACGTGCGCTCGGCGATCGTGCTGCGCGAGGTCAAGGCCGATGCGCCGCTGCCGATCGACATGGCGTCGACCGCGGCGGGGCCGAGACGGCGCTCGAAATGAAAAAGGCCGGGGCGAACCCCGGCCTTCTTCGTGTCTGGACGACCCGCCCGCCGAACGCCGAAGCGCTCGCCGGGCGAGAGGCAATTACATGCCCATGCCGCCCATGCCACCCATGCCGCCCATGTCGGGCATGCCGCCGCCGGCAGGAGCTTCGTCCTTCGGAGCGTCAGCCACCATGGCTTCGGTCGTCAGCAGCAGCGAGGCCACCGAGGCGGCGTTCTGCAGCGCGGTGCGGGTCACCTTGGTCGGGTCCAGGATGCCCAGCTCGAGCATGTCGCCGTACGAGTCGTTGGCGGCATTGAAGCCGTAGTTGCCCTTGCCGGCCAGCACCGCGTTAACGACCACCGAGGCTTCGCCGCCGGCGTTGTTCACGATTTCGCGCAGGGGGGCTTCGATGGCCTTGAGCACCAGCTTGATGCCGGCGTCCTGGTCGGCGTTGTCGCCCTTGACCTTGTCGCCCACGGCTTGCTTGGCGCGCAGCAGGGCCACGCCACCACCGGCAACCACGCCTTCTTCCACTGCAGCGCGGGTGGCGTGCAGGGCGTCTTCGACGCGAGCCTTCTTTTCCTTCATTTCGACTTCGGTGGCGGCGCCGACCTTGATCACCGCAACGCCGCCGGCCAGCTTGGCCACGCGCTCTTGCAGCTTTTCACGGTCGTAGTCGCTCGTGGCTTCCTCGATCTGCACGCGCACTTGCTTCACGCGGGCTTCGATGTCGGCAGCAGCGCCGGCGCCGTCGATGATGATGGTGTTTTCCTTGCCCACTTCGATGCGCTTGGCCTGGCCCAGGTCGGCCAGCGTCACCTTCTCGAGGGTCAGGCCGACTTCTTCGGCGATGACCTTGCCGCCCGTCAGGATGGCGATGTCTTCGAGCATGGCCTTGCGGCGGTCGCCGAAGCCAGGCGCCTTGACGGCCACGACCTTCAGGATGCCGCGGATCGTGTTCACGACCAGCGTCGCCAGGGCTTCGCCCTCGACTTCTTCGGCAATGATCAGCAGCGGACGACCGGCCTTGGCGACTTGTTCCAGCGTGGGGAGCAGGTCACGGATGTTGCTGATCTTCTTGTCGAACAGCAGCACGAAGGGGTTGTCGAGCAGCGCCGATTGCTTCTCGGGGTTGTTGATGAAGTAGGGCGACAGGTAGCCGCGGTCGAATTGCATGCCTTCGACGACGTCCAGTTCGCTGTCCAGCGACTTGCCGTCTTCGACGGTGATCACGCCTTCCTTGCCGACCTTGTCCATCGCGTCGGCGATGAGCTTGCCGATGGTTTCGTCGCTGTTGGCCGAGATCGAGCCGACTTGAGCGATTTCCTTCGACGTGGTGGTGGGCTTCGAAGCCTTCTTCAGCTCTTCGACCAGGGCCGTCACGGCCTTGTCGATGCCGCGCTTCAGGTCCATCGGGTTGATGCCGGCGGCCACGTACTTGAAGCCTTCGCGCACGATGGCTTGTGCCAGCACGGTCGCGGTGGTGGTGCCGTCACCGGCGTTGTCCGAAGTCTTGGAAGCCACTTCCTTCACGAGCTGGGCGCCCATGTTCTGCAGCTTGTCCTTGAGTTCGATTTCCTTCGCGACCGACACACCGTCCTTGGTCACGGTGGGGGCGCCGAACGAGCGCTCGAGCACCACGTTGCGGCCCTTGGGGCCCAGGGTGACCTTGACCGCGTTGGCCAGGATGTTCACACCCTCGACCATGCGTGCGCGGGCTTCACCGCCGAAGACTACGTCTTTTGCTGCCATGTTCTATTACTCCGAATGGGGATCTGTTGAATTACTTCTCGACGACCGCGAACAGGTCGTCTTCCTTCATGACCAGCAGTTCGTCGCCGCCGACCTTGACGGTCTGGCCGCTGTACTTGCCGAACAGGACGCGGTCGCCGACCTTGACGGTCAGTGCGGCCAGTTCGCCCTTGTCGTTGCGCTTGCCCGGGCCCACGGCCAGGACTTCACCCTGATCGGGCTTTTCGGCGGCGGCGTCGGGAATGACGATGCCCGAGGCAGTCTTGGTTTCGCTGTCAACACGCTTGACGATCACGCGATCGGCCAAAGGACGAAGTTTCATTGCATCTCCTGGATAAGAAACTGGGTGGTGGTTTTTTGGGCGCCCATCCCGCAGGACCGGTTGCCCGTCGACTGGAGGCGAGGCTTGTTAGCACTCAACCACAGCGAGTGCTAATCATAAGGGCAATCGCCGGGGTTTCAAGCGCCGGAGCGGGCCGAGCCGGAAGTCGGTTGCCACGATTCAATATTTCAACGATGATTGAAGTATGGAAGAAGAAGTCGTCATCCGTTCCCTGATGGCACTTGCCCAGAGCGTGCGCCTGCGCGTGTTTCGCGCCCTGGTCGTGGCCGGCCCGCAGGGCATGACGCCTGGCGCGCTGACCGAAACGCTGGGCGTTCCGGCCACGGGCCTGTCGTTCCATCTCAAGGAGCTGGGCCGCGCGGGCCTGGTGTCGCAGGAGCGGCAGGGGCGCCACCTGATCTACCGCGCCTCGTTCGACCGGATGAACGGGCTGCTGGCCTATCTGAGCGAGAACTGCTGCCAGGGGCAGCCCTGCGGGGTCGATGCGCAAGGCGCGTCCTGCGACTGCTGACGGTCGGCACCGCATCGTTTGCTCGCCCCATGCTCACCGCCGTTCTCATCTTTCTCGCGACCCTGGTGCTCGTCATCTGGCAGCCGCGCGGCCTCGGCATCGGATGGAGCGCCGCGCTGGGCGCGCTGGTGGCCCTGGCCCTCGGCGTGGTGCATCCGCCCGACGTCGTGCGGGTCTGGCAGATCGTCTGGAATGCCACCGGGACCTTCATCGCCGTGATCGTCATCAGCCTGCTGCTCGACGAGGCCGGCTTCTTCGAATGGGCCGCGCTGCACGTCGCGCGCTGGGGCGGCGGCAGCGGCGGCCGGCTGTTCGCCTTCATCGTGCTGCTGGGCGCGGCCGTCTCGGCGCTGTTCGCCAACGACGGCGCCGCGCTGATCCTCACGCCGATCGTGATGGCCATGCTGGTGGCGCTGGGCTTCACGCCGGCCACCACCCTGGCTTTCGTGATGGCGGCGGGCTTCATCGCCGACACCGCGAGCCTGCCGCTGATCGTGTCGAATCTCGTCAACATCGTCTCGGCCGACTTCTTCGGGATCGGTTTCAGCGCCTATGCGGCGGTGATGGTGCCGGTCAACCTCGTTGCGGTGGTCGCCAGCCTGCTGGCCTTGCTGCTCTACTTTCGTCGCGACATCCCCGCGCGCTACGACGCCAGCCGCCTCAAGCGCCCGGCCGATGCCATTCGCGACCCGGCCACCTTCCGCGCGGGCTGGGTCGTGCTGGTGCTGCTGCTCGTCGGCTTCTTCGGCCTCGAGCCATTGGGCGTGCCGGTCAGCGCCGTGGCGGCCGTTGGCGCGCTGCTGCTGCTGGCCGTGGCGGCCCGCGGCGAGGTCATTGCCACGCGCAAGGTGCTGCGCGGCGCGCCCTGGCAGATCGTCGTGTTCTCGCTGGGCATGTACCTGGTGGTCTACGGCCTGCGCAATGCCGGCCTGACCGAGCGGATCTCGACGCTGCTCGACGTGTTCGCGCAAGGCGGCATCTGGGGCGCGGCCCTGGGCACGGGTTTCCTGGCGGCCGTGCTGTCCTCCGTGATGAACAACATGCCGACGGTGCTGGTCGGCGCGTTCTCCATCGATGCCTCGGGCGCCACCGGCGTGGTGAAGGAGGCGATGGTCTACGCCAACGTCATCGGCTGCGACCTGGGCCCGAAGATCACGCCGATCGGCAGCCTCGCCACCTTGCTGTGGCTGCATGTGCTCGCGAAGAAGGGCACCACCATCGGCTGGGACTGCTACTTCAAGGTGGGCGTCGTCATGACGGTGCCCGTGCTCGCCCTGACCCTCGCCGCGCTCGCACTGCGCCTGAGCTTCGGCTGATCTGCTTTCTCACCAGCGACATCCCTCCCTTCCATGAGCGACATCACGATCTATCACAACCCCGACTGCGGCACGTCGCGCAACGTGCTCGCGCTGATCCGCAACAGCGGCGAGGAGCCGACCGTCATCGAGTACCTCAAGCATCCGCCGAGCCGCGCAACGCTCGAGCAACTGGTCGCCGACATGGGCATCGGCGTGCGCGACCTGCTGCGCCAGAAGGGCACGCCCCACGACGAGCTCGGGCTGGCCGATGCGAAGTGGACCGATGCGGAGCTGATCGGCTTCATGCTCGCGCATCCGATCCTCATCAACCGCCCGATCGTCGTCACGCCGTTGGGCACGCGCCTGTGCCGGCCATCGGAGGCCGTGCTCGACCTGCTGCCGCACGCCCAGCGCGGCGCGTTCTCGAAGGAAGACGGCGAGCCCGTCATCGATGCGAAAGGCCAGCGTGTCGCCAAGCCCTGACCTGCCGAACCTGGATGCGGAGGCCTTCCGGCTGCCGGACCCACGGCACCTGTGGCCCGCCGAGCGTTCGACGCACGCGCCGCGCATCCTGTTGCTCTACGGCTCGGTCCGCGAGCGCTCGTACAGCCGCCTGCTGACCGAAGAGGCCGAGCGGTTGCTGCGCACGCTGGGCGCGCAGACCCGCGTCTTCGATCCGCGCGGCCTGCCGCTGCCCGACAGCGAACCCGAGGACCATCCGAAGGTGCAGGAGCTGCGCGCGCTCGCGCAGTGGTCCGAAGGCATGGTCTGGTGCTCGCCGGAACGCCATGGCGCGATGACCGGCATCATGAAGGCGCAGCTCGACTGGATCCCGCTGTCGGTCGGCTCCGTGCGGCCGACGCAGGGCAAGACGCTGGCCGTGATGGAGGTCTCGGGCGGCTCGCAGTCCTTCAATGCGGTGAACCAGCTGCGCGTGCTCGGACGCTGGATGCGCATGATCACCATCCCGAACCAGTCCTCGGTGGCCAAGGCCTACCTCGAGTTCGACGAAGCCGGGCGCATGAAGCCCTCGCCGTACTACGAACGCGTGGTCGACGTCATGGAGGAGCTGGTCAAGTTCACGCTGCTGACGCGCGACTGCGCCGGCCATCTGGTCGATCGCTACAGCGAGCGGCGCGAGAGTGCCGAGGCCTTGTCGCGGCGCGTGAACCTGCGAAGCATCTAGCGCCGTGCCTTGCCGGGCGCGGTCCAGCCCGACGGCAGGGCCGGCGCGCCCGCGACCAGCGCATCCCAGAGATGGCGCGACGCGTTCGTGTGATGGCGTGTGCGCGAACGCACGAGGCAGGCCTTGCGCTGCAGTTCGACGCTGTCGATCGGCACCGCGTCGTGCACCGCCAGGCTCGATGCGGCCGCGGCGTTGAGGATCGCGACCATGCCGCTCTCGCGCGCGGCCGCCACCAGGTCTTCGAGTGCATCCGATTCGAGCCGGACCTGCGGCTTGAGGCCCTGCGAGGCGAAGGCCGCGTCGAGCTCGCGGCGCATCATGTATTCGCTCGGCAGCAGCGCGAGCCCGCAAGGCGCGAGCTGCGCCAGCGTGAGCCGCCGCGCGCGCCGCGGCAGGGCGCCGACGGCGACGGCCCGCTCGACGAAGCACTGCGCGATCTCGAGGTCGGCATGGGGATGCGGATCGAAGCTCACCGCGAACTCGAAGTCGCCGCGCAGCACGCCTTCCTCGAGCGCGTGCGCGGTGCGCCGCCGCAGCGCCACGGACAGCGCGGGCCAGCGCGCCTGCGCCGCGCGCATCACCGGCACCACCCAGCAGGCGCCGTAGGACTGCACGAGTCCCACGCGCACCAGGCCCGAGATGGTGTCGGCTCGCTCGGGCACCTCGCGCAAGGCCGACTGCAGTTCGAGCAGGCTGCCCGCGATGCGGCGTTCGAGTTCGTGCCCAGACAGCGTGGGGACCGCGCGGCCGCCGGTGCGGTCGAACAGTGGCACGCCGAGCACCTGCTCGAGCAGCGCGATCTGTTCCGACAACGCGGGCTGCGAGATCGAGCATTCGCGCGCCGCCTCGTTGAAGCTGGGCGCGCGCATCGCGGCGCTGAAGTAGCGCAGTTGCCGCAGCGAAACGAGCTCGAGGGGATCGCGTGCGCGCTGGGCGCGGCTGCTGGGGCGTGCGGTCATGGCTATCGGATTATCCGATGGGGCGTGCCGAAAAATGCGATTTGCCGCGGCCGGCGCATCCTCTGAAACTGCCTCCCAAGACGAGACATCAGGAAGCACCGATTCATGCAGCGACGAAATTTCCTCCAGGCCGGCGCGGCCCTTGCCATCCCCGGCCTTGCCGGCGCATCGCACGCACAGGCCTTTCCCTCCAAGCCGATCCGCATCGTCTGCCCGTATCCGGCCGGCGCCACCACCGACGCGATCTCGCGCCTGATGGCGCATGCGCTGCAGACGGAGAGCGGCGCCACGGTGCTCGTGGACAACCGCGGCGGCGCGGGTGGCAACATCGGCACCGAAGCCGTGGCGCGCGGCGAGGCCGACGGCCACACGCTGCTGCTCGCGGCGCTCGGCCCGATGGCTGCGAATGCCGCGCTCTATCCCAAGCTCAACTACGACCCGGCCAAGGACTTCGCGCCGTTGGCCTGGGCCGCATCGGTGCCGCTGGTGATGGTGGCGCATCCCTCGTTCCCCGCGCCGAACCTGCGCGCGGCGCTCGAGGTGCTGCGCAAGGCGCCGGGCCGCTACTCCTACGCCTCGGCGGGCAACGGCACGCCGCAGCACCTGGCGGCCGAACTCTTCAAGCGCGAGGCGCAGGTGTCGATCCTGCACGTGCCGTACCGCGGCTCGGCGCCGGCGCTCAACGATCTGATGGGCGGCACCGTGCAACTGCTGTTCGAGGCCACGCCGGCGGTGCTGCAGCACATCGTGTCGGGCCGGCTCAAGGCGCTCGCCGTGACCAGCCCCGCGCGCATTCCCGCGCTGCCCGAGGTCCCGACGCTCAAGGAGAGCGGCGTCGATGCGCAGATCGGCGGCTGGTACGGCTTCGTCGCGCCCGCGGCCACGCCGAGCGAACGCCAGGCCTGGCTGGTCGACCACATGCGCCGCGCGCTGGCGCAGAAGAACACGCGCGACAAGCTCGCGGAACTGGGATCGATCACGGTCGACAGCTCGCCGCAGGGCTTCGCGCGGATGATGGCCGGCGAGCGCATCCGCTGGCAGCAACTGATCCGCGAGGCCGGCATCAAGCTGGATTGAGGTCGCGCGCCATGCCCCACATCGTTGTCGAGGCGTCGCCTCCCCTGCTCGCGGCCATCGATTGGCCGCGGACCCTGCGGACGCTGCACCGCGCGCTCGCGGACAGCGGATCGGCCGCGCTCGGCGATCTGAAGTCGCGCGTGCAACCCATCGTGGCCGAACTCTGCGGCGACGAGTCCGGCGCGCAGCAACTGATCGCCACGCTGGTGCTGACGAATCCGCGCGCGAGCGAGGTGAGCCAGCGGATGGCCGACACAACGTTCACGGTGCTGTCCCGCGCGGTCGAGGCGCTGTCGCCCGGCCAATGGGTGCAGTGCTGCGTGTTCCTGCGCGAGCACCCCAAGGCGAACTACTGGAAGCAGCAGTGGAACCCGCCCTCGAAACCCCACCATCCATGAAAGGGATCTTCCAGATGAACGCCAACCCCTCCATCGGCAGCCTCGAGCGCCGCAACATCCTGCGCGGCGGCGCGGGCACGGTGGCGGCCGCCGCGCTGTCCGGCCTGGCAGCCGGCGAAGCGCGGGCCCAGGCGCGGCCGAAGGCCGCGGCCAAGGCCGCTACCGGCCGTCACTGGCCGAACGGCGCGCGGCTCGTGATCTCGGTGTCGATGCAGTTCGAGTCGGGCGCGCAGAGCGAGCACGACAACGGCTCGCCGTTTCCGCCGATGGATGCGAAGTACCCGGACCTGCCGGCGCGCACCTGGTTCGAATACGGCGTGCGCGAAGGCATCCCGCGGCTGCTCGACCTGTGGGACCGGCATGGCGTGAAGGTGACTTCGCACATGACCGGCCAGGCCGTGGAGCGCAACCCGCAGCTCGCGCGCGAGATCGTGCAGCGCGGCCACGAAGCCGCCGCGCATGGCCAGACCTGGACCCCGCACTGGGACATCTCGCCCGAGCAGGAGCGCGCCTCGTACCAGGCCAACATCGATGCGCTGCTCAAGGCCACCGGCACCCGTCCCGCGGGCTACAACGCGTTCTGGCTGCGCGGCACGCCACGCACGCTCGGCATCCTGCAGGAACTGGGCTTCACGTACCACATCGACGATCTCTCGGCCGACGAGCCGATGACCACGCAGGTCAACGGCAAGCCCTTCGCGGTCGTGCCCTACACGCTGCGCATGAACGACATCGCGCGCTTCGGCGCGGAGGGTCCGCTCACGGCCGCGGCCTTCGGCCAGGAGCTCAAGGACGAGTTCGACCAGCTCTATGCCGAGGCGGCCGGACGCCGGCGGATGATGTCGATCTCCACCCACGACCGCATCGGCGGCACGCCCGCGCGCGTGAAGGCGCTGGGCGAGTTCCTGGCCTATGCGAACAAGCACCCGGGCGTGGCCTTCGAACGCAAGGACCGGATTGCGCAGTGGGCGCTGTCCATGCAGGGCGTGCCGAGCCGCACCTATTGAACGGGAGCCTCGGCTCAGGGACTGAAGAGGAGCAGCCCGAAGATCGCGAACAGCGCCAGGTGCATCCAGCCCTGGACCGCCGAGGTCTTCTGGCCGTTGAAGCTCAGCATGCCCAGCGCCACGGTGGCGATGTAGAGCACCGTCTCCGTGTTCGAGATGCCCATGATCACCTGCTTGCCGGTCACGAGGCCGATCACGAGCACGGCCGGCACCGTCAGTCCCACGGTGGAGACGAAGGCACCGAGGCACAGGTTGATGGCGCGCTGCATCTCGTTGTTCATCGCGGCCTTCACGGCCGTGATGGACTCGGGCGTGAACACGATGATGGCGATCAGGACACCGCCCAGGGCGGTGGGCGCGCCCGCCGCCGCGATGCCGTAGTCGGTGACCACCGCGAGATGGTGGGCGAGCAGCACGATCGGCAGGATCAGCGCGATCAGCAGGGCCGAGCGCAGCACGAGGAGCTTCGTGTCCGTCCGCGCGGGCTGGGGCAGCAGGCCGACGGCATGGCGGGCCGGGTCGGCATCGTCGCCCGGCGCGGGCTCCATGTAGAGCTTGCGGTGGCTGCGCATCTGCAGGCCGAGGAAGACCGCATAGACCACGGCGGTGATGGCCGAGATGCCGATGGCCTGGACGCGTGTGAACTCACCCGCGCCGCTCAGATACTTCGGCAGCACCAGCGCGATGCTGGCGAGCAGCACCACCATCGACAGGTAGGAGGCGGTGCCCTGCGCGTTGTAGCGCTGATGGCCGTTGCGGCCGTGGCCCGCGATCAGGCACAGGCCCATCACGAGGTTCATGATGATCATCATGACGGCGAAGATCGAGTCGCGGCCGATGGTGGGGAAGTCGCCCGGCCCCAGCAGCACGGAGGCGATCAGCACCACCTCGATCAGCACGATCGACAGCGTCAGGATCAGGGTGCCGTAGGGCTCGCCCAGCGCATGCGCGAGATGGTCGGCTTCCTTCACCACGCCGAAGGACGCGGCCAGGATCGTGACGAACAGCGCCGCGAACGCGATGCCCGCGGTGACCGGTGTCATCGAGGGGCCGAGCCAGCCGGCGCCGAAGACGGTGAACGCGCCGACGACGGCCCAGGCTGCTATCAGCAGCAGCCAGGTCTGCGGTGGGACGGAGGAGGTGGCGGCGGTGAGGGGCTGCGCGCTGCGAGGATGGACCATGGTTGAACTTCACAGGAAGTGCAGGGTCGTCCCCGGGGCGGCGATCGCGCCCTGGAGTCGTCCCCGGGGCCGAGCGTGGCAGTCACGCTGCGGCGGACTCTATCACGGGGAGCGCGTCGCCGGGACCCGGCTGCCCTCAGGTCGCCTTGCGTGGCGGCGAAGGGGCCACCATGGCCATGAGGCTGTCCATGCTCTTCTCGACGATCTCCATGTCGAGGTCGGGCTCGCGCGCCGCGCGAAGCACCAGGCCGTCGATGAAGCAGCCGAGGGCCATGGCGCGGATCTGGATCTCCTTCTCGCTCACTGTCTCCCCGGCTTGGACGGAGAGGTCCGTCAGCCAGGCGATCAGCGACGCCCTGGCTTCCTTGTCGGCGTCGACGATGTGCTTGGCGATCGCCTCGTTGCGCGTGCTTTCCGCGCTCATTTCCAGGATCAGCGGCGGGCTTGGAACATCGGGGTCGCCCGCGAGCCACCGGCGCAGGTATTCGCAGATGCGGGCCGTCACCACCTTCGGCGTCAGTCCGGCGATGCCCGGGCCGAAGCCGGCCTTGACCTGCAGGCGCATGAGGCCGAGAACGATCTCCTCCCGGCTCGAGAAGTAGCGGTAGATCAGCCCCGGGCTCATCTGCGCGGTCTCGCTGATGCGGGCGATGGTGCCCGCATGCAGCCCGTCCTGGATGAAGCAGGTTCTCGCGGCCTTCAGGATCCTCAGCTTCTGCAACTCGGCCCGCTGTTCGCTGCTGGGAGACGAGCGCTTGATCTTGTTATTCACGCGTGAATTTCCTTGAGGTGTGGTGTCGGCTGGCTGGGGAGCTTACGTCGGCGCTCATGGAGTAAAGAAAGTATAAATGCTCATTCATTTTTCATGATCTGAGAGGCAAGCTTTCGCGGCGCTGGCGCCCTTGTTTCTGCTGTTTGCGGTTGCATTCGTTTTCCCCGAAGAAGGCCGCTGTTTGCTGACAATCGACTGATCTTGCCGAGGGGTGGGCGAGAACTAGTTCCTCCTTTCCGGGGAAATATGACACTTGTCCCTAGGAATCTGGTCAGCAGTGTCGTGGTTGCGCGAAGACTGGAGTAACCTAACAAAAACTGAATGTTCACTCTCTTTTCGTGGCGCGGATTGTGTTTACGAAGAAGTGGGCCGAAAGGATTCAATTGCAGGGAAACAAATTGCAGGCGGCTGGCGCGGTACGGGAGGGTACGGTCCGCGATCGCATTCTCCTGGCCGCGAGTGCGTGCTTCGCGGAGCGCGGCATCCGGCCCGTCTCCATGGTGCATATCTGCGACGCGGTCGGCATGAGCCCTTCCGAGATTCGCCTTCACTTCGAGACCAAGGACGACATCGTGCTGGCCTTGCTGGAGCGTCTGCAGGGCATGGGCCTCGGCGACTTGCCGGATCTGCGGCCCGAGACCGTGGCGGCGTTCGTCTGCGAGCGGCTGCGCAGTTGGCGCGCAACGGGGGCAACGAATGCCGCCTTCGTGCTGGAGGCGGTCGCCGAAGGTACTCGCAGGGCGCGCGTGGCCGGCGCAACGGCCGAAGCTCTGGCGCTCGAGCGTCATGCGCTCGTCGCGCTGTTGCAGGCCCGCATGCGCCAGGCCTGCAAGGCGCTGCCCGAGGCCGAGGTGCGCGGCCGGGTGTTCGCCTTGCAGTGCTTCGTCGAAGGCGTGGTGCTGCGCGTCGCTCGCGAACCGGACATGGATCTCGACATCGTCGGCGAAAGCGTCAGGCGCTTCGTTGCCCAGGCGGTCCCGAGCTTCGAGCCGGAAACACCGACCCTCGGAGTCTGCGCATGAGTCCCGCCACCAACACCGGGCAGGGCCTTTCGAGGTCGATTTCCTCGCTGGCGCTGGTCTTCGGCGACGAGCGCAATCGCGGCACCCTGCGTAGCGCGCTCGACTCGCAGGGCTTCGCCTCGGCTGCCTTCGATTCGGTGCAGACCTTGTGGGAGTCGATGTCCTCGGGCCGTCACTACGACGCGCTGATCGCATGCGCCGACAAGGGATGGAGCCAGCGGCGCTGGGCGAATCTTCGGACCATGGTGAAGCTGCCCATCCTGGTCGTCGTGTCGCGCGATGCCCTGGAACTCGCGGCCACCTTCGACGAGGACTCGCTGAATGGCGAGCGGATCGAATTCGCCACGGCGCCGGTGGATGGCGCCGAACTGGCGATGCGGTTGCGATTGCTCCACACGCGCAGGCAAGGGGGGCACGTGCCGTCTGCCGAGGAAGACCTGATCTGGGGCAGTTTTCATTTCAAGCGAGCGGCGCGCGTGGTGTTGGTCGATGGCGTGGAAGTGCGCTTGCAGCCGCGCGAATTCGAGGTCGCCTGCATCCTGTTCCAGAACCTCGGCAAGGTCGTCGCCCGCACGGAGATCGAGGAGCGGTTGTTCGATCGGCCCAGCAGCCCCGGTTCGCGGGTGCTCGACGTGCACGTGACGCGTGTGCGCCGCAAGCTGGGACTGGGCCCGGAGAAGGGTATCAGGCTGTTGACGATCTACGGAGTCGGGTACCGCCTGGTCGCCCTGAACCCATCGCCCTAGTTGCCGGCCTCGCGAGGCCTTCGCTGCCGTCGACGTGGGTGGGCAGCGTGGCCGATGGTCGTCCGTGACGCGAGCCACGGGGCTTCGTCATCGCGACTCAATCGTCTGAATCGACGTCAAGCCATGCGGGATTCATGCTCAATTCAACTCAATGGGAGATCGCTGATCGAAAACTCGTAGTCAAGAAATCAACCAAGGAATATCAATTCATCTCCGGGCTTTCCGCGTTCCCGCGGCAGCCGGCGATGTTTGTCTCGCAGGGCCTGCCGCCATCGAGCGGGCTCTCATCGATTGAAATCAAGGAATCCAATGCTCAAGCATCCCCTCTCCAAACTCTGCGCATTCGCCGCTGTCGGCGTTCTCTCGCAAGCCGCGATGGCCTATGACGGCACCATCAATTTCCAGGGCGAAATCATCGACGCCACCTGCTCGGTGGCGCCCGGCAGCCAGAACAAGACCGTGCAACTCGGCAAGATCGTGAGCCGGACGCTCACCGGTCTCGGCAGCACTTCCACGCCGGTCGACTTCACCATCGATCTGCTCAACTGCGACACCGCCTCGGCCAAGAATGCGCAGGTCACGTTCTCTGGCACCGCCGATGGCACCAACCTGGCCATTGCCAATTCAGGGCAGACGGTGGCGGCCGCAACGGGCGTGGCGATTCAGTTGAAGGATTCGGCTGGCAATCCGATCAAGCTTGGCGTGGCATCTCCCAGCTACATCCTGGGCAACGGCACCAACTCGCTGCAATTCAAAGCGAACTACCTCGCGACCAAGGATTCGGTCACGGTCGGCCCGGCCAACGGCATGGCCCAGTTCACCGTCGCCTACAACTAAGTTCGGGTGATCCGCGGCCGCGGCTCTCGCAGCCACCGGCCGTTGGCGCCGCCTCGAGGCGGCGCTCCTCTTCGCTTTCCTTTTTCTTCATGTTTCGTACGGCGGCGTACCGCCGCATGGGGCGCGTGCGCCCGAAAACTCCTATGTGCAGCAAGCAGACATTCGGTTGGGCCCTGGCCATGGCATTGGGACTGGGCATTTCATGGCACGCCGATGCGGCGGTATCGCTCAGCGGTACGCGCGTGATCCTCGGCGAGAAAGAGCGCGAGGCCTCGATCCCCATGCGCAATACCGGCGGCTCGCCCTATGTCATCCAGGCCTGGGTCGATGCGGGCGAGGGCCTGACCGACGTGCCGCTGCTGGTCACGCCGCCGCTGTCGCGGCTCGATCCCGGCAAGGAAAACATCCTGCGCATCCTGCGGATGCCCGGTGAATTGCCGCGCGACCGCGAATCGGTGTACTGGCTCAACGTCAAGGAGATTCCCGAGAAGACGCAGGAAGAGAATGTGCTGCAGATCGCGGTGCGTACCCGCATCAAGCTGTTCTATCGTCCCGCCGCGCTGTCGGGCCAGCCGGCGGATGCGCGCACGCAGCTGCGCTGGAGCGTCGCTGCCGGTGCGCCGGACCAGGGGGCGGTGCTGAAGATCCGCAATCCCACGGTCTATCACGTGACCTTCACCGGCTTGACCCTCAACGCCGGCCAGCAGGTGATCCGGGCCGTCATGGTCGCGCCGCTCGCGGAGTCGAGCTTTCCGCTCGATGCCATGAAGACGCCGCAACCGATCGAGATCCGATTCACCACGATCAACGACTACGGTGGCGAAACGCCCGAGGAACGCGTGCGCGTGCCCGTGGCCGTCGAGCCCGTGGCCTTGACGCCCGAGGTCGTCGATACGCCATCCACCAGCGATGCCGCGCGCTGAGGTCATGCGCCGCATCCTGCGCGCCGCGCCGTTCCGTCGCACGCTGTGCGCGACGGTCATCGCGAGCCTCGGCATTCCTGCGTTGGCGCAGCAGGTCGCCGGTTCGCGTTTCGAGGAAGAATTCCTCGGCATCGGCGGCGGCAAGCAACCGCGCGCCGATCTCTCGATCTTCGCCTTCGGCAATCGAGTGCTGCCCGGTACTTATGCCGTCGACGTGACGGTCAACGGGCGGGCCGTTGGCCGCAGCACCATCCGGTTCGACGACGTGCCGGGCAAGACCGATGCCGTGGCCTGCCTCACGCGCGGCATGCTGGGCGGGTGGGGTGTCAACGTGGAGGCCTTCCCCGCGCTGGCCGGCGCGGCCGACGATGTCTGCGTGGACCTGCCGGCCAGCATTCCCGAAGCGACCGTGAGCTACGACGCGGGCCAGCTCGCGCTGTCGCTCGGCATTCCGCAGGCGGCGCTCAAGCGCGCGGCGCGCGGCGCGGTCGAACCGGCGCGCTGGGACAGAGGCATCACCGCCGCCATGCTCGACTACCAGCTGAACTTCGCGCGCCACGGCGGCGACAACCAGCGCGAGCGGTCGAACCTCTTCGCGAACTCGCCGAGCCTCTTCGACGCCAATCCTTTCCTCGACCGCGGGCGCCAGGATGCCCAGCGCAACACGCTGTTCGCGGGCCTGCGCGGCGGCTTCAACATCGGCGACTGGCGCATGCGCCACTACTCGACCTACAACCGCGACACCGACGGCCGCGGCCGCTGGCAGGCCGTCACCTCCACGCTGCAGCGCGACCTGCCTTCGATCCAGGGGCAACTGCAGATCGGCGACGGCAACACGCCCGCCAACTTCTTCGACAGCGTGCCGTTTCGCGGCGTGCAGATCGGCACCGACGAGGCCATGCTGTCCGACAGCCAGCAAGGCTACGCCCCCACCATCCGCGGCATCGCGCAGACGAACGCGCGCGTCACGGTGCGCCAGAGCGGCTATGTCGTCTACAGCACCTTCGTCGCGCCGGGGCCGTTCGTGATCGACGACCTCTATCCCACGGACTCCGGCGGAGACCTCGAAGTCACGGTCACCGAAGCCGACGGGCGCGAAAGCCGATACATACAGGCCTTCTCGGCGGTGCCGACGCTGCTGCGCGAAGGCACCTGGCGCTACGGCGCCACGGTGGGCAAGTACCGCAGCGCCTTCGGCTACAGCAGCAGCTACATCGGCGACATGCGCCAGGGCGGTGCCGGCACGCTGCTGGCACCGTGGCTGCGGGAACAAGGCGCGCGCATCGAGCCGGTCTTCGTGCAGGCGACCCTGGCGCGCGGCCTGGGCAACGACTACACGGTCTACGGCGGCTTCATGGCCTCGAGCCGCTACCAGTCGGTGCTGGCCGGCGTGGGCAGGAACATGCGAAGCTTCGGCGCGCTGTCGCTCGACCTCTCGACCGCCAGCACCACGGCGCCGCGCGGCCTGCCGACCGATCCGGCCGGCACGCCGATGGCGTTCGCGCTCGGCGGGAAGGAGCGCCAGAGCGGCCAGTCGCTGCGGTTCCTCTACGCGAAGTCCTTCGTCGACAGCGGCACCAACTTTCGCGTCGCGGGCTACCGCTATTCCACCAGCGGCTACCGCACCTTCCAGGAAGCCGTGGACATGCAGGCGCTGTCGCCGTCCGAGCGCCTGCACAGTCGGCGCAACGAGCTGCGTTTCGAGCTCGCGCAGAAGGTCGGCGACTGGGGCTCGCTCTTCGCCTCCGCGCGCCAGCAGAGCTATTGGGGAACCTCCTTCAAGGACCGGCTGGTGCAGCTGGGCTGGTCGGGCAGCTACAAGCAGTTCAGCTACAGCGTCTTCTACAACCGCAGCGCCTACCAGGACCGCCGTGCCACGAGCCAGCTCATGTTCACGCTGAGCATTCCGCTCGGCACTTCCGCGGCCAGCGCGCAGTACGCGGTCTCGCGCGATCGCGAGGGCAACACCAGCCAGCAGGTGAGCCTGTACGGCGCGGCCCTGGAGGATCGCCGCCTCAGCTACAGCGTGAGCGCCAGCCATGCGAGCGAGCAGGGCGCCGGCGGCAGCGTGGGGGGCAGCTATCTCGCGCCTTTCGGCCGCTTCGACCTCGGCCACTCGCAGGGCCGGGGCTTCCGCCAGACCACCATCGGCATGGCGGGCGGGCTGCTGGTGCATGGCGGCGGCATCACGCTGTCGCAGCCCCTGGGCGAGACGGTCGCGCTGGTGCAGGTGCCCAAGGCCGGCGGGGTCGGTTTCGACGCGCGTCCGGGCGTGGTGACCGATGGCTCGGGCAGTGCCGTCATCCCGAACCTCAGCCCCTACCGGCTCAACCGCGTGGCGGTGCGCACGCAGGACCTGGGCGACACGACGGAAGTGAAGTCCGCCGCCACCGAACTCGTGCCGACGCGCGGCGCGGTGGTGCTGACGACCTTCGAGACCTCGGTGGGCTACCGGCTGATGCTGACGCTCACCGACGGCCGCGGAAAGCCGCTGCCCTTCGGTGCGCGCATCGAGAACGATGCCGGCCAGGAGGTCGGCATCGTCGGCCCCGAGGGCCGGGCCTATGTGACCGGCGCGGGCCAGAGCGGCCGCCTCGCGGTGCGCTGGGGTCAGCGTTCGGCGAACCAATGCGCGGTGTCGTACAGCCTGCCCGAAGAGGCCAGTCCCTTGCCCGTTCGCCAGTTCGTGGGCCGGTGCACCGACGAGGCGCAGGCCGTCTCGCTCAAGGGCCGTCGATGAGATCGTGTCCTTCGTCCGTTCAGGCGGATTGCCACAGGGGCAATGCGTGCCCGAACTCCCACGTTTCGTGAAGTAGAGAAGACATGTCAATCAGAACGATGGCGAGAAAGATCCGCGTGTTGACGCTCTGGACTGCTGTCGCCATGGCGGCGACCGCGGCGCAAGCGGAGGAATGTTTCTATTCGAGCGGCATACGAATCGGCGAATTCAGCTTCGACTTCGGCCAGGTGGTCGTGGACAACAACCAGCCTGTAGGAACGGTTCTGGCACATCGGCAAGGTGCTCTCAGAAACGCCTGGATCGCCAACTGCAACTTCGGCCAGTCGTTGACGGTTCAACTGAGAGGAACCCAGGGGGCGCTCGTGAGCAACACCTCCATGTGGGAAAGAATCTATTCCACCAATGTACCGGGGGTCGGATACCGGGTGCAGGTCATGGGGGGGCGGGAGAGCGCCACGGGCGCGCTTCCGTTCGAGTTCTCGGTCGACGGCACGACGCCTGGCGCCACCACCTCGAACTACCGCGGCTGGGTCCAGTTCAACTTCGACCTGATCAAGACGGCGAAACGCGTCGGCAACGGGCTGTTGACGCCCGGACTCTATGGACATGCGATCGTCGCCAACAAGCCGCAGGACTACTATTTCCGGATCATCCTCAACGGTGGAAAGATCGTCGCACCTTCGTGCACCGTGACCGAGCCATCGCGCAAGCTCCTCGTTCCGATGGGCCGCGTGCCGATCCGCGATCTCACCGGTGGCATCGGAACCGTTGCACGCGATACGCCGTTCAACATCGAGGTTGCTTGCCAGGCGGCACCGGGCTCCGTGCAGTCCACCGTATCGATGACCATGGACCCCACGAACGCGACCACGCTGCCGGGCGTGCTGGGGATCAACGAAGCCGGCTCGGCGGGAATCACGGCCAGCGGCGTCGGCATCCAGGTGCTCGACGCCCAGCGCCGACCCGTGGAGTTCGGCAAGGCGATGAGGGTGGGTGAGTCGAAAGACTTTACCTATGCCGTGCCCTTCGTCGCGCGCTACATGCGAACCAGTGGCGAGCTGAAGCCGGGCATTGCCAATGGGACCGCGACCATCACGCTGACGCATCAGTAGGCGGCTTCGTCGCATCCCGCGCTTGCGCCGGTGCGGTGCCCTGTCATTGCGTTCTTGCAAGGCGGCTGCGTTCGTCTTCTGCCTTGCATTTCGAGACTTCTCGCGTCGATCGCTAATAAATCCTAGTTAAATTGAATGATGAAAATAAATTCACTATTTCAAATTAACCATTGGTCGCTAATATGAAGGATAGTTAATCACGTTGCTGTTCCATATTGTTTTGTGGAATGCATTTTTATTGCATGGATGGATAGGATCGCATTGGTCTGCAGGATGTGCAGGCTAATTATTAGTATCTACTTTTATTAAGGAATCCAATGCTGAAGAATGCATTCACCAAGCTCGCAGTAATCGCCGCTGTCGGTGCCCTGTCGCAAGCCGCGATGGCCGCCGACGGTACGGTCAACTTCACGGGCGAAATCACCGACAGCATCTGCTCGGTGGCGCCCGAGAGCGTGAACATGACCGTGCCTCTCGGCAAGGTGTCGAAGAACGCCTTCCCCGCAGTGGGAACGGGCTCCACCGCGGCCAAGTTCACCATCAACCTGCGCGACTGCCCCGCGGGTACCAACAAGGCCAAGGTGACCTTCTCCGGCGCCGGCGTCCCCGGCAACATCGCCGCGGCCGAAGGCCTGCTGAAGGTCAACAACTCCGGCTCGACCGTCGAAGCCGCCAAGGGCGTCGGCATCGAGATCGGCGATGCGAATGGCCTGAAGATCCCCCTGGGCGCGGCTTCGTCCGAATACATCCTGGGTGCGGGTGACAACAACCTGAAGTTCCAGGCGCGCTACGTGTCCTTCTTCCCGGTGACGCCGACGGCGCCGTCCACGGACGCCCTGACCGCCGGTCCGGCCGACGGTACCGCGCAGTTCTCGATTGCCTACAACTAATCGGGCTTGATGGCATGGGGTCCTTGCGGCCCCATGCCTTCATCGACGCGCTTTCGGCGGCGCAAGGCCGCGCAGCTTTCGCGTCGAAATTTCCTTTTATCGGCTTTTTCTTCGAGGCGTCGTTGTCGATGCGTCGGGGTGCTTGCGTGCGCGTGATGGGCGTGGCTCGCGCAGGGGACTAGATATGTGCAGCAATCAAAGAATTCGGTGGGTCTTCGGTGCCCTGGTGATGTTCGGGCTTCAGGCGCTGGCGGGTGCGAGCGTGATGCTCTCCGGCACGCGCGTGGTCCTGAACGAGAAGGACCGCGAGACTTCCCTTCCGATGAAGAACACCGGTACGTTGCCCTATGTGGTCCAGGCCTGGGTCGACGCCGGCGAAGGCAACAACAAGACCCCGCTGATCGTCACGCCGCCGCTGTCCCGGCTCGATCCGGGCAAAGAGAATCTCTTGCGCATCATGCGTGTCGGCGGCGAATTGCCGAAGGACCGCGAGTCGGCGTTCTGGCTCAACGTCAAGGAGATCCCCCAGAAGCCGAACCAGGAGAACGTGCTCCAGGTGGCGATACGCAACCGGCTCAAGCTGTTCTACAGGCCCTCCAATCTTCCGGGCTCGGCCGCGGAGGCGCGCGGCCTGCTCAAGTGGTCCGTGAGCGAGGGGCCCGGGGGGCAGGGCGCCGTGCTCAAGGTCGGCAATGCGAGTGCCTTTCACGTCACCTTGCTGAAACTCACGGTCAACAAGGGTCAGGGCCAGGACAAGAAGGACCAGGAGGAGCTCGATGCGGGCATGGTCCCGCCGTTCGGAGAGTTGAGCTTTCCGATCCGCACCCTCAAGAGCCCGCAGGCCATTCAGATCAACTTCACGACGATCAACGACTACGGCAGCGAAACGCCCGAGGAGTTCGTCAGGGTGCCTGAAGGCGCTCAACCCGTGGCCTTGACGCCCGAACTGGTGCCGAAGGCCGAAGCCTCCACCATCAACCGCGCACAGCGCTAGGCCGATGCGGTGCATGTATGTCCGGCGGACGCGCGCAGGCGCGCCATTCCGCCTCAGTCTGTGCGCACTCGCGCTCGGTGCCATGGGCGTCCCCGCCTTTGCGCAGCAATTCGCCGCCTCGACCTTCAACGAAAGCTTCCTCGGCGTTGGCGGCAACCAGCAGAGCGCCGACCTGTCGCTGTTTGCCTTCGGCAATCGTGTACTGCCGGGTCAGTACACCGTGGACGTGTCGGTCAACAGCCGAGGCGTGGGGCAGATGTCGATCCGCTTCGATGCCAAGGAGGGCAAGAACGACGCCGAGCCTTGTCTCACGCGCGGCATGCTCGACGAGTGGGGCGTCAACGTGGCGGTGTTTCCCGCCCTGGCGACGCTCGCGGACGAGGCCTGCGTTGATCTGGGCGCGGCTGTTCCCGATGCCTCCTTCAGTTACGACAGTGGCAAGCTGCACCTGGCACTCAGCATTCCGCAGGCGGCGCTGAAGCGCTCGGCGCGCGGTGCCGTCGATCCCGGCAAGTGGGATCGGGGCATCACGGCCGGCATGGTCGACTACCAGATCAACTTCTCGCGCCATGGCGGCGACAACTACCGTCGCGGGCCCGATCCCTTCGCCATACCGCGCAGCGCGTTCGACGGCAACCCCTTCCGCGAGCCCTACGAAGAGCCTCGGCGCAACAGCCTGTTCGTCGGCTTGCGCGGCGGCTTCAACTACCGCGACTGGCGCTTTCGCCACTTCTCGACCTACAGTCGCGGCACGGACGGCAAGTCCCGCTGGCAGGCGGTCAACACCTATGCCCAGCGCGATCTGAGTTCGCTCAATGCCCAGTTGCTGATCGGCGATGGCAACACGCCCGGCAACATGTTCGACAGCATGCCGTTCCGTGGGGTGCAACTCGCCTCCGACGAGGCCATGCTCCCCGATAGCCAGCAAGGCTATGCCCCCACCATCCGCGGCATTGCGCAGACCAACGCGCGCGTGACGGTGCGGCAGAACGGCTACACGATCTACAGCACCTTCGTGGCGCCCGGTGCGTTCGTGATCGATGACCTCTATCCCACGGCGTCGAGCGGCGACCTGGAAGTGATCGTCAAGGAAGCGGATGGCCGCGAGATCAAGTACATCCAGGCCTTCTCCGCAGTGCCCACGTTGTTGCGCGAAGGCACGTGGCGCTTTTCCGCCACGGTCGGCAAGTACCGCCGCGCGCCCGGTGACGACTACTTTCCCTACGCCGGCGGAATCGCGCAATCGCCATGGGGCCTGCCGCTGCGATCGCGTGCCGAGCCGGCATTCGTGCAGGCCACGGTGGCGCACGGCCTTGGCAACGACTACAGCGTCTACGGCGGGTTCATCGCCTCCGGGCGCTACCAGTCGGTGATGGCCGGCGTGGGCAAGAACATGCGCGCCTTCGGCGCCATTTCCGCCGACCTGTCGGCCGCGCGCGCCGTCATGCCGCTGCCGCTGCTGGTCGACAGGACCTACAACGGCCAGTCGGTGCGCTTCCTCTACTCCAAGGCCTTCGATGCGGGGACCACCGTTCGCGTGGCGGGTTATCGCTATTCCACCAGCGGCTACCGCACTTTCCAGGAAGCCGCGGACATGCAAGGCCTCGATCCGAGCGAGCGTCTCAACAACCGTCGCAATGAACTGCGCCTGGAGCTCTCCCAGTCGCTGGGCGACTGGGGCTCCATGTTCGCCTCGGCGCGCCAGCAGAGCTACTGGGGTACCAGCGCCAAGGACAGCCTGGTGCAGATCGGGTACTCGGGGAACTACAAGCAGTTCGGCTACAGCATCTACTACAACCGCAGCAGCAGCTACCGAAGCAACAAGCCCAGCAATCAGATCATGCTCACCGTGAGCATTCCGCTGGGTGCCTCCGGTGCCAGCGCCCAGTATGCGATGACGCAGGAGCGCAAGGGCCGCACCAGCCAGCAGGTCAGCGTGTTCGGCACCGCGCTCGAGGATTCGCGTCTCAGCTACAGCGTATCGGCCAATCGGGTCGATGACTCCGGATCGACCGGCAGTGCCAGCGCCAGCTATCTGTCGCCGGTGGGGCGCTTCGACCTCAGCCATTCGCAGGGCTCCAGCTACCGGCAGACCAACTTCGGCGTGGCGGGGGGCCTGTTGGCGCACGGCGGTGGCGTGACCCTGTCGCAGCCGCTGGGGGACACCATCGCACTGGTCCAGGTCCCCAAGGCTTCCGGCGTGGGCGTCGAATCGCGCCCCGGGATCGCCACCGACTGGGCGGGAAATGCCGTGATCGCCAACGTCAGTCCCTATCGGGAGAACCGTCTGGCTCTGCGCACCCAGGACCTGGGCGAAACCGTGGAGGTCAAGAACGCGGCGATTGCGGTCGTCCCCACGCGCGGTGCGGTGGTCTTGGCGAAGTTCGAAACGGCCGTGGGTTTTCGGCTGATGTTGACCCTGAGCGACCGCAAGGGCGAGCCGCTGCCTTTCGGCTCGGTGGTCGAGAACGAGACAGGCCAGGAAATGGGCATCGTGGGTCCGGATGGACAGGCCTTCGTGACGGGGGCTGAACAGAGCGGGCGCCTCACGGTGCGATGGGGGCAGCGCGAGGAGGACCGCTGCACGGTGGTCTACAGCCTGCCCGAGGAACCCAACCCGCCTCCGATCCGGGAACTGAACGGGCAGTGCGAGACGCCCGCCGGATCGAAGGGCGCGCAACCAAAGGAGGTGAAATGAACCGCTGCCATCCATTCCATGCCATGAAGGCCGCGCGCCGTTCCCTCGGTGTGGCCGTGACGGCGTTCGCGCTGTCGTCCGGTGCCCTGGCCGAGTGCTACGTCGTGCCAGGCTACATCGAGAAGACGGTCAACATGTCGATGGGTCGGGTGTACATCCCGAACGATCTCCCGGTTGGCGGCCTGATCAGGCGCGAGATATTCCCGCTGACCCTCACTGGCAACGACAGACCCTGGACCTGCCCTGGCGGCGGTACCGTGAGAGGCGTGATGCTGCAGGGCACGGCGGTGCCCGGCTACAACAGTGTCTTCACCACCGACGTACCCGGCGTAGGCATCCGGCTTTCGCGCTTCTTCGGCGGGACCCAAGCCAGCACCTACTACCCGCACACAATCACGAGTTCCGATTTCGGATGGTTCCAACCGGGCTCGGCCTTTCAGGTGGAGCTGTTCAAGATCGCGGCCCGCACGGGCAGCGGCCCCTTCGCGCAGGGCACCTACACCCGGTATTTCTCCCAGGGGTCGGACCAACGCTCGGTGCTCACGACCTTCCTGCTGGGGGAAGGCATCACGATCATCACACCCACCTGTTCGGTGGACGCCGGCTCGCGCAACATCCTGGTGGATTTCGGCAAGGTGGCCAAGGGCGACTTCAGGGGCAAAGGCAGCACCGCGGCCGAGCGCAAGTTCAGCATCAAGCTCAACTGCCAGTCGGGACCGGGCGTCCAGAACATGGTGCTGCTGCGCATGGATGCCGTGCAGGACCCGTCGAACGAACCAGGCGTGCTGCGCATCACCCCGAGCGGGACCGTACTGACGGCGCAGGGCGTCGGTATCCAGATCGTCGACGACAAGCAGATGCCCGTGAAGTTCGGCGATGACGCGGAGGTCGGCCCGTCGAAGGACGGCTCTTACATCGTGCCCTTCACGGCGCGCTACTACCAGACCGGCGACAAGATCGGGGCGGGGCGGGCGGATGGCACCGCGACCTTCACGATCATGTACAGGTGATCGCGCCGGCGATCCTTAGAGCTGGTCCGTCGGCACGAACCACGAGAACAGCAGCAGCTGCAGCCGCGTCAGCATGCTCGAATCGGGCTCGCTGTCGAGCACCTCGTTGTTGACGTCCCCCGTGCCGATCCACTGCACGTTCTCGCCATCGGGCTTGAGCACGACGCGGTAGACGCCCTCGATGTCGTCGAGCTGGTAGGCATAGAGCAGGGCCTGGGTCAGGTCGAAGCTGCGCACGCGCACGCCGAACTCGGTGTTGAGCAGGGCCGAGCGCGGGTCGAGGTTCATCGAGCCCAGCATCACCCATTCGCGGTCGATCAGCGCGAGCTTGGCATGCAGCCGGCCGCGCGCCTTCTTCAGCAGGTCGCGGAACTGGCCGCTGCGCTTGAGCTGCTGGGTGCTGACCTCGTAGAGCTCCACGCCGAGCTTGAGCATGTCGACGCGGTAGCGGTTGTAGTTGATGTTGACCAGCGGCTCGTCGCTGTCGGCCAGCGAGTTGGTGATGACGCTGACCTGCACGCCGCGCCGACGGCCTTCGCGGATGCGTGCCATGCCCTCGTCGCCCGGGATGAAGTAGGGCGAGATCACGAGCACGCTCGAGCGCGCGGTGGCGGCCAGTTCGTGGAAGCGCTGCGCCACCGATTCGGTGGGATGCCGCATCACGCCGAGCGCCTTGTTCGGGCTGTCGGCGGTGGCGTGCGCATCGGCGCGCATCCATTGCAGGGTGGTGATGTTCAGCAGCTGCAGGCCGAGCGGCGGGTCGCCGAGCACGTCGCTGTCGCCCGGCGGGTCGGGCCAGGGCGCGAAGCGCAACGAGGTGGCGGTTTCGAAGTCGGCCTTCAGCACGGCCGGCGTGCGGTGGTTGATGGCCACGGTCTCGATCGGATAGACGACGTCGCTGTTCCAGTAGGTGTCGAAGACCGCGGCCGATTCGGCCACCACCGGGCCGGCCATCAGCAGTTCGAAGTCGATGAAGTTGGCGACCTCGCTGCGCAGGAAGTATTCGTCGGCGAGGTTGCGCCCGCCCGCGATGGCGATGGCGCCGTCGGCCACGAACAGCTTGTTGTGCATGCGGTGGTTGAGCCGCCGGAAATCGCCGAAGAACTCCATCCAGCGCGTGGCCGAGTGGTCGCGCGCGTTCACGAAGGGGTTGAACAGCCGCACCGAGGCATTCGACTCGGCCGCCAGGCCGAGCAGCAGCGGATCCATGCCGGAGGTATAGAAGTCGTCGAGCAGCAGCCGCACGCGCACGCCGCGGCGCGCGGCATCGCGCAGCTCGCGCAGCAGCAGGCGGCCGGTCTTGTCGTTGCCGAGCTGGTAGGTCTGGACGTCGATCGAGCTCTGGGCGCGGCGGATCAGCTCGAGCCGGGCATCGAGCGCGAACGAGGCCTCGATCAGCGGCCGCACGCTCGACAGCCCGTCGCGCGGCGCATCGAGATGGGCGGCGGCGCGGCCGAGCAGGGTGGCATTGGAAGCGGGGATGGCGAGCACCGGCGTGTCGGCCGCCCGTGGCGGCAGGCCGGCACAGCCTGAGAGCACGAAGGCGGCCGCCAGCGCGAGCAGCCATGCCGCGGCGCCGCGCAGGGCGGGGAACCGGGAGGCGAGGGAGGTGTGCATGACGGCGGACGCGAATGTTGCAGGGGCGGCAGGCGAAGCTTGACGGGACTATCCCGCGCCTGGTGCGTGCCGATGCCAGCTGCGTTGCGCCGGAACAACGAATCGCCATCTTCCGCAGCGCCCCCTGCACCCTCCCGGAATTGTCAAAAATGTGAACTACTTCGTTCTAGAATGAGAATGATTCTTAATGTCTTGTGAGGAGCGGAGTGGGAATGGCGGTCTTGTTGACGCGGCGCAACGGTTTGGCGCTGATGGGGTGTCTCGCGATCTACGCGAACCAGCAGGTGCTGGCGCAAACGGCCGCCACGACGGCACTGCCCGAAATCCGGGTCGAGGCCCCGGCCGAAACGGCGACCACGCCGGTGAACGGCTACCGCGCGAGGAATGCGGCGACCGCCACCAAGACCGACACGCCGCTGGCCGAGACGCCGCAGTCGGTGACGGTCGTGACCCGCGACCAGATCCTGGACCAGGGCGCCACCAACCTGCAGGACGCGCTCACTTACGCGGCCGGCGTGCGCTCCGATGCCTACGGCCTGGACTCGCGCTCCGACAGCTTCCTGGTGCGCGGCAGCGATGCCTCGGTCTACCTCGACGGGCTGCAGCTCTTCTCCGCGGGCTGGTACACCGCGACCGCGCGGCCCGACCCCTACACGCTCGAGCGCCTCGAGGTGCTGCGCGGCCCGTCGGGCATGCTGTTCGGCGCCGGCACGGCCGGTGGCGTGATCAACATGGTCAGCAAGCGGCCGCAGACGCAGGCCGCGCGCGAAGTGGGCGTGCAGTTCGGCTCCTGGGGCCGCAAGCAGATCCAGGCCGACCTGACCGGACCGCTGACGGCCGACGGCGACTGGTCGTACCGCCTCGTGGCGCTGCAGCGCAAGTCCGACACGCAGGTCGACTACGTGCCCGACGACCGCACGCTGGTCATGCCTTCGCTGACCTGGCGCCCCAGCGCCGCCACCTCGCTGACCCTGCAGGGCCTCTACCAGAAGGACAAGACCGGCAGCACCTCGCAGTTCCTGCCGTGGCAGGGCACGATCCTGCCGAACGTCAACGGCAAGCTGCCCGTGAGCCGCTTCATCGGCGAGCCCGGCGACGGCTACGACACCGAGCGCAAGACCTTCGGCTGGCTGTTCGAGCACCAGTTCAACGACAACTGGTCGTTCCGGCAGAACTTCCGGATGTCGCGCACCTACAACGACTCGCACTACCACTATGCGGACTTCTTCTCCATCCCCGGCGGCTGGGGCATGGACCCGATCGGCCAGCGCGTGATCGGCCGCATCAACGACAAGTCGCTGACCTGGACCCGCATGACGGGCATCGACAACCATGTCGAGGGCCACTTCGACACCGGCGCGCTGCGCCACACGCTGCTGGTGGGGGCCGAGTACTCGCGCCAGCGCCAGGACAAGTACGAAGGCTCGGCCTATAGCGCCATCGACGCCTACACCCCGGTCTACGGCCTGGGCTACGTGCCGGTGACGGACCTGAGCTGGAAGCCCCGCACCACGCAGCGCAATGCCGGCGTGTACCTGCAGGACCAGATGAAGCTCGACAACTGGATCTTCGTCGCGGGCCTGCGCCATGACCGCAGCACGGCCGGCACCGAAGGCAGTGCCTCGGAGACCACCACCGCCACCTCGCGCCGGCTCGGCGTGATGTACACGCTGCCCTCGGGCTGGGCGCCCTACCTGAGCTACACCGAGTCGTTCACGCCGCAGGCCGGCACGGACGCCAACGGCCGGCTGTTCAAGCCGCTGCGCGGCGAGCAGGTCGAGGCCGGCGTCAAGTACCAGCCCATGGGTTCGCCGACCAGCTTCACGGCCTCGGTCTTCTCGCTCAAGGAAAAGAACCGCACCGTCTCCGACAGCACCAACCCGAACTACGGCCGCCAGGTCGATTCGAGCAAGAACAAGGGCCTCGAGCTCGAGCTCAAGACCACGCTCGCGCGCGACCTCGACCTGATCGCCAACTACACCTACATCGAGGTCGATCCCAAGCTCACCGACACGCCGCGCAACCAGCTGTCGGTCTGGGGCAAGTACCGCTTCGCCGTCGGCGGCATCACGGGCTTCTCGGCCGGCGCCGGCGTGCGCTACATGAGCGGCTTCCGCGACATCGAAAGCACGGGCGCGGGCCCGCGCGTGCCGTCGGTGGCGCTGCTCGACCTGATGCTGGCCTACGAGTCGGACCAGTGGCGCTATGCGCTCAACATCAACAACGTGACCGACAAGATCTACTTCAGCACCTGTCTGGCCCGCGGCGACTGCTGGTACGGCACGCGCCGCAACGTGGTCGCCACCGCGACTTACAAGTTCTGAGGCTTTTGCAGCCGCCGCCACGCCGAGCCTCGGGGACAATTCCGCCATGTCGATGAACAGCCGAAAAATCAAGACCTGGGCCTGGGTGCACAAGTGGAGCAGCCTCGTGTGCACGGTCTTCATGCTGCTGCTGTGCCTGACGGGCTTGCCGCTGATCTTCCACCACGAGATCGGCCACCTGCTGGGCACCGAGGTCGAGGCGCCGAAGATGCCCGCGGACACGCCGCGCGTGAGCCTCGACCGCGTGCTCGAGGTGGCGCGCGCGCAGCACCCCGATCGCGTGGTGCAGTTCGCCTCGCAGCCCGAGGACGACGACGGCCTCTGGTTCGTCACGCTCACGCCCACGCCCGCGCCCACCGACGACTTCAAGTCGGTCGCGGTCGATGCCCGCACCGGTGCCATCCTCGCGCAGCCGAAGTTCGACGAGGGCTTCATGTACGTGATGTTCAAGCTGCACGTCGACCTGTTCGCGGGCCTGCCGGGCAAGCTGTTCCTCGGCTTCATGGGCTTCCTGCTGCTGGTCGCGATCGTCTCGGGCGTGGTGCTCTATTCGCCGTTCATGCGCAAGCTCGACTTCGGCACGGTGCGCCGCGAGAAGCGCCCGCGCCTCAAGTGGCTCGACCTGCACAACCTGCTGGGCATCGTCACGCTGGTGTGGCTGTTCGTGGTGGGCGCCACCGGCATGATCAACACCTGGGCCGACCTGGTGATCAAGTACTGGCAGTACGACCAGCTCAGCACGCTGCTCGCGCCCTACAAGAACGAGCCCGTGGTCGCGGTGAGCGAGCGCGGCTCGGTGCAGCGCTCCTACGAGGCGGCGATGCAGCAGGCACCGGGCAACCGGCTGTCGTTCATCGCCTTCCCGGGCACCTCGTTCTCGAGCCCGCACCACACCACCTTCTTCCTGCAAGGCAAGGAGCCCTTCACCTCGAAGCTGCTGCAGCCGGTGCTGGTCGATGCGAAGACCGCGCAGGTCACGGCGGCGCCGAAGCTGCCCTGGTACCTCACGGCGCTGCTGGTGTCGCAGCCGCTGCACTTCGGCGACTACGGCGGCATGCCGATGCAGATCCTCTGGGCGCTGCTCGACATCGCGACCATCATCGTGCTGGGCAGCGGCCTGTACCTGTGGCTCAAGCGCGGCAACACCGTGCCCGCGGCGACTTCCAGGGCGACCGCCGAACGTCCGCAGCGCGAGGAGGGCGGCGCACCGCAGGCCGATCCCGCGCCCGCATTGAAAGCCTAAGCCCATGACCGCAAAGCATCCGCAGCACCACGGCTTCTGGCGTCTCTGGGGCTGGCCGATCGCCCTCGGCCTGCTCACCATCTTCGGCCTGATCTCGGCGCTGTTCAGCGATGGCGGCCTGGGCGACGTGCTGGCCTGGATCACGCTCGGCATCCCGGTGGCGGTGGGCGTGTGGTACGGCTGGTGCCGGCCGCGCCCGGCCAGCGAGTAGCGCGTCGCATCGCTGCGCGCATGGCGCGCGCCACGGTGAGAAACCCCGAGGTCCGGCCGCGGCGCGACACCGCAGAATCGGCGGCATGAAACCCGTTGCCGCCGCTGCCGTCGCCTGTCTCCTGCTCGATCTCTCTGCGGCTTCGCGTGCGCAGTCCGTGACCGAGGCGCCGTCGCCGTTCGCGGGTGCCTCGCTGCGCGAGATCACCGTCTCCACGCCGCGCGGCGAGGTCGCGCCCTTCAACGTGCCGGGCTCGGTCGATCGCGTCGACGGCGAGTCCATGCGCGATGGCCGCCTCGGCGTGAACCTGTCCGAGAGCCTGGGCGCGGTGCCCGGGCTGCAGGTGCAGAACCGCCTCAACTACGCGCAGGACCTGCAGCTCTCGATCCGCGGCTTCGGCGCGCGCTCGACCTTCGGCGTGCGCGGCGTGCGGCTCTATGTCGACGGCATTCCCGCCACCCTGCCCGACGGCCAGGGCCAGACCTCGAACATCGACATCGGCTCGCTCGACCGCGTCGAGATCCTGCGCGGACCGTTCTCGGCGCTCTACGGCAATTCCTCGGGCGGCGTGCTGCAGGCCTTCACCGCCTCGGGCGAGGGCCGGCCGAAGCTGGCCTACTCGGCGGCGGGCGGCAGCAACGGCACCTGGCGCCAGTCGCTGCAGGCCAGCGGCTCGCAGGGCGCCGTCGACTACCTGCTGGGCGCCAGCCGCTTCCAGACCGACGGCTGGCGCGAGCACAGCGCCGCGCGGCGCGACATCGCCAACGGCAAGCTCGGCATCGCGCTCGACAACGGCGACCGGCTCACGCTGGTCGTCAACAGCGTGCGCATCGATGCGCAGGACCCGCTGGGCCTCACGGCCGACCAGTACGCGCTGGCCCCGCGCCTCGCGCCGCTGGCCGTGCAGTACGACACCCGCAAGACCGTCGAGCAGACCCAGGCCGGCCTGCTCTACGAGCGCCGCCTGAGCCAGACGCAGCAGCTGCGCCTGATGGTCTACGGCGGCGAGCGCAAGACCACGCAGTACCAGTCGATCCCGCCCTCGGCGCAGCAGAACCCGCTGCATGCGGGCGGCGTGATCGACCTCACGCGCCAGTACGGCGGACTCGACCTGCGCTGGACCGGTGCCTTCACCCTGGCGGATCGCCCGTTCGAGCTGGTGGCGGGCCTGGGCTACGACAGCCTGCGCGAATGGCGCCGCGGCTACGAGAACTACCTCGGCAGCGGCGCGGCCCAGATCCTCGGCGTGCAGGGCCGGCTGCGGCGCTACGAGCGCAACGAGGTCTGGAACCTCGATCCCTATGCGCAGGCCACCTGGCGCTTCGCCGAGCGCTGGACGCTCGAGGCCGGCCTGCGGCGCAGCAACGTGCACTTCGATTCGGGCGACCGCTACATCGTCGGCAGCAACCGCGACGACAGCGGCAGCGCGCGCTATGCCAAGACCCTGCCCGCGGCCTCGTTGCGCTTCCAGGCCACGCGCGACATCGCGCTCTACGGCTCCATCGGCCGCGGCTTCGAAACGCCGACGCTCAACGAGCTGTCGTACCGCGCGGGCGGCGCGAGCGGGCTCAACTTCGCGCTGCGGCCCTCGGTCAACGACAGCCTCGAGCTCGGCGCCAAGGCGCGGCTCGGCGGCGGGCTCTTGACCGCGGCGCTGTTTCGCACCCGCACGCGCGACGAGATCGTGACCGACACCAACATCGGCGGCCGCGCCACCTTCCAGAACGCGGGCCGCACGCGGCGCAACGGCTTCGAGCTGGCCTGGCAGCACGAGACCGAGAACCACTGGCGCACCCAGCTCGCCTACACCTGGCTCGACGCCACCTACCGCGATGCCTTCTGCTCGCCCTCGCCGTGCGCGGCCGCCAACACGGTGGCCGCGGGCAACCGCATCCCGGGTATCGCGCGGCAGTCGCTGTTCGCCTCCTTGGGCTGGGTACCGCCCGAGGGCTGGCGCGCGGGCGTGGAGATGCGCGCGCTGGGCCGCATCCAGGCCAACGACCTCAACAGCGCGAGCGCGCCGGGCTATGCGGTCGCGGCGGCCTATGCCGGCTATCTCAAGAAGTGGGAGCGCTGGGAGTTCAACGCCTTCGCGCGCGTGGACAACCTGTTCGACCGCCGCTATGCCGGCTCGGTCATCGTCAACGAAGGCAATGCGCGCTATTTCGAGCCCGCGCCAGGGCGCAACTGGACGGTGGGCATGAGCGGTTCGTACCGCTTCTGAGCCTGCGGGCCGCCATGAAAAACGGCGGGCACTGCCCGCCGTCGCGATGGATGGCCAAGCGCCTCAGAAGGCCGCGGGCCGCCACTTCAGCAGCCGCTTCTCGAGCGAGCTCAAGAGGAAGTCGGCCGCCAGCGCGACCACCGCGAGCACGATCATCGCCGCGAACACGCCGCTGGCATTGAAGGCGCCCTGCGCGGTCGAGATCAAGAGGCCGATGCCTTCCTTGGCGCCGAGGAACTCGCCGACCACCGCGCCGACCAGCGCGAAGCCGAAGCTCACGTGCAGGCTCGCGAGGATCCAGGACATCGCCGAGGGGATCACCACCGCCATCGTGAGCTGGCGCGGCGAGGCGCCGAGGATCTGCGCGTTCGCGATCATGTACTTGTCGGCTTCGCGCACGCCCTGGAAGGCATTGCCGAAGACCACGAAGAACACCATCACCACCGCGAGCGCCACCTTCGAGGCCATGCCCAGGCCGAGCGCGATCACGAAGATCGAGCCGAGCACCACGCGCGGGATCGAGTTGGCGATCTGGATGTAGAGGCTGAACACGTCCGACAGCAGCTTGTTGCGACCGAGCACGATGCCGCAGATCACGCCGGCGATGGAACCGATCAGGAAGCCGATCACCGTCTCCTCGAGCGTCACCGCGACCTGCATCCACAGCGACCCCTGGGCCGTGCCGTCGCGCATCCACTCCACGAGCTGGTCGTAGATCATCGTGGGCATCGAATAGAAGAACGGATCGATCCACTTGAGGCGCGCCGCGATCTCCCAGCCGCCGAGCGCGACCACCAGCACGACCAGCCGCAGCGCGATGATCATGCGGCGCCGGCCGCGGATGGCCGCCTGCGCGATCTCGGATTCGCGCGCGAGCGCGGCGTCGCTGAGGGCCGAGGGAAGCTGCGCGGCGGCAGGCGTGGTGGTGGATGTGCTCATGGCGGCGTGGGAGGGTGTGACAGCGTTGTTCATTGGATGACGACCTCTTCGCGCAGGTCGTCCCAGATGTGCTTGGACAGTTCGATGAACTGCGCGTCGTAGCGCACCTGCGCCATCACGCGCGGTCGCGGCAGGTCGATCTCGTAGACGCGCTTGAGCGTGGCGGGCCGCGCCGAGAGCACGAACACGCGGTCGGCCAGCGCGATCGCCTCCTCGAGGTCGTGGGTCACGAAGACCACGCTGCCGCCGTTGTTCGACCACAGCTGCAGCAGCTCGTCCTGCATCAGCGTGCGGGTCTGCATGTCGAGCGCGGAGAAGGGCTCGTCCATCAGCAGGATCTCGGGGTCGTTGATGAAGGTCTGGGCCAGCGCCACGCGCTTGCGCATGCCGCCCGAGAGCTGGTGCGGGTAGTGCTTGCCGAACTTGGCCAGGCCCACGCGGTGGATCCACTGCTGCGCCAGTTCCATCGCTTCCTTCTTCGGCTTGCCGCGGAAGATCGGGCCGGCCGCCACGTTGTCCTCCACGCTGCGCCACGGGAACACCGCGTCGGCCTGGAACACGAAGCCGATGCGCGGGTCGACGCCGGTCACCGGCTGGCCCATCACGCGCACATTGCCGACGGTGGGCTTGAGCAGGCCGGTGATCATGTTGAGCGTGGTCGACTTGCCGCAGCCCGTGGGCCCGACGATGGCGACGAACTCGCCGCGCGCCACCGACATGCTGAAGTTGCGCAGCGCGACCGTGGCGTTGCCGTCCTGCGAGATGAAGCGCAGCGACACGTCGTCGAAGTCGATCGCTGAGGTGGCCGCGACGTTGCCGCCGCCGGAGGAGGGAGAACCGTGGCGCATGGTCATTTCGCCGCCGCGAGGTAGGCGTTACTGTAGGTCTTCGACAGGTCGATGTTCTTGCTCTTCACAAGCGGCTTGTAGGTGGCGAGCACCTTGAGCACGGTCTCGGGGCCGCCCGCGGGCATCTTCGCGTCGGCGGTGAACATCGGCAGCGAGGCCTTGAGCGCCTGCACGTAGAGTTCCTTGTCGTTGCCGTAGTAGTCGCGCGGCACCTTCTCGGCGATCTCCTCGGCGCTGTGCGACTGGATGTACTGCATGGTGCGCGCGAAGGCGCGTGCCAGCTTGCCGGCCTCGGCCTTGTGCGACTCGGCCCAGGCGTTCTGCACGTAGAGGCTGGCGGCCGGGTAGAGGCCGCCGAGCGCCTTCACCGTGTCGGCCTCGGTGCGCAGATCGACCAGCACCTTGGCGTCGCCGCTCTTGATCATCTGCGACACCGTGGGCTCGGTCGTCATGCCGGCCTGGATGCGGTCCTGCTTCATCGCGGCGATGAAGGTGTTGCCGGCGCCCACGGGCAGCAGCGAGTAGTCCTTCGAGGCCACGCCCGCGCGGTCGGCGAGGTAGCGCGTGAGGAAGTCGGTCGACGAGCCCAGGCCGGTCACGCCCAGGGTCTTGCCGCCCTTGGCGTCGGCCATGCTCTTGAAGCCGGCCGCGTCGGCCTTGGTGCTGACCAGCTCGACTTCGCCGGGCACCTTGCAGAAGACGGCGATCGCCTGGATCTCCTTGCCCTTGCTCTGCAGGTCGATGGTGTGGTCGTAGAAGCCGACCACGCCCTGCACGGCGCCGGCGATCAGCTGGTTCTCGGCATCGACGCCCGCGGGCTGCGACTGTAGCTCGACGTTCAGCCCCTCGTCCTTGAAGTAGCCCAGCGCCTCGGTGAGCTTGGCCGGCAGGTAGATGATCTTGTTGATGCCGCCCACCATGATGGTGATGGGGGCGTCGGCGGCCTGGGCGAAGGGCGTGGCGAAGGCGGCGCAGAGCGCGGCGGCGAGCAGGGTGCGGCGGGTGGCGGACATGGGGTCGGGTGTCTCCGGTCGGGGTTGTTCGGTCGGGCCAGTCTAGGAATCGCGATCCTTCGGCCAGCTTTCAGCGCCGGGCGCGATTCCTCATGGTTATCCCTAGGCTGCCGCCTTTCCCGTGGCCCTTCCTAGAATCCACGGCCACTCCCGCCGACCGCATGAAGCTGCTGCTGATCGAAGACAACCCGCAACTCGCGCACTGGCTTGCCAGCCTGCTGCGCGAACAGGACTTCGTGGTCGACCACGTCGCCAACGGCGAGGCCGCCGACCTGCAGCTGGCCCAGGCCGCCTACGACGTGGTGCTGCTCGACCTCAACATCCCGGGCCTGCCGGGCAAGGCGGTGCTGCGCCGGCTGCGCGAGCGCGGCGACACGGTGCCGGTGATCATCCTCACGGCCACCGCCTCGCTCGACCAGAAGGTGTTGTGCCTGGAGATCGGCGCCGACGACTACCTGGTGAAGCCCTTCGAGATCCGCGAGCTGGTGGCGCGCATCAAGGTGCTGGTGCGCCGGCAGATGCCGGGCAAGGCCAACGACATCGCCTGCGGCGACCTGCGCTACGACCTGCGCACGCGCCAGTTCGCGCTGGCCGGCGAGGAACTGGCGCTGCCGCCGCGCGAGCGCACGCTGCTCGAGACCCTGATGCTCAAGGCCGGCAGCACGGTATCGAAGCAGGCGCTGATCGACGCCATCTTCGGCCTCGACGACGAGCCCAGCGCGGATGCGGTGGACATCTACATCCATCGGCTGCGCAAGAAGCTCGAGGCCAGCCAGGCGACCATCATCACGCTGCGCGGCGTGGGCTACCTGCTGCGCACGCGCCAGGAAGAATGAAGCGCTCCAGCCTGCGCCTGCGCCTCGCGCTGTGGCTGCTGCTGCCGCTGTCGCTGTTCGTGGCGGTCTGCGGCTGGCTCAACTGGCGCAATGCGGCGGAAGTGGCCGACTACGTGCAGGACCACGACCTGCTGTCCTCGGCCAAGGTGCTGTCCGACCGCCTGATCTGGGAGGACGACGACGTGCGGGCCAGCGTGCCGCCATCGGCGCTGAGCCTGTTCGTCTCGCCCGAGCACGACCGCGTGTTCCTCAGCGTGACGGGCGCCAACGGCGAGCTGCTGGCCGGTTCGCCCGACTTCCCGCTGCCGGCCCGGCGCAAGCCCGAGGGCGTGGACCGCGCCCAGTGGTACGACGCGGAATTCGCGGGCCTGCCGCTGCGCGCGGTCGTCACCACGCGCTCGATGTACGAGATCGGCGGCGCGCGCGACATCACCATCGCCGTGGGCAAGACCGAGCGCAGCCGCGACCACATGCTGCGCACGCTGTGGTGGCCGTCGATGGAGTACCTGCTGATCGCGCTGGCGCTGGCCATCGCGCTCGCCGTGGCCGCGCTGACGCTGGAGCTGCGGCCCATCGTGCGGCTGAGCCAGCAGCTCGCGCAGCGCGATCCCCTGCATCTCGACCTGGTGGTGGATCCCGGCGCGCTGCATACCGAGCTGCGGCCGGTGGCCGACACCATCAACCGCTTCGTCGCGCAGTTGCGCGCGCACTCGGAGGCACAGCGGCGCTTCATCGCCGACGCGGCGCACCAGCTGCGCACGCCGCTGGCGATGCAGGCCTCGCAGATCGAGTACGCGCGCTACACGCGCCAGCACCGCGGCGAATGGGACACGCGCCGCGCCGACATGGATGCGATGTGGCTCGCGATGCAGACCAGCAATCGGCGGCTGGTCGACGTCACCAACAAGCTGCTGCTGCTCGCACAGGCCGAGCACGGCGATGCGCACACGCGGCTCGAGCGGGTCGACCTCGCGGCGGTGGCGCTGCGCTGCGTCGAGCAGCTCGCGGCACTGGCCGACCGGCGCCGCATCGACCTGGGACTGGAAGCGCCCGGCACGGCGTTCGTGCGGGCGCAGCCGGCGCTGCTCGATGCGCTGGTCACCAACCTGCTCGACAACGCGTTGCGCTACACGCACGAGGGCGGCCGGGTGACGCTGGGCGTGGGCGTAGGTGAGGCCGCGGACGCGGTCGTGCTGAGCGTGGAGGACAACGGTCCGGGCATCCCCGCCGAGGCACGCGAGCGCGTGTTCGAGCGCTTCTACCGGGTGGCGCAGGACAGCGAGGGAACGGGGCTGGGGCTGGCCATCGTGCGCGAGATCGCGCGGGCCTTCGATGCCGACGTGGACCTGGCGGCCAACCCGCGCGAGGCGAGCGGGCTGCTGGTCACGGTGCGTTTTCCGCCAGCGGGGCCGGCGGAAAACGCGGGGTAGGCCTCAGAGGCCGGCGGCAGCGCGCAGGGCCGCGGCCTGCGTGGTCGCTTCCCAGGTGAACTCGGGCTCCTCGCGGCCGAAGTGGCCGTAGGCCGCGGTCTTCTGGTAGATCGGGCGCAGCAGGTCGAGCATCTGGATGATGCCCTTCGGACGCAGGTCGAAGTGCTCGCGCACGAGCTCGGCGATCTTCTCGTCGGGGATCACGCCGGTGCCTTCGGTGTAGACCGTGATGTTCATCGGCTGGGCCACGCCGATGGCGTAGGCCACCTGGATCTGGCACTGGCGCGCCAGGCCGGCGGCCACGATGTTCTTGGCCACGTAGCGCGCGGCATAGGCGGCCGAGCGGTCGACCTTCGACGGGTCCTTGCCCGAGAACGCGCCGCCGCCGTGCGGGCAGGCGCCGCCGTAGGTGTCGACGATGATCTTGCGGCCCGTGAGGCCGCAGTCGCCCTGCGGGCCGCCGATGACGAAGCGGCCGGTCGGGTTGATCAGGTAGCGCGTGTTCTGCAGCCATTCCTTGGGCAGCACGGGCTTGATGATCTCCTCGATGATGGCTTCGTTGAACGAGGCCTTCATCTTGGTCGGCGTCTCGCTCTGGTCGGGGCTGTGCTGGGTCGAGAGCACCACGGTGTCGATGCTGTGCGGCTTGCCGTCGACGTAGCGCATCGTCACCTGGCTCTTGGCGTCGGGACGCAGGAAGGGCAGGCGGCCGTCCTTGCGCAGCTGGGCCTGGCGCTCGACCAGGCGGTGCGCGTAGTAGATCGGCGCGGGCATCAGCTCGGGCGTCTCGTCGCAGGCGTAGCCGAACATCAGGCCCTGGTCGCCGGCGCCGGTGTTCAGGTGGTCGTCCGATGCGTGGTCGACGCCCTGGGCGATGTCGTTGGACTGCTTGTCGTAGCAGACCATGACCGCGCAGCCCTTGTAGTCGATGCCGTAGTCGGTGTTGTCGTAGCCGATGCGCTTGATGGTGTCGCGCGCGACCTGGATGTAGTCGACGTGCGCGTTGGTCGTGATCTCGCCGGCGAGCACCACGAGGCCGGTGTTGGTCAGCGTCTCGGCGGCCACGCGGCTGCGCGGGTCCTGCTCGAAGATCGCGTCCAGGATGGCGTCCGAGATCTGGTCGGCCACCTTGTCGGGGTGGCCTTCGGAGACGGATTCGGAAGTGAAGAGGAAGTCGTTCGCCATTTGTTCAAAGCTCCTTGAAGTGGTTTGGCGCGTTGCCAACTCTGCGGAGCCCTGGCGAACGCTTTAGCAGATTGCCGATGAGCCATCGGCGGGCACAATCGCCATGCGGCGCCTGTGCTTGTCGCCCTGCAAGTTGTTCCGTAACTCGGCGACAATTTCGATTCTATTCGAGCCGCGCCAAACCGTGCGCGCGCGTCCTTGACCCCATTCCCGACCTGTCCATGATCGCTCTCTTCCGATTGCTCGCCCGCGTACCGATGCCCGTGATGCATTGGTTCGGCGCGGGGCTCGGATGGCTGGTATGGGCCCTCGCGCCCGGCTACCGAAGGCGCTTCCGGGCCAATGCGCAGAGCGCGGGCTTCGGGCCCGGCGCCTATCGCCCGGCCATCGCCGCGGCCGGCAAGATGGCCTCCGAGCTGCCCTGGTTGTGGCTGCGTCCCCATGGCGAGACGGTGCTGCCGCGCGTGCTGCGCTGGGAGGGCGTCGAGGCCTTCGAGGTCGCGCTGCAGGCGAAGAAGGGCGTGATCCTGGTCGCGCCCCACCTGGGCAGCTGGGAGATGTGCGGCCAGGCGATCGGCGAACGCTTCCACGAGCGTTACGGACCCATCACGGCGCTGTTCCGTCCCGCGCGCAAGAAGTGGATGGCCGAGTTGATCGCCGCCGGCTCGCGCGACCGGCCCGGGCTGCAGACCCTGCCGACCAGCATCACCGGCGTGCGCGGCCTGATGCGCACGCTGCGCAACGGCGGCTACACCGGCATTCTGCCCGACCAGGTGCCGCCGCTGGGGCAGGGCGTGTGGGCGCCGTTCCTCGGCCGGCCCGCCTACACCATGAGCCTGCTGCCGCGGCTCGCGCAGCAGACCGGCGCGGCCTGCTTCCTCAGCGTGTGCGAGCGGCTGCCGCGCGGCGCGGGCTACGTGATCCGCTTCGAGCCGATCGTGGGCACCGCGCTGACCGATCCGAAGGCGCCGCTCGAGGACGCGGCCGCCGCGATGAACGAGGCCATCGGCCGGCTGATCCGCAGCCTGCCGGGCCAGTATGTGTGGGACTACGCGCGCTACAAGCAGCCGAAGGCCGATGCGCCCGAGATGGCCGAAGTCGGGGGGGCGGCACGATGAGCCTGGGTTCCCGTCTGGGCATCGGCTTCATGCGCGCGATCGCGCCGCTGCCGCTGCCGCTGGTGCGCGGCTTCGGTGCCTTCCTGGGCCGCGTGCTGCACACGCTCGCGCTGCCGCGCCGGCGCGTGGTCGACACCAACCTCGCGGTCTGCTTCCCCGAGAAGTCCGAGGCCGAGCGGCGCGCGATCGCGAAGCAGAGCTTCGTCTACGTGGCGCAGTCGTGGCTCGACCGCAGCTGGCTCTGGCATGCGCCCGAGAAGGTGGTGGCGAGCCGGCTGAAGATCGTGGGCGCGGCGTCGGAGATCCGCGAGATCGCCGAGGGCAGCGCGCCCATGATCCTGTTCGCGCCGCACTTCTACGGCCTCGACGCCGCGGCCACCGCGCTCACGATGCACACGGCGCGGCCCTCGGCCACCATCTACACGACCCAGCGCGATCCGATGGTCGATGCCTGGATCCGCGAGGGCCGCACGCGCTTCGGCGACGTGGCGGCGCTCAACCGGGTCGACGGCATCAAGCCGGTGCTCGCGGGGCTGCGCAAGGGCGGGCTCCTGTACCTGCTGCCCGACATGGACTTCGGCCGCGACCAGACCATCTTCGTGCCCTTCTACGGCGTGCAGGCGGCCACCGTGCCCTCGCTCTCGCGCTTCGCGCGGCTGGGCAAGGCGAAGGTGGTGCCGATCGTCGCGAAGCTCACGCGCGGCGGCTACGAGATCGAGGTGCTCGAGACCTGGCAGAACTTCCCGACCGACGACGTCGAGGCCGACACCGCGCTGATGAACACGCGGCTGCAGGGCTACATCGATCCGATGCCGGCCCAGTACTACTGGGTGCACCGGCGCTTCAAGACCCGCCCCGAGGGCGACCCTCCTATTTACTGAGGAAGGCCTCGATCTCGCCCGCCACGAGCCGCGGCTGCTCGTGCACGATCCAGTGGGTGGCGCCCGGCACCTTCTTGACCACCAGATCGGGCACGTACTCGTCGAGCCCCTCGAGGAGGCCCGGCAGCAGCGCGGCATCGTCGAGCGCCCAGAACACGAAGGTCGGCACGTTCACCACCAGCCGCTCGCGCGGCAGCACCGGAATGCCGTCGACGGTCTGGCCCGGCAGCGGCGGCTTCATCGGCGTCACGCGGTAGAGGTTGCAGGCACCGGTGAGGCCCGCGCTCCAGACCTCGCGGTACTGCTGCTTCACTTCCTCGGTGAGCCAGCCGAAGCCGTCGGGCCCGGCCTTCATCAGCAGGAAGAAGGGCCACATGCGCTTGAAGTCGTCGGCCGCGAGCAGGGCCTCGGCATCGGGCCGCGCGAGGAAGTTCATGTAGGCGCTGGCCTGCTGCTGCGCCGGGCTGTTGCGCAGCTCGCGCGTGAAGGTGCCGGGGTGCGGCGAGTTGATGATCACCAGCTTGCCGACCTGCTGCGGGAAGGCGTTGGCATAGCCCCAGCCGAAGGCGCCGCCCCAGTCGTGCGCGACCAGCGCGGCCATGGTGCCGTCCTTGCTCTCGGTGGCCACCAGTTGCTGGATGTCCTGGATCAGCAGGTGCGCCTTGTATTCGGCCACGTCGGTGGGCGAACTCGACTTCTCGAAGCCGCGCAGGTTCGGTGCGACGCAGCGGTAGCCGCCATGCGCGGGATCGGCGAAATGGGCGAGCAGTTCGTCCCAGATGAACGCGGCCTCGGGAAAGCCGTGCAGGAACACCATCAGCGGGCGGCCGGGTTCGCCGGCGGCGCGGCAGCTCAGGGTGGTGCCGTTGGGCAGGCTGCGTTGGAAGGTCTCGATCATGCGTCTGTCTCCTCTTTGCTATCGTTTCAATAGTGAATCAGGCAGAAGGGACGGCCGCTGCAGCCGGGTCTGCCTCAGGACTCTTCGGGCGGCTCGGGCTCGGCGGCTGGCTCGTCCGTATGGACCCAGCGCGACAGCAGCTCCGCCGCTTCGCCCACGCCCTGCTTCTTCAGCGCCGAGAACAGTTTGACCTCGCCGCCGCCGGCCTGCAGTCGCACGATGGACAGCACCTTCGCGCCCTCGGAGCGCGTGAGCTTGTCGGCCTTCGTCAGCAGCACCAGGAACTTGAGGCCCTGCTCGACGCGCGGGCGGATCACCTCGAGCAGGATCTCGTCGAGCTCGGTCAGGCCGTGGCGCGGATCGCACATCAGCACCACGCCGCGCAGGTTCTCGCGCGTCATCAGGTAGTTGCCCATCACGCGCTGCCAGCGCAGCTTGGCCTCGCGCGGCACGGCCGCGTAGCCGTAGCCGGGCAGGTCGGCGAGCACCGCGTCGTCGACCTTCTGCCGGCCGATGCCGAACAGGTTGATGTGCTGCGTGCGCCCGGGCGTCTTCGAGGCGAAGGCCAGCCGCGTCTGCTGCGTGAGCGTGTTGATGGCGGTGGACTTGCCGGCGTTGGAGCGGCCGACGAAGGCGATCTCGGGCAGGTCGAAGGGCGGCAGGTGCTCGAGCTGCGGGGCACTGGTCAGGAAGTGCGCGGTGTGCAGCCAGCCCAGCGCGGCACGTTCGCGTTCGGCGGTCTGGGGGTCTTGGGCGGGGGCCGCGCGGGAAGGAAATGCGGTGCTCTTGCGCGACGGCGTGGTCATCAATGGGCTTTCGGAACGGGGCGCCATTGTAGAATCGCGGGGTTTTGCGCCAATAAATTCGAGCCCCCGATATGAAGTTGTTTGCCAATTTTCTGCTTGCGGCCCTCGTGGGGATCGCTGGTACCGCAGTCAGCACTGGTGCTTTTGCCGAGGAGACGGCAGCCGCACCGACCACACCGGTCAAGGCCAAGCCCGACCCGGCCAAGGGCGACACCATCTTCAATGCCACCCCGGCCAACAGCCAGAGCTGCGCCTCCTGCCACAACGCGGACGGCAACTCGGCGATCCCGGCCAACCCCAAGCTGGCGCAGCAGCACCCCGAATACATCCTCAAGCAGCTCGAGGACTTCAAGTCCGGCAAGCGCAAGAGCGCGATCATGAAGCCGCTGGCCTCGGCGCTGTCCGAGGAGGACATGCGCAACATCGCCTGGTTCGTCGGCTCCAAGAAGATCAAGCCCGGCTTCTCGAAGGACAAGGACACGATCGCGCTCGGCGAGCGGATCTACCGCGGCGGCATCGCCGACCGCCAGATCCCGGCCTGCGCCGGCTGCCACAGCCCGAACGGCGCCGGCATGCCCGCGCAGTACCCGCGCCTGGGCGGCCAGCACGCCGACTACACGGCGGCCCAGCTCACGGCCTTCCGCGGCGACGGCACCACGGTGCGTGCCAACAACGCCGTGATGACCGGCGTGGCCGCCAAGCTCAACGACCGCGAAATCAAGGCCGTGGCCGACTACATCGCCGGTCTGCGTTGATCCCGCACGCGCGAGCGTGAACTAACCGCCGAGAACAACCCCAAAACAGGGCGGGCCGATCCAGCAGGATGGCCCGCCCTTTTGCGTTTCGCTTCTTCCGGACGCCTTTTCTTCTCTCTTCTCTAGCAACCGATGTCAGTTTCCACTCACGGCCTTCGCGTCCATCGCGGCCCGCAAGCGCTTCGCGCGGCGGTGGAACTGCTGTCGTCGATGCGCTTCGCGATCGCGCTGCTCACGATCATCTGCATCGCCTCGATCATCGGCACCGTGCTCAAGCAGCACGAGCCGATCAACAACTACATCAACCAGTTCGGGCCGTTCTGGGCCGAGGTGTTCCGCGCCGCGCGGCTCGACTCGATCTACAGCGCCTGGTGGTTCCTGCTGATCCTGCTGTTCCTGGTGATCAGCACCACGCTGTGCATCGTGCGCAACACGCCGCGCATCGTGGTCGAGCTGCGCACCTTCAAGGAAGACATCCGCACCCAGAGCCTCAAGGCCTTCGGCCAGCGCGCGCAGACGCAGCTCGGCGAAACGCCCGACATGGCGGCCAACCGCATCGGCCAGCTGCTCGTGAGCGGCGGCTGGAAGGTCAAGCTGCAGCAGCGCGAAGCCACGGGCGACGGCAAGACGCCGGCCGGCTGGATGGTCGCCGCGCGAGCCGGCGGCGCCCACAAGCTCGGCTACATCGCGGCGCACAGCGCGATCGTGCTGGTGTGCATCGGCGGCCTGCTCGACGGCGACCTGGTGGTGCGCGCGCAGACCTGGTTCAACGGCAAGAGCGTGTTCACCGGCGGCGGCATGATCGCCGACGTGCCGCCGCAGCACCGGCTGTCGGCCAGCAACCCGACCTTCCGCGGCAACATCCTGGTGCCCGAGGGCGGGCAGGGCAGCGTGGCGATCCTCAACCAGGCCGACGGCGTGCTGCTGCAGGAGCTGCCGTTCTCGATCGAGCTCAAGAAATTCATCGTCGACTACTACTCGACCGGCATGCCCAAGCTGTTCGCGAGCGAGGTGGTGCTGCACGACCGCGAGACCGGCGCGCAGGTGCCCGCGCGCATCGAGGTCAACCACCCGGCCAGCTACAAGGGCGTGGAGATCTACCAGTCGAGCTTCGACGACGGCGGCTCGACGGTGAAACTCAAGGCGGTGCCGATGGCGGCCGCGGCCAAGCCCTTCGAGATCGAGGGCGTGATCGGCGGACCGAGCAGCGAGATCACCAACGGCAAGGAGAAGCTGACGCTGGAGTTCGCCGCGCTGCGCGTGATCAACGTCGAGAACTTCGCCGACGGCGGCGCCATGGGCAGCGGCGCCGACGTGCGCAAGGTCGACCTGCGCCACGACATCGAGTCGCGCCTGGGCGCGGCCAACAAGACCAACAAGCCCAAGGTGCTGCGCAACATCGGCCCGAGCATCGGCTACAAGCTGCGCGACGCGGCCGGCCAGGCGCGCGAGTACCAGAACTACATGGTGCCGGTCGACACCGGCGACGGCCAGCCGGTGTTCCTGCTGGGCATGCGCGAGAAGCCCGAGGAACCGTTCCGCTACCTGCGCGTGCCGGCCGACGAGCAGGGCTCGATGGACGGCTTCGTGCGCATGCGCGCCGCGCTCGAGGACCCGGCCACGCGCGCGCGCGCCATCGAGCGCTACATCGCCAAGGCCAGCGATCCGAAGCGCCCCGAGATGGCCGACCAGCTGCGGGTGTCGGCCACGCGCGCGCTGGCGCTGTTCGCGGGCAGCGAGCCCGCGCGCGCCGATGCCGCTTCCGCGGGCGGCTGGCAGGCGATCGCCGAGTTCATGGAGAGCAACGTGCCCGAGGCCGAGCGCGAGCGCGCGGGCGCGGTGCTGGTGCGCATCCTCAACGACGTGCTGTACGAGGTGTTGAACCTCAGCCGCGAAGGCGCGGGCCTCGCGGCGCTGCCGGGCGACGAGAAGTCGCAGGCCTTCCTCACGCAGGCGGTGATCGCGCTGAGCGACGCCCACTTCTACCCGGCCCCGGTCGCGATGATGATGACCGACTTCACCCAGGTGCAGGCCAGCGTGTTCCAGGTGGCGCGCGCCCCCGGCAAGAACGTCGTCTATCTGGGCTGTCTGTTGCTGATCGTCGGGATTTTTGCCATGCTGTACGTGCGCGAGCGTCGGCTCTGGGTGTGGCTGACACCCGCCGGCGCCGCCGGAGACAACACCACCGAGACCGCCGCGACGATGGCGTTCTCGGTCAATCGCAAGACCATCGACAGCGATCGGGAGTTCGAGCATCTCAAGCACAAGCTGCTCGCCCTGAAGAAAGAAGAGCCAGCCTCACCATGAACACCACCACCCTCACGCTCAACGAAAGCTGGCTCTCGCGGCGCAACCTGTTCGACTGGGTGTTCGCGGCGCTGGTGCTCGCGGGCGGCCTGTTCGCCTTCGCGCGCCATGCGGGCTCGATGGATTCCTACGAGAAGCCGATCCTGGTGGGCGCGCTGCTGTGCGTGATCGCCATGGGCTGGTTCTGGCGCCCGTTGCGGGTGCTGGCGATCGTGGTCGCGGCGGCCTCGCTGCTGGCCATCGCGTCCTACCAGGGCGACCTGGCGCGGGCCGACACCGTGTTCTGGCTCAAGTACTTCCTCTCGAGCCAGTCGGCCATCCTCTGGATGAGCGTGCTGTTCTTCATGAGCACGCTGTTCTACTGGCTGGGCTTCTTCGGCGGCAAGCAGGGCGACGCGCTCGAGGCGATCGGCTCGCGGCTGGCCTGGGCCGCCATCACCATGGCGCTGATCGGCACCATGGTGCGCTGGTACGAAAGCCACCAGCTCGGTCCCGACATCGGCCACATCCCGGTCAGCAACCTCTACGAGGTGTTCGTGCTGTTCTGCTGGCTCACGGCCGCGTTCTACCTCTACTACGAGGAGCACTACCGCACGCGCGCGCTGGGCGCCTTCGTGATGCTGGTGGTCAGCGCGGCGGTCGGCTTCCTGCTCTGGTACACGCTGGTGCGCCAGGCGCACGAGATCCAGCCGCTGGTGCCCGCGCTGCAGAGCTGGTGGATGAAGCTGCACGTGCCCGCCAACTTCATCGGCTACGGCACCTTCTCGCTCGCGGCCATGGTGGCCTTCGCCTACCTCGTGAAGGAGCAGGCGGGCGAGACCCGCTGGTACAAGCTCACGCCGATCTGGCTGCTGGGCATGGCGCTGTGCTTCGTGCCGGTGGCGTTCCGCCAGCGCGTGCAGGAAGCCGGCGGCAGCTACTGGGTGGCCTATGCGGCGATCTCGGCGCTGATCGCGGCCGGCATCCTGCTGGGGCGCAAGCGCATCGCGGCGCGCCTGCCGGCCAACGAGGTGCTCGACGACGTCATGTACAAGTCGATCGCGGTCGGCTTCGCCTTCTTCACCATCGCCACCGTGCTGGGCGCGCTGTGGGCCGCCGATGCCTGGGGCGGCTACTGGAGCTGGGACCCGAAGGAGACCTGGGCGCTGATCGTCTGGCTCAACTACGCGGCCTGGCTGCACATGCGCCTGGTCAAGGGCCTGCGCGGCACCGTGGCGGCCTGGTGGGCGCTCGCGGGGCTGGCGGTCACGACCTTCGCCTTCCTCGGCGTCAACATGTTCCTGAGCGGCCTGCACAGCTACGGCACGCTGTAGACACGCGCGAACGGGCTTTCGCGAAGAATTGAAACCGCGCGCCCCGCGTGCGCGTAACCGAATCGGGGGTGGCCACGAACTACCTTCCGAACACAACGATTCCAGCGAAAGGCCCGTCATGTCGTTCCATTCCCGTCCGTCGCGCCGCAACAGCGGCTTCATCCATCCGCGCTCCAGCGAGATCACGCCGCGCGCCCTCTACGAAGGGCGGCGCGACCTGCTCAAGCTGATGGCGGGCGGCGCGGCCGGTGCCGCGCTGGCCTCCTTCGCGGGCCGCGAGGCGCTGGCGCAGACGGCGCGGCCGAACAAGCTCGAGGCGCTGCCGGGCGCGAAATCCGCGGTGCCCGGTGCGCAGACGATGGAGAAGCTCACCGACTACAAGGACGCGACGAGCTACAACAACTTCTACGAGTTCGGCACCGACAAGGGCGACCCGGTCAAGAACGCCGGCACGCTCAAGACCCGGCCCTGGAGCGTCGAGGTCGAGGGGCTGGTGAAGAAGCCCGGCAAGTACACGATCGAGGACCTGCTCAAGCTCAGCGCGCAGGAAGAACGCATCTACCGGCTGCGCTGCGTCGAGGGCTGGTCGATGGTGATCCCGTGGGTCGGCTATTCGCTGGCCGAACTCATCAAGAAGGTCGAGCCGCAGGGCAACGCCAGGTTCATCGAGTTCGTGACCCTGGCCGATCCCAAGACCATGCCCTTCGTCGGCTCGCGCGTGCTCGACTGGCCCTACACCGAGGGCCTGCGCATGGACGAGGCGATGCACCCGCTCACGCTGCTGGCCTTCGGCATGTACGGCGAGGTGCTGCCGAACCAGAACGGCGCGCCGGTGCGGCTCGTGGTGCCGTGGAAGTACGGCTTCAAGTCGGCCAAGTCGATCGTGAAGATCCGCTTCGTCGAGAAGGAGCCGAGCACGGCCTGGAACAAGGCGGCGGCGCAGGAGTACGGCTTCTATTCGAACGTGAACCCGAACGTCGACCATCCGCGCTGGAGCCAGGCGACCGAGCGCCGCATCGGCGACGGCGGCGGCCTGTTCGCCAAGCGCAACAAGACGCTGCTGTTCAACGGCTACGAAGCGCAGGTCGGCCAGCTCTATGCGGGCATGGACCTGAAGAAGAACTACTGAGGCGGGCGCGCACCCCCGCAACCCGCGGGGGCGCGACCCGGACGTCATGAACAAGCTGCTGCTGCATCCCGCCGCCAAGCCCTTCGTCTTCGTGCTGTGCCTGCTGCCGTTCGCGTGGCTGGCCTACGGCGTGGTGGTCGACCAGCTGGGCCCCAATCCCCAGGAGTACCTGATCCGCGCGACCGGCGACTGGACCCTGCGCTTCCTGTGCATCGTGCTGGCGGTCACGCCGCTGCGCGTGACGACCAAGTGGAACGGCCTCGCGCGCTTGCGCCGCATGCTGGGTCTCTACGCCTACTTCTACGTCGTGCTGCACCTGCTGTGCTACGCGTGGTTCGACATGGGGTTCGACTGGGGCGAGATCGCGAAGGACATCGCCAAGCGGCCGTTCATCCTCGTGGGCTTCTCGGCCTTCGTGCTGCTGACGCCGCTGGCGCTGACCTCGTTCAACCGCGCGATCAAGGCCATGGGCGCGAAGCGCTGGCAGCTGCTGCACAAGCTGGTCTACCTGATCGCGGGGCTGGGCCTGCTGCACTTCTTCTGGATGCGCGCGGGCAAGAACAACTTCGCCGAGGTGTTCGTCTACGCGGCGATCATCGGCGTGCTGCTGGCCTGGCGTGCCTGGCGCTGGCTGCGCGGCCGCAAGGCCGGCGTGCCTGCGGCGCAAGCCGGCGCGCGGGCGCGGCCGTCGAACTAGCCGCGGCCCGGCTCAGCCCCTGGCAGCCTGCAGCTCGGCCTGCAGCTGGTCTTCCATCGTCTCGCGCCGGCGGATCAGCGTGGCCGCCGCGCCGCTCACGAGCACCTCGGCCGCGCGCGCGCGGGTGTTGTAGTTGCTCGCCATGCTCATGCAATAGGCGCCGGCCGAGAGCACGCCCAGCAGGTCGCCGGCCACCACGTTGAGCTCGCGGTCGCGGCCGATCCAGTCGCCGCTTTCGCAGACCGGGCCCACCACGTCGTAGGTGGCGCCCGCGCCGGCGCGCTCGCGCAGCGGCACGATGCGGTGGAAGGCCTGGTACATCGCGGGACGCGGCAGGTCGTTCATGGCCGCGTCGACGATGCAGAAGTTCTTGTCCTCGCCGGGCTTGGTGTAGAGCACCTCGGTCAGGCACACGCCGGCATTGCCCACCAGCGAGCGGCCCGGCTCGATCACCAGCTTGCGCTGGCCGAAGCCGCGCGCGTCGAGCCGTGCGAGCAGCTGCTGCCACAGCGCATCGGCCTGCGGCGGCGTGTCGCCGTTGTAGTCGATGCCCAGGCCGCCGCCGAAGTCCAGGTGATGGATGGGAATGCCCGCGGCCTCGATCGCCTCGACCAGGTCGAGCACGCGCTCGACGGCGTCGAAGTAGGGCGAGGCGTCGGTGATCTGAGAGCCGATGTGGCAGTCGATGCCGACCACCTCGAGGCCGGGCAGGCTGGCCGCATGGCGATAGGCCTGCACCGCGCGGTCGTGCGCGATGCCGAACTTGTTGCCCTTGAGGCCGGTGGAGATGTAGGGATGGGTCTTGGGGTCGACGTTGGGATTGATGCGGATGCTGATCGGCGCGCGCGCCTTCTCGGCCAGCGCGACCTCGTTGAGCACGTCGAGTTCGGCCTCGCTTTCGACGTTGAAGCAGGCGATGCCAGCCGCGAGCGCCTGGCGCATCTCGGCGCGGGTCTTGCCGACGCCCGAGAAGATGATCTTCTCCGGATCGGCGCCGACCGCGAGCACGCGCGCGAGTTCGCCGCCCGAGACGATGTCGAAGCCGCAGCCGGCCTCGGCGAACACGCGCAGCACGCCGAGCGAGGAGTTGGCCTTCATCGCGTAGCAGACCAGCGCGTCGCGGCCCTCGAAGCCGCGCTGGTAGGCGGCCAGGGCGTCGAGCATCCACTGCTTCGAGTAGACGAACAAGGGCGTGCCATGCTCGCGCGCGAGCGCGTCGAGCGACACGCCTTCGACCTGGAGCGCGCCGTCGCGCTGCGCGATGTGGGGATGGCCGGGCAGGGGAAGGGTGCTCATCGGGCGGCTCCGCTGCTGGCGGTGGCGGGCTTCGGCGCGGCCTGGCCGGCGCCGGAAGACGGGGTGGCATCGCTGGTGCCGCCGGGCATGCTGGGCGTCAGCAGGTCGGGCAGCGTGGCGCGCTGCGAGGCGGCCGGATCGGTCGGCAGGTAGAGGGCACCGCGTTGTCCGCAGGCGGCCAGGCCAAGGGTGGTGGCGGCGAGGCAGACCATGAGCGCAGTGCGGCCGCGGGCGCTCACTAGAATTTGGTGGACATTCAACATAACGAAATTGTAATGACGGACTCCGAATACATGGACCGCGCCGAAGCCGCGCTGGCAGCGATCGAGCAGGGCTGCGATCGCATCAACGACGCCACGGACGCCGACATCGACAACCAGCGCGTGGGCGGCATGATCACGATTTCGTTTCCCAACGGCAGCCAGCTGATCGTGAACCTGCAGAAGCCGCTGCAGGAGATCTGGCTCGCGGCGCGCTCGGGCGGCTACCACTATCGCTTCGACGGCCGGGCCTGGATCGACACCAAGAGCGGCGAGGAGTTCTTCGGCAACCTCTCGCGCGAGGCGACGCTGCAGGCGGGACAGTCGCTGAGCTTCGCCGCGGGCTGAGGCCCGCGGCTCGGACTCAGTTGCGGAACAGGTCGAGGATGCGGCTGCGCTCCTCGGGCGGTGCCGGCGGACTCACCGGCGCGCCGCTCAGCGATTCGGCCGGCGCCGCCGGTGCCGTATCGACCCCCAGGCTGGCCACGCCGCGGCCCGGCGCATAGTCGTCGTAGTACCACTCGCCGCCCACGTTCACCACGCCGGAAGGCGGCGCCGTCGAGAGGTCGGTGACCGGCGTGCCCTTGATGGCGGTTTCCATGAAGTTGATCCAGATCGGCAGGCTCAGGCCGCCGCCGGTCTCGCGGTCGCCGAGGTTGCGAGGCGTGTCGTAGCCGATCCACGAGATCGCGGTCATGGTCGGCTGGAAGCCCGCGAACCAGGCATCGAGCGAGTCGTTGGTGGTGCCGGTCTTGCCGTAGAGGTCGGGCCGCTTGAGCATCGCCTGGGCCTTGGCCGCGGTGCCGGCGCGCGCCACCGACTGCAGCAGGCTGTCCATGATGAAGGCGTTGCGCTGCGGGATGGCGCGCAGCGCCTCGTTGAGCAGCGGCGGCTGCTTGTCGACCAGCAGCTTGTCCTTGTGGTCGGTGATGCGCGTCACGAGGTAGGGATTGACGCGGTAGCCGCCGTTGGCGAACACCGAATAGCCCACCGCCATCTGCATCGGCGTGACCGAGCCCGCGCCGAGCGCCATCGGCAGGTAGGCCGGGTGCTTCTCGCGCTCGAAGCCGAAGTTGGTGATCCAGTCCTGCGCGTAGCGCGTGCCGATCGACTGCAGGATGCGGATCGAGACCAGGTTCTTCGACTTCATCAGCGCGGTGCGCATCGACATCGGGCCGTCGTAGCCGCCGCCGTAGTTCTTGGGCTCCCAGGGCTGGCCGCCGGTGGTGCCGGCATCGAAGAACAGCGGGCCGTCGTTGATCACGGTGGCGGGCGTGAAGCCCTTCTCGAGCGCGGCCGAGTAGATGAAGGGCTTGAAGCTCGAACCGGGCTGGCGCCAGGCCTGGGTGACGTGGTTGAACTTGTTCTTGCCGAAGTCGAAGCCGCCGACCAGCGCCTTGATCGCGCCGTCGCGCGGGTCCATGGCGACGAAGGCGCCCTCGACCTCGGGCAGCTGGGTGATCTCCCAGGTGTTCTTGGGCGTCTTCACCACGCGGATCACCGCGCCGCGGCGGATCTTGATGTTGGGCGGTGCCTTGTCGGAAAGGCCCGACTGCGCGGGCTTGAGGCCTTCGCCCGTGATCTGCACCGCGTCGCCGTTGCCGCGCACCGCGTCGATCTGCTTGGCCGTGGCCTTGAGCACCACGGCGGCCATCACGTCGCCGTTGTCGGGATGGTCGCTGAGCGCGTCGTCCACCGCTTCGTCGAGATCCTTGGCGTCGTTCGGCAGCTCGACGAACTTCTCGGGGCCGCGGTAGATCTGGCGGCGCTCGTAATCCATGATGCCCTTGCGCAGCGCCTTGTAGGCGGCGGCCTGGTCGGCCGCCACGAGCGAGGTGTAGACCTTGAGGCCGCGCGTGTAGGTGCTGTCGCCGTACTGCGCGTACATCAGCTGGCGCACCGTCTCGGCCACGTACTCGGCATGCAGCCGGTTCGGGTCGGCGGCGTCGCGCAGGTGCAGCTCTTCCTTCTTGGCGGCCGCGGCTTGATCGGCGGTGATGAAGCCTGCTTCCTGCATGCGGTCGATCACGTAGAACTGCCGGCCGCGCGCGCGCTGCGGGTTGTTCACCGGGTTGTTCGCGCCGGGTGCCTTGGGCAGGCCGGCCAGCATCGCGGCCTGGGCGATGGTGAGCTCGGACAGCGGCTTGCCGAAGTAGGCCTCGGAGGCGGCGGCGAAGCCGTAGGCGCGGTTGCCGAGGTAGATCTGGTTCAGGTAGATCTCGAAGATCTGGTCCTTGCTCAGCAGGTGCTCGAGCTTGAAGGTCAGCAACACCTCGTAGATCTTGCGCGTGAGCGTCTTCTCGGAGCTCAGGTAGACGTTGCGCGCCACCTGCATGGTGATGGTGGAGGCGCCCTGGCTCTTCACGCGGTTCATGTTCGCGAGGCCGGCGCGAATCATGCCCTTGTAGTCGACGCCGCCATGGTCGTAGAAGCGCGCGTCCTCGGCCGCCAGCACGGCGTCCTTCACCACCTTGGGAATGGCGGAGATCGGCGTCAGGTTGCGGCGCTCCTCGCCGAATTCGCCGATCTGGATGCCTTCGGCCGAGAACACGCGCAGCGGCAGCTTGGGCCGGTAGTCGGAGAGCTCGGAGATGTCGGGCAGGTTCGGATAGGCGACCGCCAGCGCCACCGCGACCACGCAGATCACCGACAGCACGCCGGCCGCGGCGATGCCCAGGCCCCAGAACACGAAGCGCAGCAGCCATTTGAGCCAGGCGGGCCGGGTGGAGGCGGGTGGGGTGTTGGCTGGGCGCTTGGAGTTTGGCGTTGGCCGTGTGTTTTCTTGCATGGAGGGCCCGAGAGTCACCGCGCATTATAAAAAGCCACCCCCTCGGCGGGCCCTCTTGTTTGCCAGGGTCCCAAGTCCTAATCCGAAAGTTACAAAGCGAGGCTTTAACGTCAGGTTTTGGCAACGATCGGACCTGCCGTCCCGATGCGCCCCTTGGATGGCGTCGGGCGTGCTGCTAGCATGCAACCGAATTCAATTTTTTCCATTGGTTACAAATGCAGGGGAAGAGGGACAGAACTTGGCTGCTCTTGGAACATTGTTTCGTCGTCAGAACGCCCCCCTGCTCGGGCTGGATGTCAGTTCGTCCAGCGTCAAGCTGGTCGAGCTCGGCCGTGAAGCCAGCGGCAAGCTGATCCTGGAACGCTGCGCCATCGAGCCGCTCGAGCGCGGCTGGATCACCGATGGCAACGTCGAGAAGTTCGACGAAGTCGCCGAGGCCGTGCGCCGCGTGGTGCGCAAGAGCGGCACTCGCACCCGCAATGTGGCGCTGGCGCTGCCGCCCTCGGCGGTGATCACCAAGAAGATCATTCTTCCGGGCGGTATGAGCGAGCAGGAGCTCGAGATCCAGGTCGAATCGGAAGCAAATCAATACATTCCTTTCTCGCTCGACGAAGTGAGCCTCGATTTCTGCGTGACCGGGCCGAGCCTGAGTTCGGCGGGCGACGTCGAAGTGCTGATCGCCGCCTCGCGCAAGGAAAAGGTGCAGGACCGCGAAGGCCTGGCCGAAGCGGCGGGCCTCAAGGCCATGATCCTGGACGTCGAGTCCTATGCCTCGCGCCTCGCCACCGCGCGCCTGATCGAGCAGTTGCCGGGCAAGGGCCAGGATGCGATCGTCGCCCTGTTCGAGGTCGGCGCCTTCACCACCAGCATGCAGGTGCTGCGCAACCAGGAAGTGCTGTACGACCGCGACCAGGCCTTCGGCGGCGCCCAGCTGACCCAGATGATCGTGCGCCAGTACGGCTTCTCGGCCGAGGAGGCCGAGGCCAAGAAGCGCAGCGGCGACCTGCCCGACGACTATGGCTCGGGCGTCCTCAAGCCCTTCGTCGAGAGCATCGCCCAGGAAATCGCGCGCGCGCTGCAGTTCTTCTTCACCAGCACGCCGCACAACCGCGTCGACTACGTGATGCTGGCCGGCGGCTCGGCCTCGCTGCCGGGCCTGAGCAACGCGGTGACGCGGCAGACCTCCTTCGCCTGCTCGCTCGTGAATCCCTTCGACGGCATGGAGCTCGGTTCGAACATCCGCGAGAAGAAGGTCCGGCGCGAAGCGCCTTCCTACCTGACCTCCTGCGGCCTGGCGATGCGGAGGTTCCTGCAGTGATCCTGATCAATCTGCTCCCTCACCGCGAGGCCGCGCGCAAGCGCCGGCGCGAGGCCTTCTTCGGCACCCTGGCCGGCGCCGCGCTACTCGGCGGCCTGATCGCCTGCCTGGGCTACCTCTGGTTCGAGGCCCAGATCTCGGCCCAGCAGTCGAAGAACCGCTTCCTGCAGGGCGAGATCAAGAAGCTCGAGGTCGAGATCAAGGAGATCTCGACCCTGCAGGACGAGATCGCGGCGCTGCGCGCGCGCCAGCAGGCTGTCGAGGACCTGCAGGGCGACCGCAACCTGCCGGTGCATCTGCTCAACGAACTGGTGCGGCAACTGCCCGACGGCGTCTACCTGTCGAACATGAAGCAGGACAACCAGACCGTCACGCTGCAGGGCATGGCGCAATCGAACGAGCGCGTGTCGGAGCTGCTGCGCAACCTCGGCAACAACAGCCCCTGGCTGGTGAAGCCGGAGCTGGTCGAGATCACTTCCGCCACCGTGAGCCTGAGCGCGAACCAGCGCGACCAGCGTCGGGTGGCGAACTTCACCATGCGCATCGGCCTCAAGCGGCCGACCGACGCGCAGAAGGCGGCGGCCGACAAGGCGCTGGCCGCCGCGGCGCAGTCCAAGGGCTAGACGATCATGGCAAGCACCCGCTCCTCTCCCAAGGTCGATGTCGGCGCCGCGATGCGCCGCTTCGGCGACCAGTTCCGTGGCCTCAACACCAACGACCCCGCGAGCTGGCCTTCCGTGCCGCGCTATGCGCTGTGCCTGGGGCTGACCGTCGTCGTGGTGGTAGCCCTGTGGTTCGTCTGGCTCACGAATTCGAACGACGAGCTCGAATCGGAGCGCGGCAAGGAAGTCGCGCTCAAGGCCGACTATCAGAAGAAGGTGGCCCAGGCGGCCAATCTCGACCTGCTGAAGAAGCAGCGCGAGCAGGTGCAGCAGTACGTCACGCTGCTCGAGAAGCAGTTGCCGAGCAAGGCCGAGATGGACGCGCTGCTGTCGGACATCAACCAGGCCGGGCTCGGTCGCAGCCTGCAGTTCGAGCTGTTCCGTCCGGGCCAGGTCGTGGTGAAGGACTACTACGCCGAATTGCCGATCGCGGTGCGCGTCACTGGCCGCTATCACGACATGGGTGCGTTCGCGGCCGATATCGCGAGCCTCTCGCGCATCGTCACGCTCAACAATCTGAGCGTGACGCCGCAGAAGGACAAGGATGTGCTGACGATGGATGCGACTGCGCGCACCTATCGCTATCTCGACGAGGAAGAGCGCATGGCCCAGAAGCGTGCCGCGGCGCCGAAGGGCAAGAAGAAATGAAGACGGCCACCCATCTGCTGTGGCTCTTGCCCGCCGTGATCGGCCTGAGTGGCTGCGGCGACTCCGAACAGGAAGATCTCCAGCGCTGGATGGTGGAGCAGCGTGCCCAGGTCAAGCCCAGCATCGCCCCGATCGCGGAGCCGAAACGATTCACGCCGCAGGCCTACACGGAAGCCTCGTCGTTCGAGCCCTTCAACAAGCTCAAGCTCACGCAGGCGCTGCGTCGAGAGTCGAACCAGCAAGGCAGTTCCGACCTGATCGCTCCCGAGCTGGCGCGCCGCAAGGAGGCCCTCGAGGCCTTCCCGCTCGATTCGATGGCGATGGTCGGCACCATGAACCGCAACGGGCAGCCCGTGGCCCTGCTGAAGGTCGACAAGCTGCTCTACAAGGTGCGCGTCGGCGAGTACCTCGGCCTCAATTACGGCCGCATCACCCGAATCAACGAAAGCGAAGTCGCCCTGCGTGAGATCGTGCAGGACGCGGCTGGCGAATGGATCGAACGCGCAGCATCGCTGCAGTTGCAAGAGAGTGCGAAATGAACCTAGAAAAATCGAAGATGGCGCGGCGGCTGCGAAGCGTCGCCCTGGGACTGCTGGCATGTGGCGCGTTCGCCGTGGCCCAGGCGCAGAACGCCATCGAGGCGGTGACCAGTTCGACGCAGTCGGGTGCGGAGGTGGTCCGCATCGATCTGGCGCAACCGCTCACCGCGGTGCCCAATGGGTTCGCAGTCCAGACGCCCGCGCGCATCGCGCTTGATTTTCCCGGTGTCACGAATGCCATCGGGCGCTCCGCGATCGAGATGAATCAGGGCAACCTGCGTTCGGTCAACGTGGTGCAGGCCGGTGAGCGCAGCCGCGTGGTGCTCAACCTCAAGCAGGCCACCGCGTACAAGACCGAGATCCAGGGCAAGTCGCTGCTGGTGACGCTCGAGCCCGTGGCCGGCGTCGCGCTCGCGGCATCCGCCTCCGCGGCCTTCGCCGAGAACCGCAACCGCGACATGCTGCCGTTGCGCGACGTCGATTTCCGCCTGGGCCCCGACAACACGGGCCGCGTGATCATCGACCTGGCCAACAACCAGGTGGGCGTCGATCTGCGGCAGCAGGGCAAGACCCTGGTGGCGGAGTTCACCAAATCCACCTTGCCCGAGGGGCTGCGCCGTCGCCTCGACGTCGCCGACTTCAATACGCCGGTGCAATCGATCACGGCCCAGCAGGCCGGCGATCGCGTCCGCATGACGATCGAGGCCAAGGGCGACTGGGAGCACAGTGCCTACCAGAGCGACAACCAGTTCGTGGTGGAAGTCCGCGCACGCAAGGTGGACCCGACCAAGCTGACGCAGGGCGTGGGCTACACGGGCGAGAAACTGTCGCTGAATTTCCAGAATATCGAGATCCGCTCGCTGCTGCAGGTGATCGCCGACTTCACGAACTTCAATATCGTGACCTCCGACTCGGTGACCGGCGCGCTGACCCTGCGGCTCAAGGACGTGCCTTGGGACCAGGCGCTCGACATCATCATGCAGGCCAAGAACCTCGGCATGCGCAAGAACGGCAGCGTGCTGTGGATCGCGCCCAAGGACGAGATCAATGCCAAGGAAAAGCTCGAGTTCGAGGCCAAGGCCGCGATCGAAAACCTCGAGCCGCTGCGGACGCAGTCGTTCCAGTTGAACTACACCAAGGCCATCACGATCGCCCAGGGGCTGACGGGAACGGGAGCCTCGGCCGGGGGCGGAGGCGGTTCCGGCTCGGCCACGCGCATCCTGAGCCCGCGCGGCAGCGTGATCGCGGAAGCGCGCACCAACCAGCTCTTCGTTTCGGACATTCCCTCCCGCCTTGCCCAGGTGTCGGAGCTGATCCAGAAACTGGACGTGCCCGTGCGCCAGGTGCTGATCGAGGCCCGCATCGTCGAAGCGACCGATACCTTCGGCAAGTCGCTGGGCGCGCGCCTGGGGGGCGGTATTGCGGGCGAACGCGTGGCGTCGGCCAACGGCAATCGGGCATTCGGAAACATCGGCGTGATGCCGGTCGTGACCCAGGGCACCAACGGCAGCGGAAGCACGGCCACCACCACCTGGACCAACTCGAACTTCGTCAACATGCCGGCGTCGGACCCCACCGGCAACGGCGTCGCGGCGGGCACCTTCGCCATCTCGCTGTTCAACTCCAGCTTCTCCCGCATGCTGAACCTCGAGATCTCGGCGCTCGAAGCCGACGGCAAGGGCAAGCTGGTCTCCAGCCCCCGCGTCATCACGGCCGACCAGACGAAGGCCCTGATCGAGCAGGGCGAGGAAATCCCCTACCAGCAGGCGACCTCGAGCGGCGCCACCTCGATCTCGTTCCGCAAGGCCGTGCTCAAGCTCGAAGTCACGCCCCAGATCACGCCCGAGGGCAACATCATTCTGACGCTCGACGTGAGCAAGGATGCCCGGGGTATCAACACCACGGCCGGTCCGGCCATCAACACCAAGCACGTCCAGACCGAGGTGCTGGTCGAAAACGGCGGCACGGTCGTCATCGGTGGTATCTTCGAGCTCAACGAATCCAATGACGAGTCGCGCGTGCCGGTGCTGGGTGAAGTGCCCTATCTGGGGGCGCTGTTCCGCACACGCACTCGCATTGCGAACAAGACCGAAATGCTCGTCTTTATCACCCCGAAGATGATTACCGACCGCAACGCCGCGCGCTGACGCGCGGGCGTAGCAGCCACGGCGTGGCCGTCGCACTCGTCGGATTGCCCGGCGCCGGAAAGTCCGCGGTGGGCCGGCGGCTGGGGCAGCGTCTCGACCTTCCCTTCGTCGATACCGACCACGAGATCGAGCAGCGCATCGGCTGCTCGATCCGCGACTACTTCGAGCGCGAAGGTGAAGCCGCCTTCCGCGACCTCGAGCAGCAGGTGATCGCCGAGCTGGCTGCTGGCGCGCACGGCGTGCTGGCCACCGGGGGGGGCGCGGTGCTGCGCGAGGCCAACCGCCGGCAACTGCGCGGCCATTTCCACGTGATCTACCTGCGGTCCTCGCCCGAGGACCTGTTCCGGCGGCTGCGCCACGACGTCAAGCGCCCGCTGTTGCAGGTGGCCGATCCGCTGGGCCGGCTGCGCGAGCTGCACGACGCGCGCGATCCCTTCTACCGCGAGACGGCCCACGACGTGGTCGACACCGGCCGTCCCACGGTCGCGACGCTCGTGAACATCATCGTGATGCAGCTCGAGCTGGCGGGCATCGTGTCGCCCGGCGCGCATCCCGAGGGGCCCGAGCCGACCGTGTCTTCGGACTGAGCGCGCGACCCGAGGCGCATCGACCCTCGCGCGCCCGGGCGCTTGGCGCCGGCGTTCGGCCCGTCGGCGCCGCACCGCCTAAACTCCCGCCATGCCATCGCCCGCCGCCTCCGTTTCCCCGCCCGCCCTCGAACGCGTCGACATCCCGCTCGGCGACCGCAGCTATCCCATCCTCATCGGCGCCGGCCTGTTCGACGATCCCCGGACCTACGGCGTCGTGCCGCAGGCGGCCAGCGCGCTGATCGTCAGCAACACCACGGTCGCGCCGCTCTACGCCCAGGCGCTTCGCGAGGCGCTGGCCGGCCGGTTCCGGCAGGTGCATCTGCTCGAGCTGCCCGATGGCGAGGCCTACAAGAACCTCGAGACCCTGAACCTGATCTTCGATGCGCTGCTCGGCCACGGCAGCGACCGCAAGACCGTGCTGTTCGCGCTCGGCGGCGGCGTGGTGGGCGACATGACCGGCTTCGCGGCCGCCAGCTACATGCGCGGCGTGCCCTTCGTCCAGGTGCCGACCACGCTGCTGGCGCAGGTCGATTCCTCGGTCGGCGGCAAGACGGCCATCAACCATCCGCTGGGCAAGAACATGATCGGCGCGTTCTACCAGCCGCAGCTGGTGGTCTGCGACCTCGGCACCCTGCAGACCTTGCCGCCGCGCGAGCTCAGCGCCGGCCTGGCCGAGGTCATCAAGTACGGGCCGATCCATGACATGGCTTTCCTCGACTGGATCGAGTCGAACATCGAGGCCCTGGTGGCGCGCGATCCCGCCGCGCTCGCGCATGCGGTCAAGCGCAGCTGCGAGATCAAGGCGCTGGTGGTCGGCCAGGACGAGCGCGAAACGGGCCTGCGCGCCATCCTCAATTTCGGCCACACCTTCGGCCATGCGATCGAATCGGGCCTGGGCTATGGCGAATGGTTGCATGGCGAGGCCGTGGGCTGCGGCATGGTGATGGCGGCGCGGCTGTCGCAGCGCCTTGGCGGCGTGGATGCGGCCTTCGTCGAGCGCCTGACCCGCCTGATCCAGCGCGCCGGCCTGCCCACGGTCGGTCCCGACCTCGGCGCCGACCGCTACCTGGAACTGATGCGCGTCGACAAGAAATCCGAGGGCGGCGAGATCCGCTTCGTCGTGATCGACAAGCCGGGTTCCGCGATCATGCGCGGCGCGCCCGACGCGCTGGTGCGCGAGGTGCTCGCGCAATTCTGCGCGGCGGCCTGAACCCCCTTCCGATGGCCGGCATCGCCCCCGCGGATCCATGAGCCTCGCGCCCTACGCCTCGCATCCCGCGCGTTCGCGCGGCCGACGTCATCCCGAGCCGCCCGCGCCCACGCGCGACGCCTTCCAGCGCGACCGCGACCGCATCGTGCATTCGACGGCGTTCCGGCGGCTGGTCTACAAGACCCAGGTGTTCCTCAATCACGAGGGCGACCTGTTCCGCACGCGGCTCACGCATTCGCTCGAGGTGGCGCAGCTCGGCCGTTCCATCGCGCGCGCGCTGCGGCTCAACGAGGACCTGGTGGAAGCCATCGCGCTGGCCCATGACCTGGGCCACACGCCCTTCGGCCATGCGGGGCAGGACGCGCTCAATGCCTGCATGGTCGAGCACGGCGGCTTCGAGCACAACCTGCAGAGCCTGCGCGTGGTCGATGCGCTCGAGCATCGCTATCCGCAGTACGACGGCCTCAATCTCAGCTTCGAGACGCGCGAGGGCATCCTCAAGCACTGCTCGCGCGCCAACGCCGAGAAGCTCGAGGCGGCCGAGCCCGGCGGCGTGGCGCGCCGCTTCATCGACCGCACCCAGCCCGGCCTCGAGGCGCAGCTGTGCAACCTGGCCGATGCGATCGCCTACAACGCCCACGACATCGACGACGGCGTGCGCTCCGGCCTGATCGCGGTCGAGCAACTGGCCGAGGTCGAGCTGTTCGAACGCTACCGGCGCGAGGCGCTGGCCGAATACCCGGCGCTCAGCGGCCGCCGCGTGCTCTACGAGACCATCCGCCGCATGCTCAGCGCCCAGGTCTACGACGTGATCGACGCCACCCGCGCCACGCTCGAGGCGCTCGCACCCGGCGACGCCGACGCGGTGCGCCGCGCGCCGCCGGTGGTCGCGTTCAGCGAGGGCATGCGCGCGCAGTCGGAGACCCTGCAGCGCTTCCTGTTCCGCAATCTCTACCGCCATCCGCAGGTGGTGCAGACCACCGACCAGGCGCGCGAGGTGGTGCGCGAACTGTTCGATGCCTACCTCGAGCGCGGCGCCGAGATGCCCGAGTCCTTCGCCGAGCGCGCCGACCGCCCGCGTGCCGTGGCCGACTACATCGCGGGCATGACCGACCGCTTCGCGATGCGCGAGCACGAACGGCTGACCGGCCGGCGCGGCATTGCGCGCGCCGACGGGCCGACGGCATGACATCGCCCGGCGCGCGCCCGCGCATCCCCGCGGCCGCCTTCGCGGTCGTGGTCGTGGTCGCGGGCGTCAGCGCCGCGCTGCACCTGGGCAAGCTGCCGCCCGCGGTGCCGGCGCTGCAGGCTTCGCTGGGCATCGGCCTGGTCGAGGCCGGCTTCCTGCTCTCGCTGGTCCAGGTCGCGAGCATGACGCTGGGCCTGCTCGCGGGCCTGGCGGCCGACACCATCGGCCTGCGCCGCAGCATGCTGGGCGGACTGGCGGTGCTGACCCTGGCCAGCCTCGCGGGCGGCGCGGTCGGCAGCCATCTGCCGGCCGAGCAGGCCGTGCCCTGGCTGCTGGTGCTGCGCGCCGTCGAGGGCGTCGGCTTCCTGCTGGCGGTGATGCCGGGCCCGGGCCTGATCCGCGCCCTCACGCCCGCGGGCGCCGACAAGGCCGCACTGGGGCTCTGGGGCGCCTACATGCCCCTCGGCGTGGCGCTGGCCCTGTTGCTCGGCCCGGTATTGATCGGCTGGAACGGCTGGCCCGGCTGGTGGTGGGCGCTGTCGCTGGTGTCGGCGCTGGCGGCGGCCTGGCTGTTCGTCGCGGTGCCGGCCGACCGGCAGCGCGCGCCGATCGCCGCCGCCGTGCCCGAGAGCGGCTGGTCGCGCCTGCGCACCACGGTCGGCGCGCGCGGCCCCTGGCTTACGGCGCTGAGCTTCGCCGTCTACTCGGCGCAGTGGATGGCAGTGATCGGCTTCCTGCCCGCGATCTATGCCGGCGCGGGCGTGCCGGCCGGCTGGAACGCGGTGCTCACGGCGCTGGCGGCCGCGATGAACATCGTCGGCAACATCATGGGCGGGCGCTGGCTGCAGCGCGGCATCGCGCCCGAGCGGCTGCTGCAGTGGGGCTTCCTGATCATGGCGCTGGGCGGCATCGCGGCCTTCGCGGAACTGCGCGGGCCGGGCGCCGATGCCATCGGGCTGCCCGCCTCGCTGCGCTTCGTGGCCGTCTGCGCCTTCTCGCTCGCGGGCGGCATGGTGCCGGCCACGCTGTTCCTGCTCGGCGTTCGCTTCGCGCCCGGGCCGGCCACCGTCTCGACCACCGTCGGACTGATGCAGCAGGCCTCGTCGCTGGGCCAGTTCCTGGCGCCGCCGACTGTTGCCTGGGTGGCGCACCGCGTTGGCGGATGGCACTGGACCTGGGTCGCGACGCTCGCCTGCTCGTTGACCGGCATCGCGATCGCGCGCCGGCTCGGCCGCGCGCGGCTGGCACTGGAGGCGGCGACGCCATGAGCGGCGATGCCTTCGTCACGGCCGAGCAGGCCGTTGCCGACACGCGCCGCTGGCTCGAGCGCGCGGTGATCGGCCTCAACCTGTGCCCGTTCGCGAAGGCCGTGCACGTCAAGGGCCAGATCCACTACGCCACCTATCTGCCGGCCGAGCATGACGACCTGCTCGACGGATTGCTGGCCGAAGCCCGGCAATTGGTCGCGCTCGATGCCGCCGAGCGCGACACCACATTGCTGATCGCGCCGAGCGCGCTTTCGGACTTCCTCGATTTCAACGACTTCACGGCACGCGCCGAGCGCCGGCTCGCCAAGGCCGGCTTCGACGGCGTGCTGCAGCTCGCGAGCTTCCATCCGCAATTCCAGTTCGGCGGCACCGAGCCCGACGACATCGGCAACGCCACCAACCGCGCGCCCTATCCCACGCTGCACCTGCTGCGCGAAGAGAGCGTGGACCGCGCGGTCGAGGCCTTTCCCGATGCCGAGGAGATCTTCGGCCGCAACATCGACACCCTCGAGACCCTCGGGCCCGAAGGCTGGGCCACGCTCGATGTCGGCCCCGGGAGCACCCCCACATGAATGCCCACGCTTTGAAAAAGATCCGCGACGACCATTCCGCCAAGGGCGGCAAGACCGCCAAGATGGCGAAGGCCGATGCCGAGCTCGCCGAGGCCTTGCGCCCGGGCCAGTCGGTCGAGCTGCTCAAGGAGCTGCACATCCTCACGCGCGAGGGCCGGCTCAACCAGGACTCGCGCCGCAAGCTCAAGCAGGTCTACCACCTGTTCCAGTTCATCGAGCAGCTGCTGCGCGAGCTGCCCGAGGGCGGCGCCAACGCCACGCTGGCCGACCATGGCGCGGGCAAGTCGTACCTGGGCTTCATCGTCTACGACCTGTTCTTCCGCGCGGGGCAGGGCGGTCACGTCTACGGCATCGAGACGCGCGCCGAGCTGGTCCAGAAGTCGCGCGAACTCGCGCAGCGGCTGGGCTTCGACCGCATGTCCTTCCTCAACCTCACGGTGGCCGAATCGGCCACCGCGGGCGAGCTGCCGCCGCGGATCGACGTGGTGACCGCGCTGCATGCCTGCGACACCGCCACCGACGACGCGATCGCCTTCGGTCTCGCGAAGAAGGCCCGCTGCATGGTGCTGGTGCCGTGCTGCCAGGCGGAGGTGGCGGCCTGCCTACGCGAGACCAAGGCGCTCGCGCTCTCGCGCACGCCGCTGGCCGAGCTCTGGCGCCATCCGCTGCACACGCGCGAGATCGGCAGCCAGCTCACCAACGTGCTGCGCTGCCTGTACCTCGAGGCCAACGGCTACAGCGTCACCGTGACCGAGCTCGTGGGCTGGGAGCACAGCATGAAGAACGAACTGATCCTCGCGCGCCACACCGGCCAGCGCAAGGCGAGCGCGGCGGCGCGGCTGCGCGAACTGCTGGCGCAGTTCGGGCTCGATGCGTTGGGCGATACGCGCTTTAGTCTCGACTGAGCCTGACGCCGCGCCGGCTCAGCGCGAGGCGAGCAGCGCAGGCAGCGCGTCGCGCGTGGGCCAGTCCAGCGTCTTCCATGGGCTGCGCTCGTCTTCCAGCAGCCGCTCGGTCACCGAAGCCAGCACCTTGCGGCCCATGAAGTTGCTGCCCGCGGCATCGCGCTCGCCCTCGAGGAAGCTGCGGCCGTAGCTCTCCCAGCCATCGAAGCGCTCGACCGCCAGCGCCACCGCCGGCTCGAGCGCGTCCAGCGCCTCGCGCGCTTCCAGGTAGCCGACCGCCGCCGAGCCGGTCGCGAGGTGCGCGAAGCGGGCGATCCACACGGCCAGTTCGCCATCCGTGCTCCGGGCCATCGCCTCGGTCGCGTCGTGGGTGTCGGCGATGGCTTCGCGTGCCTGCGCCTCGCCGTCCGCGTCGAAGTCGCGTGCCAGCAGCTTCTTCCACGGCCCGACTTCCTCGTCGGGGATCGGCACGCACAGCAGGTGCACCGCGCCGCGGTTCGCTTCCCTGGCGGCCTTGAGCTCGGGGGCGAAGGTCTCGCGGTAGATCGCGGCCAGCGCCACGGCCATGTTCTCGTAGCGCGACGAGGCAGCGAGCCGGGCCTCGAGCGCCGCGCCGTCCTGCTGCGCCTTGGCCTCGCGCTCGGCGGTTTCCTGCGCCAGCTCGGCGCGTCCCTCCGCCATGCCTTCCTTGACCGTATCGAGCATTTCCTTGAAGAACTTGAACATCGAATGGCTCCTCCCCCGCCAGGATGGGATGGTTCGGCGGGCGGCTTAGGATACAAGTCCCGCGCGTCAACCCCTTCCTGGCCCATGGCCCGCCTTCCCCGCCTCACCCTTGCCGGCCTGCCGCACCATGCGATCCAGCGCGGCAACAACCGCCAGCCGATCTTCGTGGACCGTGCCGACCACGAGAAGCTGCTCGCCCTGCTGGCCGACAGCGCCACGCGCTTCGGCGTCGCGGTGCACGCCTACGTGCTGATGGACAACCACTTCCACCTGCTGGCCACGCCCGACACCGCCACGGGGCTGCCGCAGCTCATGCAGTCGGTCGGGCGCAGCTACGTGCGCTACTTCAACGACCGCCATGGCCGCAGCGGCACCCTGTGGGAGGGGCGCTACAGGTCGACCCTGATCCAGACCGAGCGCTACCTGCTGACCTGCATGGCCTACATCGACCTCAACCCGGTGCGCGCGGGGCTGGTGATCGATCCGCGCGACTTCGCGTGGTCCAGTCATGCGCACTACGCGGGGTTGCGGCACGACCGGCTGCTCACGCCCCATCCGCTGTACTGGGAGCTCGGCAACACCCCGTTCGCGCGCGAGGCGGCGTATGTCGAACTGGTGCGCGCGGGGGTCCGGGCCGCCGACCAGTCGGCGCTGACCGAGGCCACGCTGCGTGGCTGGGCGGCCGGCGACGCCGATTTCCTGGAAGCGTTGCAGAAGAACACCGAGCGCCGAGTGGTGCCGGCCAAGGCCGGGCGGCCGCCTTCGGGCGCCAAGAGCTGAACTGAAAAGGGCGGAAGCCGCTGTCCAGTCGTGATCTTTTGCTATCTGATTTGATGTGTCCCCAATTAAATTCTGACAAGAAAACTCAAGATTTAATCGGAATCTGACCCCTATTAAAGTGTTTGGCATTCTTTGTGCATCGCAATATGCTCCCAATCCCTGCGAAAACTGAAGGAGTGCGCCATGACGACGGCTGCCGAGATTCAACATCTCCAACAACACGGTCTGTATTCCGGTGCCGACGAGCACGATGCCTGCGGCGTCGGCTTCGTGGCCCACATCAAGGGCGAGAAGAGCCACGCCATCGTGCTGCAGGGCTTGAAGATCCTCGAGAACCTCGACCATCGCGGCGCGGTGGGCGCCGACAAGCTGATGGGCGACGGCGCCGGCATCCTGATCCAGCTGCCCGACCACCTGTACCGCGACGAGATGGCCAAGCAGGGCGTCACGCTGCCCCCGCCGGGCGAGTACGGCGTCGGCATGATCTTCCTGCCGAAGGAACACGCCTCGCGCCAGGCCTGCGAGCAGGAAATGGAACGCGCGATCAAGGCCGAAGGCCAGGTGCTGCTGGGCTGGCGCGACGTGCCGGTCAACCGCGACATGCCGATGTCGCCCACCGTGCGCGAAAAGGAACCGCTGCTGCGCCAGGTCTTCATCGGCCGCGGCAACGACGTGATCGTGCAGGACGCGCTGGAACGCAAGCTCTACGTGATCCGCAAGACCGCGAGCGCCAACATCCAGCGCCTGAAGCTCAAGCACAGCAAGGAATACTACGTTCCGAGCATGTCGAGCCGCACCGTGGTCTACAAGGGCCTGCTGCTCGCCGACCAGGTCGGCACCTACTACCTCGACCTGCAGGACAAGCGCTGCGTCTCGGCCCTGGGCCTGGTGCACCAGCGCTTCTCGACCAACACCTTCCCCGAGTGGCCGCTGGCCCACCCGTACCGCTACGTCGCGCACAACGGCGAAATCAACACCGTCAAGGGCAACTACAACTGGATGAAGGCGCGCGAGGGCGTGATGTCCTCGCCCGTGCTCGGCCCCGACCTGCAGAAGCTCTACCCGATCAGCTTCGCGGGCCAGTCCGACACCGCCACCTTCGACAACTGCCTCGAGCTGCTGACGATGGCCGGCTACCCGATCAGCCAGGCCGTGATGATGATGATTCCCGAGCCCTGGGAACAGCACAGCACCATGGACCCGCGCCGCCGCGCGTTCTATGAATACCACGCCGCCATGCTCGAGCCCTGGGACGGCCCGGCCTCGATCGTGTTCACCGACGGCCGCCAGATCGGCGCCACGCTCGACCGCAATGGCCTGCGTCCCTCGCGCTACTGCGTGACCGACGACGACCTCGTCATCATGGCTTCGGAGTCGGGCGTGCTGCCCGTGCCCGAGCAGAAGATCGTGCGCAAGTGGCGCCTGCAGCCCGGCAAGATGTTCCTGATCGACCTCGAGCAAGGGCGCATGATCGACGACGAGGAGGTCAAGGCCACCCTCGCCAACAGCAAGCCCTACAAGCAGTGGATCGAGAACCTGCGCATCAAGCTCGATAGCGTGCAGGCCGAGCCGGTCGCCGCGCCGATCTCGCAGGTCGCGCTGCTCGACCGCCAGCAGGCCTTCGGCTACACCCAGGAAGACATCAAGTTCCTGATGAGCCCGATGGCGCAGGCCGGCGAAGAGGGCATCGGCTCGATGGGCAACGACAGCCCGCTGGCCGTGCTCTCGAGCAAGAACAAGCCGCTGTACAACTACTTCAAGCAGCTGTTCGCCCAGGTCACGAACCCGCCGATCGACCCGATCCGCGAAGCCATCGTGATGTCGCTGGTGTCCTTCATCGGCCCGAAGCCCAACCTGCTCGACATCAACCAGGTCAACCCGCCGATGCGGCTCGAGGTGAGCCAGCCGATCCTCGACTTCGCCGACATGGCGAAGCTGCGCGACATCGGCAAGTACACGCAGGGCAAGTTCAAGAGCTACGTGCTCGACATCACCTACCCGCTCGCCTGGGGCGACGAAGGCGTCGAAGCCAAGCTGGCCTCGCTGTGCGCCGAAGCCGTCGATGCCATCAAGGGCGGCCACAACATCCTGATCGTGAGCGACCGCGGCGTCGGCCCGACGCAGGTCGCGATCCCCGCCGTGCTGGCGCTGTCGGCCGTGCACCAGTACCTGGTGCGCGAGGGCCTGCGCACCACGGCCGGCCTGGTGGTGGAGACCGGCTCGGCGCGCGAGGTGCACCACTTCGCCGTGCTCGCGGGCTACGGCGCCGAGGCGGTCCATCCCTACCTCGCGATGGACACCCTGGCCGGCATGCACGCCGACCTGCCGGGCGCGCTGAGCGCCGAGAAGGCGATCTACAACTACGTGAAGGCGATCGGCAAGGGTCTGTCGAAGATCATGTCGAAGATGGGCGTCAGCACCTACATGAGCTACTGCGGCGCCCAGCTGTTCGAGGCCATCGGCCTGAACAGCGAGACCGTCAGCAAGTACTTCACCGGCACGGCCAGCCGCGTGGAAGGCATCGGCGTGTTCGAGATCGCCGAGGAAGCCATCCGCATGCACAAGGCCGCCTTCGGCGACGACCCGGTGCTCTCGAACATGCTCGACGCCGGCGGCGAATACGCCTGGCGCACGCGCGGCGAGGAGCACATGTGGACGCCCGACGCGATCGCCAAGCTGCAGCACAGCACGCGCGCCAACAACTGGAACACGTACAAGGAATACGCCCAGCTCATCAACGACCAGAACCGCCGCCACCTCACGCTGCGCGGCCTGTTCGAGTTCAGGATCGATCCGGCGAAGGCGATTCCGGTCGACGAGGTCGAGTCGGCGGCCGAGATCGTCAAGCGCTTCGCCACCGGCGCGATGTCGCTGGGCTCGATCAGCACCGAGGCGCACTCGGTGCTGGCCGTGGCCATGAACCGCATCGGCGGCAAGAGCAACACCGGCGAGGGCGGCGAGGACCCCGCGCGCTACCGCAACGAACTCAAGGGCATCCCGATCAAGCAGGGCGACACGCTGCGCAGCGTGATCGGTGCCGAGAACGTCGAGGTCGACCTGCCGCTGAAGGACGGCGACTCGCTGCGCTCGCGCATCAAGCAGGTGGCCTCGGGCCGCTTCGGCGTCACGGCCGAGTACCTGCATTCGGCCGACCAGATCCAGATCAAGATGGCCCAGGGCGCGAAGCCGGGCGAGGGCGGCCAGCTGCCGGGCGGCAAGGTCACCGAGTACATCGGCAAGCAGCGCTACGCGGTGCCGGGCGTGGGCCTGATCTCGCCGCCGCCGCATCACGACATCTACTCGATCGAGGACCTGGCCCAGCTGATCCACGACCTGAAGAACACCGCGCCGCACGCCAGCATCAGCGTGAAGCTGGTCAGCGAGATCGGCGTCGGCACCATCGCCGCGGGCGTGGCCAAGTGCAAGAGCGACCACGTCGTGATCGCCGGCCATGACGGCGGCACGGGCGCCTCGCCCTGGTCGTCGATCAAGCATGCGGGCAGCCCGTGGGAAATCGGCCTGGCCGAGACCCAGCAGACGCTGGTGCTCAACCGCCTGCGCAGCCGCATCCGCGTGCAGGCCGACGGCCAGATGAAGACCGGCCGCGACGTCGCCATCGGCGCGCTGCTGGGCGCCGACGAGTTCGGCTTCGCCACCGCGCCGCTGGTGGTCGAGGGCTGCATCATGATGCGCAAGTGCCACCTCAACACCTGCCCGGTGGGCGTGGCCACGCAGGACCCGGTGCTGCGCAAGAAGTTCTCGGGCAAGCCCGAGCACGTCGTCAACTACTTCTTCTTCGTCGCGGAGGAAGTGCGCCAGATCATGGCCCAGCTCGGCATCCGCAAGTTCGACGACATGATCGGCCGCGCCGACCTGCTCGACATGCGCAAGGGCATCGAGCACTGGAAGGCCTCGGGCCTCGACTTCAGCCGCCTGTTCGCGCTGCCGAACGTGCCGGCCGACGTCTCGCGCTTCCATGTCGAGAACCAGGACCACGGCCTCGACAAGGCGCTCGACGTCCGGCTGATCGAGAAGTCGCGTCCCGCGATCGACAAGGGCGAGAAGGTGCAGTTCATCGAGGTGGCGCGCAACGTCAACCGCTCGGTGGGCGCGATGCTCTCGGGCGCGCTGACCAAGGTGCATCCGCAGGGCCTGCCCGACGACTCGATCCGCATCCAGCTCGAGGGCACGGGCGGCCAGTCGTTCGGTGCCTTCCTGGCGCGCGGCATCACGCTGTACCTGATCGGCGACGCCAACGACTACACCGGCAAGGGCCTGTCGGGCGGCCGCGTGGTGGTGCGCCCCAGCCTCGACTTCCGCGGCGAGGCCGCGCGCAACACCATCGTCGGCAACACCGCGCTGTACGGCGCGACCACCGGCGAGGCCTACCTGTGCGGCGTGGCCGGCGAGCGCTTCGCGGTGCGCCTGTCGGGCGCCACGGCGGTCATCGAAGGCACGGGCGACCACGGCTGCGAGTACATGACCGGCGGCACGGTGGCCGTGCTCGGCAAGACCGGGCGCAACTTCGCGGCCGGCATGAGCGGCGGCGTGGCCTTCGTCTACGACGAGGACGGCCAGTTCGCCTCGCGCTGCAACATGGCGATGGTCTCGCTCGACAAGGTGCTGACCTCGGCCGAGCAGACCGCCAGCGTGCATCGCAAGATCTGGCACGGCGGCGAGACCGACGAGGCCCAGCTGAAGAAGCTGCTCGAGGACCACCACCGCTGGACCGGCAGCAAGCGCGCGCGCGAGCTGCTCGACACCTGGGCCGTGTCGCGCACCAAGTTCGTCAAGGTCTTCCCCAACGAGTACAAGCGCGCCCTGGCCGAGCTGCACGACCGCAAGGTCGAGCTCACCAGCACCGGCAACAACGCGCATGTCGGCCTCGAGCCGCATGCGATCGCCGCCGCGCCCAAGACGGTGCCGGCCGCCGCCTGAAGGCGCGGGTGAACGAAGACACAACGAAGGAACAGCACGATGGGAAAGATCACCGGTTTTCTGGAGCATGAGCGCATCGAGGAGGGCTATCGCCCGGTCGAGGAGCGGCTCAAGCACTACAAGGAATTCGTCGTCGGCCTGGACACCGACCAGGCGAAGGTGCAGGGCGCGCGCTGCATGGACTGCGGCACGCCGTTCTGCAACAGCGGCTGCCCGGTCAACAACATCATTCCGGACTTCAACGACCTGGTGTACCGCAACGATTGGCGCAACGCCTTCGCGGTGCTCGACTCGACCAACAACTTCCCGGAGTTCACCGGCCGCATCTGCCCCGCGCCCTGCGAGGCGGCCTGCGTGCTCAACGTGAACGACGACGCGGTCGGCATCAAGTCGCTCGAGCACGCCATCATCGACCGCGCCTGGGACGAGGGCTGGGTCGCGCCGCGCGTGGCCAAGCACAAGACCGGCAAGAAGGTCGCCGTGGTGGGCGCGGGCCCGGCCGGCATGGCCGCCGCCCAGCAGCTCGCGCGCGCCGGCCACGATGTGACGCTGTTCGAGAAGAACGACCGCATCGGCGGCCTGTTGCGCTACGGCATCCCCGACTTCAAGATGGAGAAGTCGCACATCGATCGCCGCGTCGAGCAGATGAAGGCCGAGGGCGTGGTGTTCCGCACCGGCGTGGTCGTCGGTGCCGCCAAGGATCCGCTGGGCAAGGGCTCGAAGGTCACCAACCTGGCCAAGGAAAGCGTCACGCCCGAGCAGCTGCAGAAGGACTTCGACGCCGTGCTGCTGACCGGCGGCGCCGAGCAGTCGCGCGACCTGCCCGTGCCCGGCCGCGACCTCGACGGCATCCATTTCGCGATGGAGTTCCTGCCGCAGCAGAACCGCGTCAACGCGGGCGACAAGGTCAAGGGCCAGCTGCGCGCCGATGGCAAGCACGTGATCGTGATCGGCGGTGGCGACACCGGCTCCGACTGCGTGGGCACCAGCAACCGCCATGGCGCCGTGAGCGTCACGCAGTTCGAGCTGATGCCGCAGCCGCCCGAGGAAGAGAACCGTCCGCTGACCTGGCCCTACTGGCCGATCAAGCTGCGCACCAGCTCCAGCCACGACGAGGGCTGCGAGCGCGAGTTCGCGATCTCCACGAAGGAGTTCATCGGCGAGAAGGGCAAGATCACCGGCCTGAAGACCGTTCGCGTCGAATGGAAGGACGGCAAGATGCAGGAAGTGGCCGGCAGCGAGCAGGTGCTCAAGGCCGACCTCGTGCTGCTCGCGATGGGCTTCGTGAGCCCCGTGGCGACCGTGCTCGATGCCTTCGGCGTCGAGAAGGATGCGCGCGGGAATGCGAAGGCCAGCGTCGACTTCATCGGTGGCTATGCCACCAACGTGCCGAAGGTCTTTGCCGCCGGCGACATGCGCCGTGGCCAGTCGCTGGTGGTCTGGGCGATCCGCGAGGGCCGCCAAGCCGCGCGCTCGGTCGACGAGTTCCTGATGGGCTTCAGCGACCTGCCGCGCTGATTCCGGGCACCGCGCCCGCCGTCTCCAGGGCGGCGGGCTTCTCCTCCAAACGGAGCAGGCTGCCACGGCTGAAATTTGTTTCAATTCGGCGGGGCTTCTCGCGGCTCCTTTATCATCCGCGGAAACCGCATGCCGGGATGCCTCCTCAGGGCGCCCGGCTTTTTTATTGAGATGGACCCAGCCGCACAGCCACAGCCCTTCGTAGAGTTTCGCGACGTTCGCTTCGGTTATGGCGCGCGCGCGATCCTCGATGGCGTCTCGTTCTCGCTGCCGCGCGGCAAGGTCACGGCACTTATGGGCGCCTCGGGCGGCGGCAAGACCACCGTGCTGCGCCTGATCGGCGGCCAGCAGCGCGCCCAGCGCGGCGAGGTGCTGTTCGACGGCCAGGACGTCGGCCGCATGGACCCCACCGCGCTCTATGCCGCGCGGCGCCGCATGGGCATGCTGTTCCAGTTCGGTGCGCTGTTCACCGACATGAGCGTGCTCGACAACGTGGCTTTTCCGCTGCGCGAACACACCGAACTGCCCGAGGCGCTGGTGCGCGACATCGTGCTGATGAAGCTCGACGCCGTCGGCTTGCGCGGCGCGCGCGATCTGCTGCCCAGCGAAGTCTCGGGCGGCATGGCGCGGCGCGTGGCGCTGGCGCGCGCGATCGCGCTCGACCCCGACTTCGTGATGTACGACGAACCCTTCGCCGGCCTCGACCCGATCTCGCTCGGTACCGCGGCGCGGCTGATCCGCCAGCTCAACGACACGCTGGGACTCACCAGCATCATCGTGTCGCACGACGTGGAGGAGACCTTCCGCATCGCCGACCAGGTGATCGTGCTCGCCAACGGCGGCATCGCCGCGCAGGGCACGCCCGACGAGGTGCGCAACAGCAGCGATCCGCTGGTGCATCAGTTCGTGCATGCGCTGCCCGACGGGCCGGTGCGCTTCCACTATCCGGGCGTCAGCATCGAGGACGATTTCGGTCCCGCGCATGGAGGCCATCCATGAGCTGGTGGAACCCGCGCGACGTCGGCTTCGCCGTGCGCAGCAAGCTGGCCGATCTCGGCTATGGCGCCAAGCTGTTCATGCGGCTGGCCTTCCAGGGCTCGCGCAGCCTGCGCCGCTTCGCGCTGGTGCGCGACCATATCCATTTCCTCGGCAACTACTCGCTCGCGATCATCGCGGTGTCGGGTCTTTTCGTGGGCTTCGTGCTCGGGCTGCAGATGTACTACGCGCTGCAGCGCTACGGCTCCTCCGAGGCGCTCGGCCTGCTGGTCACGCTGAGCCTGGTGCGAGAGCTCGGGCCGGTGGTGGCGGCGCTGCTGTTCGCGGGCCGCGCCGGCACCTCGCTCACGGCCGAGATCGGCCTCATGAAGGCCGGCGAGCAGCTCAGCGCCATGGAGATGATGGCGGTCGACCCGGTGCAGCGCATCCTCGCGCCGCGCTTCTGGGCCGGCGTGATCACCATGCCGCTGCTGGCGGCCGTGTTCAGCGCGGTCGGCATCCTCGGCGGCTACGTGGTGGGCGTGCTGATGCTCGGCGTCGATCCCGGCGCGTTCTGGGGCCAGATGCAGGCGGGCGTCGATGTCTGGCGCGATGTCGGCAACGGCGTCATCAAGAGCATCGTGTTCGGCTTCACCGTGACTTTCATTGCGTTGCTGCAGGGCTACGAGGCGCAGCCCACGCCCGAGGGCGTGTCGCGCGCCACCACCCGCACCGTGGTAGCGGCCTCGCTGTCGGTGCTGGGGCTCGATTTCCTGCTCACCGCCATGATGTTCAGTATCTGAAGGGGCTCGCCCCGATCGTCTAGATAGAGAGTGCAACCATGCAACGTTCCAACAACGACATCTGGGTCGGCCTGTTCGTGCTGCTCGGAGCGGCCGGGCTGCTGTTCCTCGCGCTGCAGTCGGCCAATCTGCTGAGCCTGAACTTCCAGAAGACCTATACCGTCACCGCGCGCTTCGACAACATCGGCGGCCTCAAGCCGCAGACCGCCGTCAAGAGCGCCGGCGTGGTGATCGGCCGCGTGCAATCGATCTCGTTCAACGACAAGACATTTCAGGCCGACGTGACGCTGGCTTTGCAAAACCGTTACAGTTTTCCCAAGGACAGTTCGCTGAAGATCCTCACCAGTGGCCTGCTCGGCGAGCAGTACATCGGGATCGAGGCGGGTGTCGAGGAGAAGAACCTGCAGGCCGGCGACACGATCACTGCCACCCAATCGGCGGTGGTGCTCGAGAACCTGATCAGCCAGTTCCTCTACAGCAAGGCCGCCGAGGGGAGTTCCACGCCGGCCAACACCAACAAGAAATGAAAAACCGTCACCCCATGTCGAATGCTATGAAGAACATAGCGACCTATGCCCGCTGGATGGGCATTTCTGCTCTTCTGTCGGTGCTCGCCGCATGCGCCACCGGCCCGCAGGCCAATCCGCTCGACCCGTTCGAGCCCTTCAACCGAGGCGTGACCCGCTTCAATGACACCGTCGACGAGAACGTGCTCGTGCCGGTGGCCACCACCTATACCCGCGTGCTGCCTTCGCTGGTGCGCACCGGTGTCACCAACTTCTTCAACAACGTGGGCGACGTCTGGAACCTCGCCAACAACGTCGCGCAGGGCAAGGTGCAGAACAGCGCCCAGACCTTCATGCGTTTGAACGTCAACACGATCTTCGGTCTCGGCGGCCTGCTCGACATCGCCACCGAGGCGGGCATCGACCGCCACGACGAGGATTTCGGCCAGACGCTCGGCTACTGGGGCGTGGGTTCGGGTCCGTACCTCGTGCTGCCGCTGCTCGGCCCTTCGACCGTGCGCGATGCCGCGGCGCTGCCGGTGGACCGCTGGGGCGATCCGATCTCGCACATGAATGACGTGGCGTGGCGCAATTCGCTCAACGTGCTGAACCTGGTCGACACCCGTGCCAAGTACCTGCGCGCCGGCCGCCTGCTCGACGATGCGGCGCTCGACAAGTACACCTTCACGCGCGACGCCTATCTGCAGCACCGCCGCAGCGACATCTACGACGGCAACCCGCCCGACGAGCGCGAGGACATCGACCCCAAGGACGGCGCCAAGGGCAGCGACGGCAAGTAGGCCTTTGCCGCTGCCCGGAGCGCGGCTTTTCGAGGTCAGGAGGCCACGGCCTTCGCTTGCATCCGGTTGCAGGCTTCATCCGACGTTCAGGAACCCGGTAGGCCGGTAGCCTGTCGAAACCGTTCCAGACTTGGCGCGGCTGCTCTCTTTTTCGAAGGGCCGCGCGGCAGATTCAACCAGAGGGACTCACGATCATGACAAAAACCCAGACCTTGATTCAACGACGCAGCCTCGGCCGCCTGGTGCTGGCCGGCGCGCTGCTGATCGGCGCCGGCGTCGCCTTCGTGCGCCCCGCGCAGGCCGCGGACGAAGCGCCCGACGCGCTGGTCAAGCGGCTGTCGACCGACGTGCTCGAGACCATCAAGGCCGACACCTCGATCAAGGCCGGCGACGTCAACAAGATCATGCTGCTGGTCGACAGCAAGATCATGCCGAACGTCAACTTCCAGCGCATGACCGCCTCGGCCGTCGGCCCGGCCTGGCGCCAGGCCACGCCCGAGCAGCAGAAGCGCCTGCAGGAAGAGTTCAAGACCCTGCTGGTGCGCACCTATGCCGGCGCGCTCGACCAGGTGAGCGACCAGACCGTCACGGTGCGCCCGTACCGCGGTTCGCCCGACGACAAGGAAGTGCTGGTGCGCACCGAGGTCCGCGGCCGCGGCGACCCGGTCCAGCTCGACTACCGCCTCGAGAAGACGCCCGGCCAGGGCGGCGGCTGGAAGGTCTACAACCTCAATGTGCTCGGCGTGTGGCTGGTCGATACCTACCGCACCCAGTTCTCGCAGGAGATCAACGCCCGCGGCATCGACGGCCTGATCACCGCGCTGGCGGCCCGCAACAAGGGCGGCGGCAAGGGCTGAGCCCGGCCGGGCCCATCGAGAAGGAGCCGAGGCCATGCTGGTCCTGCCGACGAAGCTCACGCACGACGAGGCGCCCGCCTGCATGCGCATGCTGCAGAAGGGCCTCGCCGGTCAGGGCGACGCCTCCGCCACCGTGGTCGACGCCAGCGCGCTGGTGCAGTTCGACTCGTCGGCGCTGGCGGTGCTGCTCGAATGCCGCCGCGAGGCCAGCGCGCTCGGGCGCGGCTTCGCGGTGAAGGGCCTGTCGCCGCGGCTGCGCGAGCTGGCGGCGCTCTACGGCATCGCCGGACTGCTGCCGGCCGCGCCCTGAGGGCGCTCCTCATCCTCAGGAGGCGGGAATCGCCTCCATCAGCAGCTTCAACGCATCGTTCAGCGGCCGGCCATAGGCCGGCGCGCCCTTCGAGTGCCCGATGCGCACCACCACCAGGTCGTGCGAGGGCACGATCAGCACCACCTGTCCGTCCGCGCCCAGCATGTAGTAGGCCGAGGTCGGCACCGGGAACGCTGTGGTGTTGTTCATCGTCCCGTTGAGCCAGAAGAAGCCGCCGTAGATCGGTCGCTTGTCGGCCGCCCAGCCTGGCGCCACGGTGCGCACGAAATTCACGAAACCCTCGGGCAGGATGCGCTCGCCGTTCCAGACGCCGTCCTGCAGGTACAGGTTGGCCAGCCGCGCCCAGTCGCGGCCCGACATGAAGTCGTAGCCCTGTGCCAGGAAGTTGCCGTAGGGATCGGTCTCCAGCACCATCGAGCGGATGCCGATCCGGTCGAACAGCTCGCGCTGCGGGAACGAGAGGTACTCCTCGCCGCGCTTCTCGACCGCGAGGCGCACCAGGTAGCTGGCCAGCACGGGATCGGTGTTGCGGTAGCGGCCCACGAGGTTGGGTTGCCACTGCTGCGGCCGCGTGGCGGCGTAGTTGAAGGCGTTGATGCGCCCCGTGTAGAAGTAGATGTGGTCGGGGTAGGTGCCGTTCGGGTCGAAGTCCGGATCGTCGGGTGCCTTGATGCGCAGCCCGCTCGACATGTGCAGCAGGTCCGAGATGCGGATCTTCTGGCGGCCGTCGCCCTCGCCCTGCCACTCGGGGATCGGTGCCGGCTGGTCGAGGGTGTAGACGCCCTGCCGGATCAGCACGCCCATCATGGTGGCCACCACGCTCTTGCCCATGGACCACGACTCCAGCGGCGTCGTCGGGCCGATGCCCGGCATGTAGCGCTCGGCGAGGATCCGCCCCTTGTGCGTGACCACGAAGGCCGAGGTGTAGGCCTCGGGCACGCCGAAGGCGGCGCTCACGGCCTGGTTCACCTTGGTCATGTTCACGTTGGCCGGGAACGGGGTGCTCGGCAGCACGTCGCCCATCGGCCAGGGCTGGGTGGACGGGTCGGGCAGCGCGCTCTTGACCTCCAGCGGGGTGAAGAAGACGTCGTCGCGCCCTGGCGGCAGCGTCACGCAGCCTTGCGAGCCGAACTGGCGCGCGGTCAGCGTGGGCCCGCCCGGGATGGCGATGCGCACTTCGCGCTTCGCGCGGTCGACCACCGGCTTGCCGACCTTCTTGCGCTCCGAATAGGGCCCGACGAAGTAGCCGACGGTCTCGGCGGCGACGTCCGGGTCGAGCCCGGTGATGAAGACCGCCGAGCACATCGCCTTGGCATAGCCCGAGGTGTTGTGCTCGAGCACGTTGCCGGGCGGCGGCACGTAGGGGGTGGCGAGTTCCAGCGACCGGGCGCGCGCGATCAGGGCTTCGCGCGAGGGCAGTTCGGCCGTGGTGTTGGTCGGCGGGTTGCCCCCGACGATGGGCAGGCCGCCGCCCCCACCACCGCCGCCTCCACCGCCGCAGGCGGACAGCAGGCTTGCAAGAACCAGGACTCCGGCGGCCAGCCAGGGCCGGGGAGGACGGTGCAACGATCGCATCACGAGGGCTCCTTGCGACGGCCGGCGGTGGCGGTGCCCCGCCCGGCGTCGGGCGCGATTCTGACCCCAACCGGCCTCGCGGTCCTTAAGGGTCCGCCGGGCTTGCATTCCCGCACGAACTGCGCTGGAGGACCCGCGCCCTTAAAATCCCGGCCTCCCATGCCCGCGATCTCATTCCAATCGGTCTCCAAGACCTATCCTCCCTCACGACAGCAGCGGGCCCAGGGCAAGACCGGGCTGCGGGCGGTCGACGAGGTCAGCTTCGACATCGAGCCCGGCGAGTTCTTCGGTCTGCTCGGTCCCAACGGGGCCGGCAAGACCACGCTGATCAGCATGCTCGCGGGCCTGTCGCGGCCCACCGCCGGGTCGATCCGCGTGCATGGCTTCGACGTGCAGCGCGACTACGCCCAGGCCCGCCGCCAGCTCGGCATCGTGCCGCAGGAGCTGGTGTTCGACCCCTTCTTCAACGTGCGCGAGTCGCTGCGCATCCAGTCGGGCTACTTCGGCATCACCAACAACGAGGCCTGGATCGACGAGCTGCTGCAGAGCCTGGGCCTGGCCGACAAGGCCACCGCCAACATGCGCCAGCTCTCGGGCGGCATGAAGCGCCGCGTGCTGGTGGCGCAGGCGCTGGTGCACAAGCCGCCGGTGATCGTGCTCGACGAGCCCACCGCGGGCGTCGACGTCGAGCTGCGCCAGACGCTGTGGCAGTTCGTCGCGCGGCTCAACAAGCAGGGCAGCACGGTGTTGCTGACCACCCATTACCTCGAGGAAGCCGAGGCGCTGTGCAGCCGCATCGCGATGCTCAAGCTCGGGCGCGTGATCGCGCTGGACCGCACCAGCGAGCTGCTGAAGTCGGCCGCGAGCAACGTGCTGCGCTTCAAGACCGATGCGATGCTGCCCTGGGAAATCGCCCAGCATGCGCGCATCACGGGCCGCATCGTGCAGCTGCCGGCGCAGAACGCGCACGAGGTCGAACAACTGCTGGCCGCCATCCGGCAGGCCGGCGTGGCGGTGGAAGACGTGGAAATGCGCAAGGCCGACCTGGAAGACGTGTTCATCGACCTGATGGCGGGCGAGCAGACGCCGCTGGAGGTCGCGCGATGATGGCTGTCACGGGTTGGCGCGCGCTGCTCTACAAGGAGACGCTGCGCTTCTGGAAGGTCGGCTTCCAGACCGTCGGCGCGCCGGTGCTCACCGCGCTGCTCTATCTGATGGTGTTCGGCCATGTGCTCGAGGACCACGTGAAGGTCTACGGCACCGTCGGCTACACCGCCTTCCTGATCCCGGGCCTGGTGATGATGAGCGTGCTGCAGAACGCGTTCGCCAACAGCTCGTCCTCGATCATCCAGAGCAAGATCATGGGCAACCTCGTGTTCGTGCTGCTCACGCCGCTGTCGCACTGGGGCTGGTTCCTGGCCTACGTGGGCTCCTCGGTGATCCGCGGGCTGGCGGTGGGGCTCGGCGTGTTCCTGGTCACGATCTTCTTCGCCATGCCGGATTTCGCGGCGCCGGTCTGGATCCTGGTGTTCGCGCTGCTCGGCTCGGCCATGCTCGGCACGCTGGGCCTGATCGCCGGGCTCTGGGCCGAGAAGTTCGACCAGATGGCCGTGTTCCAGAATTTCCTGATCATGCCCATGACCTTCCTGTCGGGCGTGTTCTATTCGATCGGTTCGCTGCCGCCGTTCTGGCAGTCGGTGAGCCACCTGAACCCCTTCTTCTACATGATCGACGGCTTCCGCTACGGCTTCTTCGGCGTCAGCGACGCCTCGCCGTGGCTGAGCTTCGGGATCGTCGGCAGCGCCTGGCTCATAGTGAGCGCGATCGCGGTCCACCTGCTGAAGATCGGCTACAAAATCCGAGGCTGAACGGCCCACCCCACACTCCATGACCGCAGACCAACTCAAGGCCATCATCCAGTCCCACCTGCCGTGCGAGCACATCGCGCTCGAGGGGGACGGCCGACATTGGTACGCCACCATCGTCTCGGCCGAATTCGAGGGCAAGCGCTCGATCCAGCGCCATCAGCGGGTCTACGCCACCCTCGGTGCGAAAATGCACACCGACGAGGTGCATGCGCTCTCGATGAAGACCTACACGCCGTCCGAATGGGCGGCGGCTGAAAAATAACTCTCCGGGCCTGCGGGCCCTTTGCGAGCCACTCGCTGGACCTTCGATGGACAAACTCCTGATTCGCGGCGGGCGCCAGCTCCGCGGCGAAGTACTCATTTCCGGCGCCAAGAACGCCGCGCTGCCCGAGCTCTGCGCGGCCCTGCTGACCGACCAGCCCGTGGTGCTGCACAACGTGCCGCGGCTGCAGGACGTGTCGACCATGCTCAAGCTGGTGCGCAACATGGGCGTGTCGGCCGAACGCGACGACAACGGCACCGTGCGCCTGAACGCCGGCGACCTGACCCGCCCCGAGGCCCCGTACGAGCTGGTGAAGACCATGCGCGCCTCGGTGCTGGCGCTGGGCCCGCTGCTGGCGCGCTTCGGCCACGCCAAGGTGTCGCTGCCGGGCGGCTGCGCCATCGGCTCGCGGCCGGTCGACCAGCACATCAAGGGCCTGCAGGCCATGGGCGCCGAGATCGTGGTCGAGCACGGCTACATGGTCGCGCGCCTGCCCGCGGGCCGCACGCGCCTGAAGGGCGCGCGCATCCTGACCGACATGGTCACGGTCACCGGCACCGAGAACTTCCTGATGGCCGCCGCGCTGGCCGAGGGCGAGACGCTGCTCGAGAACGCCGCGCAGGAGCCCGAGATCGTCGATCTGGCCGAGATGCTGATCCGCATGGGAGCGAAGATCGAGGGCCACGGCACCAGCCACATCCGCATCCAGGGCGTGGAGAAGCTGCACGGTTGCGAGCACGCCGTGGTGGCCGATCGCATCGAGGCCGGCACCTTCCTGTGCGCCGTGGCGGTCGCGGGCGGCGAGGCCCTGCTGCGCCATGCGCGCGGCGACCACCTCGACGCGGTGATCGACAAGCTGCGCGACGCCGGCTGCGAAGTGGGCTGCGAGCAGGACGGCATCCGCATCGCCTCGAAGGGGGCCGAACAGCTCGAGGCCCAGAGCTTCAGCACCACCGAATACCCGGGCTTCCCGACCGACATGCAGGCGCAGTTCATGGCACTCAACGTGATCGCGCACGGCGCCTCGATGGTCACCGAGACCATCTTCGAGAACCGCTTCATGCACGTGAACGAGATGGTGCGCCTGGGCGCGCGCATCCACGTCGAGGGCAAGGTGGCGATGGTCGAGGGCGTGCAGCAACTGTCGGGCGCCACCGTGATGGCGACCGACCTGCGCGCCTCGGCCAGCCTGGTCATCGCCGGCCTGGTGGCCGAGGGCGAGACCCTGGTCGACCGCATCTACCACCTGGACCGCGGCTACGACCGCATGGAAGCCAAGCTGCGCGGCCTGGGTGCCGACATCGAACGCGTGACCGGAGCCATCGCATGATCACCCTGGCGCTTTCCAAAGGCCGCATCTTCGAAGAGACCATGCCGTTGCTGGCCGCGGCCGGCATCGAGGTCACGGAAGATCCCGAGAAGTCGCGCAAGCTGATCCTCGGCACCACCCGCCCCGACGTGCGCGTGGTGCTGGTGCGTGCCTCCGACGTGCCGACCTACGTGCAGTACGGCGGCGCCGACCTCGGCGTGACCGGCCTCGACGTGCTGCTCGAGCACGGCAACCAGGGCCTGTACCAGCCGCTCGACCTGCGCATCGCCGCCTGCCGCCTCAGCGTGGCCGTGCGCGCCGACTACGACTACGCCTCGGCCGTGCGCCAGGGTTCGCGCCTCAAGGTCGCGACCAAGTACGTGGGCCTGGCGCGCGACTTCTTCGCCAGCAAGGGCGTGCACGTCGACCTGATCAAGCTCTACGGCAGCATGGAGCTCGCGCCGCTGACCGGCCTGGCCGACGCCATCGTCGACCTGGTCTCGACCGGCAACACGCTCAAGGCCAACCAGCTGGTCGAGGTCGAGCGCATCATGGACATCAGCGCGCGCCTGGTCGTCAACCAGGCCGCGCTCAAGCTCAAGCGCGAACCCATCCGCCGCATCATCGACGCCTTCGCGTCGGCCATTCCCTCCGCCTGATCCCTCGAACCGCACTTCGCCAAATGACCCTGCAAGCAGCCCCCGCCCGACTGTCCACGACTTCAGCTAGCTTCGATGCTGAATTCAAGGCGCGGCTGCATTGGTCCGCGGATGCCGATGCCGCGATCGAGAAGACGGTGGCCGACATCCTGGCCGACGTGCAGGCGCGCGGCGACGCGGCCGTGCTCGAGTACACGCGCCGCTTCGATGGCCTGGGTGCCACCGCCGTGAGCGAACTCGAACTGACGCAGGCCGACTTCAAGCAGGCCTTCGACTCGCTGCCCGCCGTGCAACGCGAGGCACTGCAGGCCGCGGCCGACCGCGTGCGCAGCTACCACGAGGCGCAGAAGAAGGCCTCGGGCGAGAGCTGGAGCTACCGCGACGCCGACGGCACGCTGCTGGGCCAGAAGGTCACGCCGCTCGATCGCGTCGGCATCTACGTGCCCGGCGGCAAGGCGGCCTATCCGTCGAGCCTGCTGATGAACGCGATTCCGGCCCACGTGGCCGGCGTGGGCGAGATCATCATGGTCGTGCCGACTCCCGTGAAGGGCAGCGTCGCCACCGGCGGCGCCGGCGGCGAATCGTCCGGCAAGGGCGAGCGCAACGTGCTGGTGCTGGCGGCCGCCTACGTGGCCGGCGTCACGCGCGCCTTCACCATCGGCGGCGCGCAGGCCGTGGCCGCGCTGGCCTACGGCACCGCGACCATTCCCGCGGTCGACAAGATCACCGGTCCCGGCAATGCCTACGTGGCCGCCGCCAAGCGCCGCGTGTTCGGCACCGTGGGCATCGACATGATCGCGGGCCCGAGCGAGATCCTGGTGCTGGCCGACGGCAGCACGCCGCCCGACTGGGTGGCGATGGACCTGTTCAGCCAGGCCGAGCACGACGAGCTCGCGCAGAGCATCCTGCTGTGCCCCGACGCCGCCTACATCGACCGCGTGCAGGCCGAGATCGACCGCCTGCTGCCGACCATGCCGCGCGCGGCGATCATCGCCGCCTCACTGAACGGCCGCGGCGCGCTGATCCACACGAAGAGCATGGAAGAGGCCTGCGAGATCAGCAACCGCATCGCGCCCGAACACCTCGAGGTCAGCAGCAGCGAGCCGCAGCGCTGGGAGCCGCTCTTGCGCCACGCCGGCGCGATCTTCCTCGGCGCCTTCACCAGCGAGAGCCTCGGCGACTACTGCGCCGGCCCGAACCACGTGCTGCCCACCAGCGGCACCGCGCGTTTCTCGAGCCCGCTGGGCGTGTACGACTTCCAGAAGCGCTCGAGCCTGATCGAGGTCAGCGAGGCCGGGGCCCAGGTGCTCGGGCCGATCGCCGTCACGCTGGCCGAGGGCGAGGGCCTGCAGGGCCACGCCGAGGCCGCGCGCATGCGGCTGCGCAAGGTTTGAGGGGCGCGCCCGCGCGTCCGGTCCGGATTCCGTTTCCGTCCACAACCCGCTCGGGAGGAGCAAGCCTGATGATGAATCAACGTCTGCGTCGTTCGCGCCTGTTCAAGTTCGCCCTCGGCCTGCTGGCCGGTGCCGCGCTGCTCGTGGCCTGCACCCCGATGCCGCGCACCCAGACCCAGAGCCAGGCCGAGGCGGTGCCGAGCACGGCCGCCGCCGCCGCACCGGCGCCGCGCCTCGGCACCCAGTGGGGCGAGGGCCGTGAATCGAACACGCGCAGCGTGCAGGTCCAGCGCTACACGCCCGACCAGCCCGACGAGGTCGCCTCCATCGGCTACAACGACGCCGCCAGCGTGCGCCGCGGCGTCGGCGCCAACCCCGAGCGCCGGCTCAACCTGCAGCTGGCGCAGGGCGACGTCGAATGGTCGGTGATCGACGAATCGGGCCGCGCGACCCCGCTGCAGCGCGCGCGCCGCGGCAGCGGTGGCGACGAGAACTTCCGCCTCGCGGGCGCCGAGGGCGCGCGCTACACGCTGCGCTTTCGCAACCTCAGCGACCGCAGCTACGAGGTGATCGCCACGGTCGACGGCCTCGACGTGCTCAACGGCAAGCCCGGCAGCCTGCGCAACGGCGGCTACGTGCTGCGGCCGCTGCAGGTGATCGACATCGAGGGCTTCCGCAAGAGCCAGTCCGAGGTCGCGGCCTTCCGCTTCGCCACGCCGGGCCGCGCCTATGCCGCCAACACCGAGGCCGGCGACGCGCGCAACATCGGCATCCTCGGCGCCGCGCTGTTCGAGATCACGCAGCCCGACGCCCCGCGCCGTCCGCGCCGTGGCTCCGATGCCGCGCAGCCCAATGCCTTCCCGGCCGACGGCGCGACCGGCTACGCGCCGCCGCCGCGCTACGCGAAGTGAGGTCCGCCATGCAGCGCACGCGTCTCCTGCTGCTGCCGCTCGCGCTGGCCGCGGCCAGCCTGGGCGCGCAGGCCATGAGCATCCGCGAGTTCCACACCCTCGAGGTGAAGGAGAAGAAGCAGGGCAAGGCCTACGCCAGCTACTACCTCGTGGGCGTGCTCGAGGGCCTGCGCGAGGCTGGCGATGCCGCGCGCCGCGCGGGCCAGAAGCCGCTGTTCTGCGTCGACGGCCGCCGGCTCGAGCCCTCGATGGCACGCTCGCTGTTCGAGGCCGAGCTCAAGCGCAATGCCGAGCTCTACGAGGCCGACATGCCGGTGCAGCTGGTGCTGTCGGCCGCGCTGCAGAACAGCTTCCGCTGCGCTTCCTGATTTTTTCCATCGACCGTTTTCCCCGAGTCCCCCGATGTCCGACACCACCGCCTCCGTTCCCGCGCTCCAGCGCATCCGCGCCGACGTGCGCGCCATGCATGCCTATGCCGTGCAGGACGCGCGCGGCCTGGTCAAGCTCGACGCGATGGAGAACCCCTTCGGCCTGCCGCCCGCGCTGCAGGCCGAACTCGGCGCGCGGCTCGGCGCGCTGGCGCTCAACCGCTACCCGGGCGAGCGCGGCGCCGACCTGCAGCGCGCGCTGGCCGCGCAGGCGCGCCTGCCCGAGGGCTTCTCGCTGGTGCTGGGCAACGGCTCGGACGAGCTGATCTCGCTGCTCGCGATCGCCTGCGACCTGCCGGGTGCCAGCGTGCTGGCACCGCTGCCGGGCTTCGTCATGTACGCCATGAGCGCCCAGCTCCAGGGCCTGCGCTTCGTGGGCGTGCCGCTCACGGCCGACTTCGAGCTCGACGAGGCCGCCATGCTGGCCGCGATCGCGCGCGAGAAGCCGGCCATCGTCTACCTGGCGTACCCGAACAACCCGACCGCCAACCTCTGGGACGACGCGGTGCTCGAGAGGATCGTCGAGGCCCAGGGGGCGCAGGGCGGCCTGGTGGTGATCGACGAGGCCTACCAGCCCTTCGCCGCGCGCAGCTACATCGACCGCCTCGCGAAGCACCGCCACGTGCTGCTGATGCGCACCCTCAGCAAGTTCGGCCTGGCCGGCATCCGGCTGGGCTACCTGATGGGCCCGGCCGCGCTGATCGCCGAGATCGACAAGGTGCGCCCGCCCTACAACGTCAGCGTACTGAACTGCGAGTGCGCGCTGTTCGCGCTCGAGCATGCCGAGGTGTTCGAGGCCCAGGCGAAGCAGATCCGCGAGGAGCGCGAGCGGCTGATGATGGGGCTCGGCCGGCTGCCGGGCGTCAAGGTCTGGCCCAGCGACGCCAACATGATCCTGCTGCGCGTACTGGGAGAGGGAGATCGGGCCGCCCGCACCTTCGACGGCATGAAGGCGCGCGGGGTGCTGGTGAAGAACGTTTCTAAAATGCACGAACTGCTCGCGAACTGCCTGCGCCTGACCGTCGGAACGGCCGACGAGAATGCCAGGATGCTCGCGGCGCTCGAAGCCTCACTATGACCACCCCCCAAGCCGCTCCCGCGGCCACCCCCGACGCCTTCGCCGCGCGCACCGCCACGGTCGCGCGCAATACCGCCGAGACGAAGATCACCGTCAGCGTCAACCTCGACGGCACCGGCCGCGCCAAGCTGGCCACCGGCATCGGCTTCTTCGACCACATGCTCGACCAGATCGCCCGCCACGGGCTGATCGACCTCGAGATCGACTGCCAGGGCGACCTGCACATCGACGGCCATCACACGGTGGAAGACGTGGGCATCACGCTGGGCCAGGCCGTGGCCAAGGCCGTGGGCGACAAGAAGGGCATCCGCCGCTACGGCCATGCCTACGTGCCGCTCGACGAGGCGCTCAGCCGCGTGGTCATCGACTTCTCGGGCCGGCCCGGCCTCGAGATGCACGTGCCCTTCACCAGCGGGATGATCGGCGCCTTCGACAGCCAGCTCACCTACGAGTTCTTCCAGGGCTTCGTGAACCACGCCTTCGTCACGCTGCACATCGACAACCTCAAGGGCGTCAACGCGCACCACCAGTGCGAGACCGTGTTCAAGGCCTTCGCCCGCGCCCTGCGCGCCGCGCTCGAGCTCGATCCGCGTTCGGCCGGCGTCATTCCCTCGACCAAGGGCTCGCTCTGATCCTGCAAGCGGAACAGCGTGCCATCGCACGCTCCGCCTGTCATTGAAGCTATGAAAACTGTAGCAAACAACGCCAACACCGTCGCCGTGGTGGACTACGGCATGGGCAATCTGCATTCCGTCGCGCAGGCGGTGCGCCATGCCGCCGACCAGGTCGGCGTCGAGGTGTTCGTGACTTCCGATCCCGAGGTGGTGCGCAAGGCCACGCGCGTGGTGCTGCCGGGGCAGGGCGCCATGCCCGACTGCATGCGCGAGCTGCGCGATTCGGGGCTGCTCGAATCGGTGCTCGAGGCCGCGGCGACGAAGCCGCTGTTCGGCGTCTGCGTGGGCATGCAGATGCTGCTGTCGCGCAGCGACGAGGGACCGACCGACGGGCTCGGCCTGATTCCGGGCGAGGTGGTCCGCTTCGAGCTCGAAGGTCGGTTGCAGCCCGACGGCAGCCGCTTCAAGGTGCCGCAGATGGGCTGGAACCAGGTGCGCCAGGCGCAGCCGCACGCGGTGTGGGCCGGGGTGCCCGACGGCAGCCACTTCTATTTCGTGCACAGCTTCTACGCGCGGCCGGTCGATGCGCGGCACAGCGTGGGCGAAGCCGAATACGGGGCATGCTTTACCGCCGCCATCGCACGCGATAACATTTTTGCCACCCAGTTCCACCCGGAGAAGAGTGCGGACCACGGGTTGCAGCTCTACCGAAACTTCCTCCACTGGAATCCCTGAACACCTCGTTCCCCTGACCGGGCGCCGCCGGCCGGCGTCCTTTCGTTGCACTCTCGCGTCACTTTCATGCTCCTCATCCCAGCGATCGACCTCAAAGACGGCCATTGCGTACGCCTGAAACAAGGCGACATGGAACAGTCCACCATCTTCAGCGAAGACCCCGCGGCCATGGCGCGCAAGTGGGTCGAGGCGGGCGCCCGGCGCCTGCACCTGGTCGACCTGAACGGGGCTTTCGCGGGCAAGCCGCAGAACCACGCGGCGATCAAGGCGATCCTGAAGGAGGTCGGCGACGACATCCCGGTGCAGCTCGGCGGCGGCATCCGCGACCTCGACACCATCGAGCGCTACATCGACGACGGCCTGCGCTACGTGATCATCGGCACCGCCGCCGTGAAAAACCCGGGCTTCCTCAAGGACGCCTGCAGCGCCTTCGGCGGCCACATCATCGTGGGCCTCGACGCCAAGGACGGCAAGGTCGCCACCGACGGCTGGAGCAAGCTCACGGGCCACGAGGTGGCCGACCTGGGCAAGAAGTTCGAGGACTACGGCGTCGAGTCGATCATCTACACCGACATCGGCCGCGACGGCATGCTGTCGGGCATCAACATCGACGCCACGGTCAAGCTCGCGCGCGCGCTGAGCATCCCCGTCATCGCCTCGGGCGGCCTGTCGAACATGGCCGACATCGACCAGCTCTGCGCGGTCGAGTCCGAAGGCGTCGAGGGCGTGATCTGCGGCCGCGCCATCTATTCGGGCGACCTCGACTTCGGACAGGCGCAGGCGCGCGCCGACGAACTGGCCGGCGCCTGAGAGGGCCTGGCGGCGCGTGCTGTCCGCGCTCGCCATCGCCAGCTACCGCTCGCTGCGCCAGCTCACGGTGCCGCTCGCGCGGCTCACCGTGGTCACCGGGCCCAACGGCAGCGGCAAATCGAGCGTCTACCGCGCCATGCGCCTCTTGGCCGAGATCGCCAACGGCGGCGCGATCCGTTCGCTGGTGCGCGAGGGCGGGCTGTCTTCCACGCTGTGGGCCGGCCCCGAGCGCTTCTCGGCCGCCATGCTGCGCGGCGAGATGCCGGTGCAGGGCACCACGCGCAGCGAACCGGTCGCGCTGAAGCTGGGCTTCGCTGGCGCCAGCGCCGAGGACTTCGGCTACGCGATCGATATCGGCCTGCCGCCGCCGATTCCCTCGACCGCCTTCTCGCGCGATCCCGAGATCAAGCACGAGGCCATCTGGGCCGGTCCGCTGCTGCGGCCGTCCACGCAGCTGGTCGACCGCAAGGGCGCCTCGCTGCGCTTGCGCGGCGGGCGCGGCTGGCAGCCGGTGGGCCGGCCGATCCCGTCCTTCGCGAGCATGATGACCGAGCATGCCGACCCGCGCGACGCGCCCGAGATGCTCACCTTGCGCGAGCAGATGCGCTCCTGGCGCTTCTACGACCACTTCCGCTCGGACGCCGAGGCGCCGGCGCGCCAGCCGCAGCTCGGCACCCGCACGCCGGTGCTGGCCAACGATGGTGCCGACCTCGCCGCCGCGCTGCAGACCATCCGCGAGATCGGCGACGGCGAGGCGCTCGATCGCGCCGTGGACGACGCCTTTCCGGGCGCGCGCATCGAGATCGACGCCGCGGGCGACCGCTTCCAGACTCTGATGCACCAGCACGGCCTGCTGCGCGCGCTGACCGCCGCCGAGCTGTCCGACGGCACCTTGCGCTACCTGCTGTGGATCGCGGCGCTGCTCACGCCGCGCCCGCCCGCGTTGCTGGTGCTCAACGAACCCGAGACCAGCCTGCATCCCGACCTGCTGCCCGCGCTCGGACGGCTGATCGCGCATGCGGCGCGCGAGTCGCAGGTGATCGTGGTGTCGCATGCCTCGCGGCTGATCGCCGCGCTCGAGGAGGCGGCCGCGGGTGGCGTCGAGCTGCAGTCGGTGGTGCTCGAGAAGCGCCTGGGCGAGACCCGCATCGCGAACCTCGACATGAGCGAGATTCCGCGCTGGGAGTGGCCGGCGCGCTGAAAGCGGCCCCGGCTACTCGGCCTTCACCGACATCGTCTTGATGATCGTCTCGAGCTGCGCGCTCATCGGCAGGTCGAGGCTGGCGCCCGTGGGCAGCTTGCGCAGGAACCAGCGCTTGTACTGGCGTTCGATCTCGCCGTCCTCGGCCAGCACCTGGAAGCTGTCGTTGATCACCTTCGCGAGCTGCGGATCGCCCTTGCGGTACATGATCCCGTAGGGGTCGTAGGAGAGGAAGTCGCCGACCACGCGGTAGTCGGCCTGGGCGTTCTCCTGCGCGATCAGGCCGTAGAGCAGCACGTCGTCGGTCGCGAAGGCATCGGCCTGGCCGCTCTTCACGAGCGCGAAGGACTCGGCATGGTCGCGCGCCACCTGCAGCTGGATGCCGAGCTTGAACTTCTCGGAGAGATCGCGCAGCGTCTTCTCGTTGGTGGTGCCGGCCGTCACCGCCACCTTGCGGCCCGCGAGGTCGCGGAACGAGGCGATCGGCGTGCCCCTCTTCACCAGCACCTTGGTGCCCGAGACGAAGATCGTCGGCGAGAAGCTCACGCGCTTCTGGCGTTCGAGGTTGCTGGTGGTCGAGCCGCATTCGAGGTCGACCTTGCCGCTCGTGACCGCGTCGAAGCGCGAGTCGGAGGTGACCGGCTCCCACCGGATCGCGAGCGTGCGGTCGACCGCGTTGCCGATCGCCGTGACCAGCTCGCGGCACAGTTCGATCGAATAGCCGACCGGTTCCTTGCGCGTGTTGAGGAAGGAGAAGGGCACCGAGGATTCGCGGTAGCCGATGGTGATGGCGCCGCTGGCGCGCGCCTTGGCGAGCGTGCCGGTGAGAAGCTCCTGGGCTTGCACCGCGCCGGCCGCGAGCAGCAGGGCCGCGCAGGCCAGGGCGGTCCTGCCAGGCATCGTCGTCATGCTGCGCATCGCCTCAGCCATGTGCCGGATGCGCGAGCGTCGCGGCCGCTTCCTCGTCGAGCCGGGCCGCGTTGAGCTCGGCTTCGCTCTCCGGCAGCAGCTCGCCTTCCCACTTGGCGACCACGGCGGTGGCGATCGAATTGCCCACCGCGTTGGTGGCCGAGCGGCCCATGTCGAGGAAGGTGTCCACGCCCAGGATCAGCAGCAGGCCGGCCTCGGGAATGTCGAAGTGGTTGAGCGTGGCGGCGATCACCACCAGCGAGGCGCGCGGCACGCCGGCCATGCCCTTGGAGGTGAGCATCAGGATCAGCAGCATCGTGATCTGCGTGCTGATCGGCATGTGGATGTTGTAGGCCTGCGCGATGAACAGCACGGCGAAGGTGCAGTACATCATCGAGCCGTCGAGGTTGAACGAGTAGCCCATCGGCATCACGAAGCTCGAGATCTTGCGCTTGACGCCGAAGCGGTCGAGCGCCTGCAGGATCTTCGGGTACGCGGCTTCCGAACTGGCGGTGGCGAACGAGAGCAGGAAGGCTTCCTTGATCAGCACCAGGAGCTTGAACACGCGCGGCCCGAGGAAGGTGAAGCCCGCGAGGATCAGCACGCCCCACAGCACGAACAGGCCGAGGTAGAAGTCGCGCATGAACACCGCGAACTTGATCAGGATGCCCAGCCCGTTGACCGCCACCGTGGCGGCCATGGCGGCCAGCACCGCGAGCGGCGCGAGCTTCATCACGTAGCCCGTGATCTTCAGCATCGCGTGCGAGAGCTCCTCGGTGGCGGCGACCAGCGTCTTCGCCTTGTCGCCGAGCGAGGCCAGCGCCACGCCGAAGAACATCGAGAACACCACGATCTGCAGGATCTCGTTGTTGGCCATGGCCTCGATGAAGGACTTCGGCACCGTGTGGCTCACGAAGTCCTTGAAGGTGAACTTGGAGGTCGCGAGGTTCGCCGAGGCGCCGATGTCGGGCAGCGGGAGGCCCAGGTTGGCGCCGGGCTCGAGCAGGTTGGCCATCACCAGGCCGATCACCAGCGAGATCAGCGAGGCGGTGAGGAACCAGCCGATGGCCTTGCCGAACACCCGGCCCACCGACTTGGCATCGCCCATGTGCGCGATGCCGACCACGAGCGTGGAGAACACCAGCGGCCCGATCAGCATCTTGATCAGGCGCAGGAACACGTCCGAGACGATCGAGACGTAGCCCGCGATCTCCTTGGCGGTTCCCTTGTCCGGGAAGCTCGCGAAGATCATGTAGCCGAGGATGATGCCGAGCACCATGGCAATCAGGATCCACGCCGCCATCGGCAACTTCTTCTTCATTCGATTCCCCTTGTCCTGGTTGTGTGAGCGTTTTTTTGGGCAGGCACAGGGTATCCAAGAAGGCCCCGGGCTTGCAATCGGGGCCTGACCATGCAGTCTTTAGGCCCCATGGCCGCGCCGCGCGAGGCGCCGATGTTGCGCGAAGCCGGAGCGATCGGAGCGCTGCCTACAATTCCTCACATGCACACCAGCTCGATCGAGTTCCGCGGCCAGCCCGCGCTGCGCGCCTCCGGTGCCGACGGCAGCACCCTCACCGTGGCCCTGCACGGGGCCCACCTGCTCTCCTGGACCACGGCCGACGGCAGGGAAAGGCTCTACCTGAGCCCGCGCGCCGTGTTCGACGGCAAGACCGCGATCCGCGGCGGCGTGCCCATCTGCTGCCCGCAGTTCAACCAGCGCGGCATGCTCCCCAAACATGGCTTCATGCGCAATCTGCCTTGGGAGAGCCAGGGCGTGGATCCCGAATCGGGCGCGCTGACCCTGCGGCTGCGCGACGACGACGCCACCCGGGCCCTGTGGCCGCATGCCTTCGAGGCGCGGGTCGCCTTCACGCTCGAGGCCGGGCAGCTGCGCACCGCGCTGAGCCTGCGCAATCTCGGCGGCGGGCCCTTCGCATTCACGGCCGCGCTGCACACCTACCTGGCGGTGGACGACATCGCCGAGGCCCGGCTCGAAGGCCTGCAGGGCGCCAACCGCTGGGATGCGGTGCGCGACGACCGCCATGTGGAAACCGCGCCGGCCCTGCGCTTCGAATCCGAGTTCGACAGCGTCTATGCCGCGCCGACCCAGCCGCTGCGGCTGGTGCAGCCCGGCGGCACGCTCGAGATCGCCCAGGGCGCCACCTGCACCGAAACCGTGGTCTGGAACCCGGGTGCCGCGCTCGGTGCGAAACTCGCCGACATGCCCGAGGACGGCTTTCGCCACATGCTCTGCGTCGAGGCCGCGCGCATCGACGAGCCCGTGCAACTGGCGCCCGGCGCCGAATGGCAGGGCTGGCAGCAACTGCGCGTCCTCTGATTCCTTCTTTTCCCCGTTACCCCACCATGCTCGCGAAACGCATCATTCCCTGCCTCGACGTCACCGGCGGCCGTGTCGTCAAGGGCGTCAACTTCCTCGAACTGCGTGACGCGGGCGATCCGGTCGAGATCGCCGCGCGCTACAACGCGCAGGGCGCCGACGAGCTGACCTTCCTCGACATCACCGCCACCAGCGACGGCCGCGACCTGATCCTGCCGATCATCGAGTCGGTCGCCTCGCAGGTCTTCATTCCGCTGACCGTGGGCGGCGGCGTGCGCACCGTCGAGGACGTGCGCCGGCTGCTCAATGCCGGCGCCGACAAGACCAGCTTCAATTCGGCCGCCATCGCCAATCCGCAGGTGATCAGCGACGCCTCGGCCAAGTACGGCGCCCAGTGCATCGTGGTCGCCATCGACGCCAAGCGCCGCACGCCCGAGGAAGCGGCCAGCCGCGGCCCGGGCTGGGACGTCTACAGCCATGGCGGGCGCAAGAACACCGGCCTCGACGCCGTCGAATGGGCCACCGAGATGGCGCGCCGCGGCGCCGGCGAGATCCTGCTGACCAGCATGGACCGCGACGGCACCAAGAGCGGTTTCGACCTGGCACTGACCCGCGCGGTCAGCGACGCCGTCAACGTGCCGGTGATCGCCTCGGGCGGCGTGGGCAACCTCGACGACCTGGCCGACGGCATCCAGAAGGGCGGCGCCGACGCCGTGCTGGCCGCGAGCATCTTCCACTACGGGCAGCACACGGTGGGCGAGGCCAAGGCGCGGATGGCCGAGCGCGGCATCCCCGTGCGGATCGAATGACCCTTCGGCGCCGGGTTTCGCCGGCCGATCGCCGACAATCCTGCCCATGATCTGGCTCGATGAAGTGAAATGGGACGCCAACGGCCTCGTGCCGGTGATCGCCCAGGAACAAGGCACCAACGACGTGCTGATGTTCGCGTGGATGAACCGGGAGGCGCTCGAGAAGACCGCCGAACTCGGCCGCGCGGTGTATTTCAGCCGCTCGCGCGGCAAGCTCTGGTTCAAGGGCGAGGAATCGGGCCACGTGCAGACCGTGCACGAGATCCGCCTCGACTGCGACAACGACGTGGTGCTGCTCAAGGTCACCCAACTGGGCCACGAGCCCGGCATCGCCTGCCACACCGGCCGCCACAGCTGCTTCTTCAACAAGTACGAGAACGGCCAGTGGACCGTGACCGAGCCGGTCTTGAAAGACCCGGAATCGATCTACAAATGAGCGGCACCGTGAACACCAACGACGCCCTCGCACGCCTGGCCGCGGTCATCGAAAGCCGCCTGCCCGCCAATGGCGGCGATCCCGAGAAGAGCTACGTCGCGCGGCTGCTGCACAAGGGCCCCGACGCCTTCCTCAAGAAGATCGGCGAGGAAGCCACCGAAGTGGTGATGGCGGCCAAGGACGCCGACCACGGCGGCGACCGCACGAAGGTGGTCTACGAAGTGGCCGACCTCTGGTTCCACACCATGGTGGCGCTCGCGCACTACGGCCTGTCGCCCGCCGAGGTGGTGGCCGAGCTCGAGCGGCGCGAAGGCACCAGCGGCATCGAGGAAAAGGCGCTGCGCAAGGTGCAGGCCCGCGAAGCCGCCAGCGAGTGACCGCCTGAGCGCCGAGGGATGACTCTGACGACCGAAAGGACATCGCCATGCCCAACGACATCGTGAACGTTCAGCCCGACGACTCGCTCAAGACCTGGGGCTGGGTCAGCTACATCCTGCACCTGATCGTCGCCATCGGCGCCGTGGTGCCCGGTGCCCAGGCCTCGGTGCTGCTGCTGCTGGTGGCGCTGGTGATCGACTTCGTGAAGCGCGACGACGCGGCCGGCACCTGGCAGGCCTCGCACTTCAGCTGGCGCATCCGCTCGGTGCTCTGGGCCGGGCTGCTGTACATCGTCACCTCGTGGCTCTGGCTGCTGCTCTTCGTCCCGGGCTGGATCGCCTGGAGCCTGATTTCGCTGTGGTTCCTCTACCGGATCGTGAAAGGCATGATCCGGATGAACGACGGCCGTCCCATGGAACCCAACGATGTCATCTGATCCGAACTGCATCTTCTGCAAAATCGTCGAGGGCAAGATCCCGTCGCGCAAGGTCTACGAGGACGAGGACGTCTTCGCCTTCCACGACATCGCGCCCTGGGCGCCGGTGCATTTCATGCTGGTGCCCAAAAAGCACATCGCCTCGATGGCCCAGTTGACGCCCGACGACGCGGCGCTGATGGGCAAGATCATGACCCTGGCGCCCAGGCTGGCGCTGGAGCAAGGGTGCAACCCCTACCCGGAAGGCGGCTACCGGGTGGTGGTCAATACGGGGACCGAAGGGGGGCAGGAGGTGCATCATCTCCATGTCCATGTCATGGGCGGTCCGCGCCCCTGGCTTCGCGGCTGAGCCGTTAAGTAAATTTGTCACATTCGCCGCGACTAAAATCGGCACATTCTTAGGAGTCTTCCATGGGTTCTTTTTCCATCTGGCACTGGCTGATCGTGCTGCTCGTCGTCGTCATGATCTTCGGTACCAAGAAGCTTCGGAACATGGGTTCCGACCTCGGCGGTGCCGTCAAGGGCTTCAAGGACGGCATGAAGGACGGCGCTTCTTCCGACGCACCGACCGCCACCGGCCCGGCTGCCCAGGTCACGAGCCAGTCGGCCGCCACCGACAAGCCGACGATCGACGTCGAAGCACGCCACAAGTCCTGATCCGGGCGACACGTGCTGGACCTCGGCATTGAGAAGATGGCGCTGATCGGCGTCGTGGCGCTGATCGTCATCGGACCCGAAAAGCTGCCGCGCGTGGCGCGCACCGTCGGCACGCTGCTCGGCAAGGCGCAACGCTACGTCAACGACGTCAAGGCAGAGGTCAACCGCTCGATGGAGCTCGACGAGCTCCGCAAGATGAAGAGCACCGTCGAGGACGCGGCGCGCGACGTGGAGCAGAACATCCACTCGGGCGTGAGCGACCTCGAGAAGCAGTTCTCCACCCCCGCGGGCGAAACCCTCTCGGCGCTGGCCGAACCCGAACCGGTGATGCCGGTCTACAAGCATCCGCGCAAGAACTGGCGCCTCAAGCAGGGCGCCACGCCGCAGTGGTACAAGTCCCGCAACGGCGTGCGCACCAAGGCACTGTCGGGCGCGGCGCGCGTCGCGCGCTACCGGCCGCACAAGGTCAGCTAGCAGCGGCGCGGCGCGTTTTCCCCTCCACCCAGCGTTCCCACGCGCGCCGCCCGTCGGCAGCCCACGCTTTCCATCTCCTCAATGGCTGATTCCGACTCCAAGAACAAAGAAGACGAGCTCGCCGGCACCGAGCAGCCTTTCGTCGCGCACCTGATGGAGCTGCGCGACCGGTTGCTCTATTGCGTCTACGGCATGGCGATCGCCGGCATCCTGCTGGCGATCTGGCCCGGCCCGGGGGGGCTGATCGACATCATCGCGATGCCGATCCGTGCCCACATGCCGCCCGACGCCAAGCTGATCGCCGTGGGCGTGTTCTCGCCCTTCTTCGTGCCGCTCAAGGTACTGATGATGGCCGCCGTGCTGCTCGCGCTGCCGTGGCTCATGTACCAGGCCTGGATGTTCGTGGCGCCCGGCCTCTACACCCACGAGAAGCGCTTCGCGCTGCCGCTGATCATCTTCGGCAGCCTCCTGGCCTATGCGGGCATCGCCTTCGTGCAGCTGTTCGTGCTCGACAAGATGTTCGGCTTCATCCAGAAGTTCACGCCGGCCGCGGTCGCGGCCACGCCCGACATCTCCTCGTACGTCGAGGCCATCCTGTCGCTGTACCTCGCCTTCGGCGTTGCCTTCCAGGTGCCGATCGTCGTGATGCTGCTGGTGCGTTTCGAGATGGTGACCATCGAGAAGCTGCGCTCCTTCCGCGGCTACTTCATCGTCGTGGCCTTCATCGTGGCCGCCGTGCTGACGCCGCCCGACGTGGTGTCGCAACTCGCGCTGGCGATCCCGATGTGCGTGCTGTACGAGGTGGGGATCATCGGGGCCAAGTACTTCTCGCGCGTCTCGAAGGCGCCGGAGGACGAGGAAGCGGATTCCTCGTCGACCACGCCGCCCTGAGCGGCTGGGATCTTCCGGATCCGGCAAAGAAAAAGCGGCCTGTCGGCCGCTTTTTTCATGGCGCCGCGGACCCGGGGCCCGCGCGTCTCGTTCGTCACTCCTGCTGGTTCGGCACCTGCCGCACCGGGCTCTTCGGCCGCAGGCCCGGCATCACGTCCAGTTCCATCTTGTCGCTGCCGCGCTGCAGCGCGAAGCGCGCGGTGCTGCCGGGCTTGAGACCGGCCACCGCCGTCAGCAGCGCCTGCACGCTGTCGGTCTTCTTGTCGCCCACCGCGGTGATCACGTCGCCGGGGCGGATGCCGGCCTTGGCGGCCGGGCCGTTCTGCAGCACGCCGGTGATGATCACGCCCGCGTCGGCCTTCACGCCGAAGGTCTCGGCCAGTTCGGGCGACAGCTCGTTCGGCTCGACGCCGATCCAGCCGCGGCGCACCTGGCCTTCCTTTACGATGCCCTCGAGCACGATCTTGGCCATCGACACGGGAATGGCGAAGCCGATGCCCATGCTGCCGCCCGAGCGCGAGTAGATCGCGGTGTTGATGCCCAGCAGGTTGCCGTTGACGTCGATCAGCGCGCCGCCCGAGTTGCCGGGGTTGATGGCCGCGTCGGTCTGGATGAAGTTCTCGAAGTTGTTGATGCCGAGCTGGTTGCGGCCCAGCGCCGAGACGATGCCGCTGGTCACGGTCTGGCCGACGCCGAAGGGATTGCCGATGGCCAGCACCTGGTCGCCCACCTGCAGTTCGTCGGAGCTGCCCAGCACGATCACTGGCAGCTTGTCGAGCTCGATCTTGAGCACGGCCAGGTCGGTGTCGGGATCGGTGCCGATCACCTTGCCGCGCGCATGGCGGCTGTCGTTGAGCGTGACCTCGATCTCGTCGGCGCCCTCGACCACGTGGTTGTTGGTGAGGATGTAGCCGTCGGTGCTCACGATCACGCCGCTGCCCAGGCCCACCTGGGGCTGGTCGTCCTGGTCGCCGAAGAAGAAACGGAACCAGGGGTCGTTGCTGCGCGGATGGCGCTGTGCCGCCTTGCTGGTGTTGATGCTCACCACCGCCGGCGAGGCCTTCTTGGCCGCGGCGCTCAGGCTGCCGGGCGCGGGCACGCCGGGCGTCGAGCTCGCGGGCGCCTCGATGATCGACACCACGCCGCCCAGCGAGGTCGTGCGCCGGTTGATCCATTCGGGCTTGAGCGTGGCGACCACGAAATAGGCCGCCAGCAGGACGGTCACGGCTTGGGCGAAGAGCAGCCAGGTGCGTTTCATGAAAACTTGGTGAAAAGGCGCGAAGGCGAGGGCGCTGAGGGGAAAAAGGCCGCGGAGCGCGGCATCGCCGACGATTGTCTCTCAACGGCAGGGGGCGAAGACCGCGCCGGCCGGTCGAGATTCACGGAAGGTCGAGGCGCCAATAAGGGATAACCCCTAGCATCGTGGCCCCGGGCCTACCGGCCCGGCTCTCCCTCGCCCCCGCCCCGCCCATCCGGTGGACGCGGCCGGGCATTTCGTCGGCGCACCGCTTTCGCTTCCCATCCGGCCCCGCGGCCCCGGTGCGCGGCCACGACTTTCCGCCCGCCATGACTTCACACGCAACCACCCCGGACGGCACAGCGCCGGCCCCGGCCCGCGCGCTCGATGCCCGCGACTACAAGACGCTCGCCCTCTCCGCCCTCGGCGGCACGCTCGAGTTCTACGACTTCGTCATCTACGTCTTCTTCGCCACCGTGCTGGGCGCGCTCTTCTTCCCGGCCGACATGCCCGACTGGCTGCGCCAACTGCAGACCTTCGGCATCTTCGCGGCCGGCTATCTGGCCCGGCCGGTCGGCGGCATCGTGATCGCGCATTTCGGCGACCTGCTCGGCCGCAAGCGCATGTTCACGCTGTCGATCTTCCTGATGGCCGCGCCCACGCTGGTGATCGGCCTGCTGCCCACCTACGCCAGCATCGGCGTGGCGGCGCCCCTGCTGCTGCTGGCCATGCGCGTGCTGCAGGGCGCGGCCATCGGCGGCGAGATGCCCGGTGCCTGGGTGTTCGTCGGCGAACACGTGCCCGCGCAGCGCTACGGCTTCGGCATCGGCACGCTGACCTCGGGCATCACCGGCGGCATCCTGCTGGGCTCGCTGGTGGCCGTGGCCATCAACCGGCACTACGCGCCCGAGCAGGTGCACGACTTCGCCTGGCGCATCCCCTTCATCCTCGGCGGCGTGTTCGGGCTGGTGTCGGTGTACCTGCGCCGCTTCCTGCACGAGACCCCCGTGTTCCGCGAGCTGGCCGACCGCCGCAGCGTGGCGCGCGAGCTGCCGCTGCGCACCGTGCTGCGCGAGCACCGCGGCGCCAGCGTGTTCGTCGCGCTGCAGACCTGGGTGCTGTCGGCCGCGATCGTGGTGGTGGTGCTCTACACGCCCACCTACCTGCAGAAGGTGCACCACATCCCGGCCGCGCTGGCGCTCGAGGCCAATGCCCTGGCCACCCTCACGCTGACCATCGGCTGCGTGATCGTCGGCTGGGCCAGCGACCGCATCGGCACGCGTGCCGTCATGCTGATCGGTTGGGGCGGCCTGTTCGCGACCGCCTATCTCTTCTACACCGGCCTGCCCGGCACGCCGGCCACGCTGTTCTGGCACTACGGATTGGTGGGGCTGTTCGTGGGCACCATCGCCACCGTGCCGATCGCCGGCGTGCGCGCCTTTCCGGCGCCGGTGCGCTTCACGGGGCTTTCGTTCGCCTACAACATGTCGTATGCCGTCTTCGGCGGGCTCACGCCGGTGATCCTCACGCTCTGGCTGCAGCACGACCCCATGGCGCCCGCGCACTACGTGGCGGTGCTGGCCGCGCTGGGCTTCGTGCTCGCGCTCTGGCCCCTGGCCGCCCGTGGCCACCCCATGCGGGCTGGCGTCGCGTCGGGCGGGGGCGCGACAATGTCGCGATGAGCACCACCCGCCACGAACTGCTGCACGCATTCGACCTGCTGCTCGCTCCCGAGCGCTTCAAGGACTACGGACCGAACGGCCTGCAGGTCGAGGGCCGCACCACCGTGCGCAAGATCGTCTCGGGCGTGACCGCGAGCCGCGCGCTGATCGAGGCCGCGATCCGCGCCGAGGCCGATGCCATCTTCGTCCATCACGGCCTCTTCTGGCGCGGCCAGGACGGCCGCGTCACCGGCTGGATGAAGCAGCGGCTGGCGCTGCTGCTGAACCGCGACATCAACCTCTTCGCCTACCACCTGCCGCTCGACGCGCATCCCGAGCTCGGCAACAACGCGCAACTCGGCCTGCAGCTCGGCCTGCTGGCCCATCCCGGATCGGCCGGGCGCTTCGGCGAGCAGGAGCTGGGTTTTCTCGGCGGTTTCGAGGACGGCGAGACACTCGCCAACGCGAAAGCGCTCGCGGTCCATGTCGAGAAGGTGCTCAAGCGGCCGGTGACGCTGGTCGACACCGCCCATCGCCCGATCAAGACCATCGCCTGGTGCACCGGCGGCGCGCAAGGCTACTTCGAGGCCGCGATCGCGGCCGGTGCCGATGCCTTCATCACCGGCGAGATCTCGGAGCCGCAGGCGCACTATGCGCGCGAGATGGGCGTGGCCTTCCTGGCCTGCGGGCACCATGCCACCGAGCGCTATGGCGCACCCGCCGTAGCCGAGCACGTCGCGGCGCAGCTCGGGCTGCAGCACGAGTTCATCGACATCGGCAACCCGGCATGACGGGCGAGGCATCCGTGGGCGGAAGGCCCGTCGCCATCACGCTCGGCGATCCCGCGGGCATCGGGCCCGAGATCATCGGCAAGGCGTTTCGCGATGCGCCCGAGGCCGCGCGCGGCGCCTTCGTGGCGGGCGACGTGGGGGCGATGCGGGCGGCGCTGCAGGCCCTGTCGGCGCCTGGACAGCCGGCGTGGCCCGTGGTCGAGATTGTTTCGCCAGCCGAGGCGCTGGACGTTCCGCCGGGTTGCGTGCCCGTGCTGCAGGCGATCGCGCCGCCCGTGGGGGTGGTGCATGGCCGCATCAGCGCCGAGGCGGGGCGCGCGGCGGGCGATGCGGTGGTCTGGGCGGCGCGGGTCGCGCTGCGGGGCGAGATCGCCGCCATCGTCACCGCGCCCCTGCACAAGGAAGCGCTGTCCGCCGCGGGATTCCCTTTTCCGGGCCACACCGAACTGCTGCAGGCCGAAGCCGCTGCGCATCTGGGCCGCGACGTGGCCGAGGTGCCCGTGCGCATGATGCTGGCCAACGACGAGCTGCGCACAGTGCTTGTCAGCATCCACATGTCGCTGCGCCAGGCGATCGAGGCCGTCACCTTCGACGGCGTGCTCGAGACCTTGCGCATCACTCACCATGCGCTCTCGCGCACCCTGGGCCGCGCGCCGCGCATCGGTGTCGCGGGGCTCAATCCGCATGCCGGGGAGGGCGGACTCTTCGGCTCGGAGGAGCAGGAGATCATCGTGCCCGCCATCGCCGCGGCGCGCGCCGAAGGCATCGCCGCCAATGGCCCGCATGCGCCCGATACCGTGTTCATGCGCGCGCGCGCGAAGCAGCCGGGCGTGGCCGACAGCGGCGAGTTCGACGTGGTGGTGGCGATGTACCACGACCAGGGACTGATCCCGGTGAAGTACCTGGGCGTGGAGAAGGGCGTGAACGTGACGCTCGGGCTGCCGCTGGTGCGGACCAGTCCCGATCACGGGACGGCGTTCGATATTGCGGGCACCGGCCGAGCGGATGCATCGAGCCTGGTCGAAGCGCTGCGCATGGCGCGCGCGCTGGCCGGTATCTGAGGAGGGATGCGCGGCCCGCAACGGGCCGCGCTGCGCATCAGGAGCGCTTGAGGCTGTCGCGGATCTCGCGCAGCAGCACGATGTCCTCGGGCGGCGCGGCGGGGGCGGCTGGCGCGGCTTCTTCCGTGCGGCGCAGGCGGTTGATCTGCTTGACCATCATGAAGATGATGAAGGCGAGGATCACGAAGTTGACCACGATGGTGATGAAGTTGCCGTACGCCAGCACCGGCACGCCGGCCTTCTTCAGTTCCGCCAGCGTGTTGGCGACACCTGCCGGCACCGTGCCCAGGACCACATAGAGGTTCGAGAAGTCCAGCTTGCCGAACACCAGGCCGATGACCGGCATGATGATGTCGGCCACCAGCGAGTCGACGATCTTGCCGAAGGCCGCGCCGATGATCACGCCGACCGCCAGGTCGACGACGTTGCCCTTGACGGCAAACTCCTTGAATTCGCTGAGGATGGTCATGGTTGGAAGGCGGTTGGGCGCAGCTGTTGGAGGAGGCGCCAGTATGCATGGGGAGACTGGGGTGTTCGATCCGGTGTCGCACCTGCACCGCATGAAGTCTTTCACAAAGCTAAGCGGAATGTGGATTGCTGCCGGCAAGGGCTCATCGCAACTTCGGATGAGGTTAATTTGTGTCCGATTGTGTCGTTCTTGGTCTATGCCGAACGCGCACTCGCACAGTTGCACTCCCTCAAGCGGGGGATGCGCGAACTTTTTCGCAACTTTACATTCTGGCGGCGAGCCCTTCTGCCTGGGTTTTTCGTGGGCACCGAGCAACGAAAGCCCACGGAAAACAGTAAAGACACACGGATCGCTAACACTTCAGCAATGCTACGAAGGTTATAAAAAAGTCTTCTTGATCGAGTAGATTGGTTTGCTGGACAGGGAGCGTTGAGACAAGAGAGGCCGAGGGACTCGCCTATGATCGACCTGTCGAGCAAGGGTTGGACACAATCTTTTGCAACTCGTAAGCCGAGATGGTAGTCGTCACGTGCGGCGACAATCCTGGGCTGGCCTGGGGAGGGAAATCCCTTGGGTCTCTTGACCAACAGCCAAACAGGGAGGCTGCTGACCACCGCGTCAGAAGCCAGGCACGGATGTGCCTGGGGGTCTGGGCTGTTGAACACCAATCCACCGTGCGATGAGGATCGTTTTGAGAAGACGCTATGTGCACCCCATTGGGCCAGCCAATCATTTGGTTCGGGTTTTGTTCAGGTAGGGCTTGTCCCGGATTCGAAATTGACGATGGCGAAGATTGATTTTCCGTGGGGGTTGGAATTGAAAAAAGAAGCGAATTTCCTGAAATGGGCCTTGTTGGCGTCCGTGGTGGCGCTGCAGGCTTGTGCGATTGCGCCGGGGATGGGCAACGTCGAGCCTTACGACGCCGGTGGCCCGTTGCCGAACGACTTTCGCTATTTGCCGGATGGAGCGCCCGAAGGCGAGATCACGCCTATTTCGCTGGCACTGGTTCGTACTTTGGCCGAGGCCGCGCCCAAGGGGGTGCCGCCTGAGGTGCAAGCGTTGTTTGGCAAAGGGCCGCGATACACGATCGGGCCAGGAGATGTGGTCGGTGTCATTGTTTACGACCATCCCGAACTGTTGCCGAATGCTGGCGCGGTCATTTCGCAATCTGCGGACCCGACCGGCGTGCAGGTCGCGCCGGGCTTCATCGTCGACGCGGATGGTGAGGTCGCGTTTCCCTATATCGGTCGCGTTCGCATCGCCGGCTTGAGCGAAGGTGATGCCTCGGACCTGATGGTCAAGCTATTGAGGCCTCACATTCGCGATCCGCAAGTGACCGTCCGCATCCAATCATTCAGAAGTCGCCGTGCCTATGTCGAAGGCGAAGTGCGTACGCCTGGCTCCCAAATTTTCACGGATGTGCCAATGACGTTGAGCGAGGCAATCAATCGCGCGGGAGGAATTACCGCGGCGGGCAATCGCTCGGCGGTCACACTGATTCGTGACGGAGTATCGGTTCCGATCAATCTGACAACTCTGCGTGAAGCTGGCTACGACGGCAACAGCATCCCATTGAAGAACGGCGATACGGTTCGCATCGCCAATCGGGAAGACACGAAGGTGTTTCTGATGGGCGAAGTGCTCGCGCCGCTGGCCTTGCCCATGCGCAGCAACGGCCGCCTCAGTTTGAGCGAAGCGCTAGGCGAAGCCGGTGGGCCAATGAATGCGACTGCGAGCGCTGGTCAGATCTATGTGATTCGCCAAGGCGCGACCGGCGCACCTGCCATCTTCAATCTCAATGCCAGGAACCCTGCGGCATTGGCCATTGCTAGCCAATTCCGGCTGCAGTCGCAGGATGTGGTCTATATCGACCCTGTGCCGCTAGTCAAGTGGAATCGCGTGGTCAATCTGATTCTTCCGTCGGCGTCTGTGGCGAATACCGCCAGCGAGATTTACGTCAGGCATAACAACTGACGCTAGGAGCCTATTCGCAGCCTGGATGGCGAACGTCGTGACCAGGCTTTAGAAAAGATCGATCAGGCGCGATGGGGCATGGTTCTCATCAGGGTGGCGCTGCCAAAATTTTCCTGTGTTCCCAATATGCAAACCATTCATCCGAATCAGCCCATTGCAATCATCGGCCTTGGTTACGTGGGGCTTCCTCTTGCTGTGGAGTTTGGCAAGAAGCGTCTCGTAGTCGGCTTCGATATAAACGTCAAGCGCATCGCCGAGCTTCAGGGGGGGCACGATCACACTCTCGAAACCACGTCGGAGGAGCTGAAGGCTGCCGTCCAGCTGACTTTTACCTCTCACCTTGATGATTTGCGCGACTGCAGCGTCTTTATCGTCACGGTGCCCACGCCCATCGATAACGCCAATCGACCCGACCTCACGCCATTGATCAAAGCCAGTGAAACCGTTGGCAAAGTCATGCGTCAGGGCGCTATCGTGATCTTCGAGTCCACCGTGTATCCGGGCGCGACGGAGGAGGTTTGCGTACCTGTGCTGGAGAAGCACAGCGGAAAGAAATTCAATGTCGATTTCTTCTGCGGATACAGCCCGGAGCGGATCAATCCCGGCGACAAGATCAACACGCTCACCAAGATCAAGAAGATCACGAGTGGAAGCACTCCAGCGGTGGCGGATGTTGTTGACGCTCTCTATAACGAGATCATCACGGCTGGGACGCACAAGGCAGCCAGCGTCAAGGTCGCAGAGGCCGCCAAGGTGATCGAAAACACGCAACGCGATCTGAACATCGCTTTGGTCAACGAACTCTCTGTGATCTTCGAGCGTTTGGGGATTGACACGCTCGACGTGCTCGAGGCCGCTGGCAGTAAATGGAATTTCCTGCCGTTCCGTCCCGGCTTGGTCGGCGGGCACTGCATCGGAGTCGATCCATACTACCTGACGCACAAGGCGGAGCAGGTCGGTTACCACCCGCAGGTAATTCTGGCCGGGCGCCGCATCAACGACAACATGGCTCGCTATGTCGCGCGAAACACCATTAAGTTGATGCTGAAGAACGGTATGGACGTTCCTCGGTGCCGCATCGGTGTGCTGGGCATCACTTTCAAGGAGAACTGCCCGGATATCCGCAACAGCAAGATCGTTGACATGGTCCGCGAGTTCGAAGCATGGGGTGCCACTGTCGAGATCGTGGATCCTTGGGCGGACGCCGAAGATGTTGCTCATGAGTATGGTCTTCAGCTCGGCAACATCGATCAGGATCATCCGGTCGATGCACTTGTCGTCGCGGTGGGGCACAACGAGTACCGCCGTGCCAGCTTAACCGAGTTGCGTGCTCTCTGCCGAGGCGAACGGCCTGTACTGGTCGACGTAAAGAGTCTCTTCAACGCCCAGGACGCGCGCAACAGCGGCTTTTCTGTTTTCCGCCTTTAGGCCTTTCCCGCTTTTCTCCGACATGAAAAACTTCGCTCTCATCGGCGCTGCCGGCTACATAGCTCCGCGCCACATGCGTGCCATCAAGGACACGGACAATCATCTCGCAGTTGCCTACGACATCAATGATTCGGTCGGCATCATCGACAGCATTTCGCCACAAAGCGAATTCTTCACTGAATTCGAACGGTTCTACGAATACGCGCAGCAGTTAAAACGCGATCCCACGACTGCGCTGAACTACGTTTCGATCTGCAGCCCCAATTATCTGCATCACCCGCATATCGCCGCGGGCCTGCGCCTTGGATGCGACGTGATCTGCGAAAAGCCGCTGGTACCGACGCCAGATTTGGTCGACGAGTTGGAGCGTATCGAAAAGGAAACCGGTAAGCGCGTTTTCAATATTCTTCAATTGCGTCACCACGATGCCATCCTCAAGCTGCGGGAGAAGGTAGCAGCAGCACCCACGGACACCAAGTTCGATGTCGAGCTGACTTACATCACCTCTCGCGGCAAGTGGTATATGGAAAGCTGGAAGGGCGACAACCGTAAGTCGTTTGGCGTAGCAACCAATATCGGGGTGCACTTTTACGACATGCTGCATTTCATCTTTGGCAAGCTGCAGCGCAACGTGGTGCACTACAGCGGCACGGCCAAGGCGGCCGGCTACCTCGAATATGAACGCGCTCGCGTGCGCTGGTTCCTGTCGATCGACGCCAACGACCTGCCGGCCGACGTGAAAGGCAAGAAGACAACGTTCCGCAACATCGATATCAGCGGCGAGAAGCTCGAGTTCTCCGAAGGCTTCACCGACCTGCACACAGTGAGCTACCAGGAGATTCTGGCGGGCCGAGGCTATGGCCTCGAGGACGCGCGCCACTGCATCGAGACCGTTGATCTGATTCGCCGTTTGACACCTGTCCAAGGGGCGCAGGGCGAAGTGCATCCGTTTGTGCGCAATCTGGCCTGAAGCGGAGCAAAGTCGCCATGGCATACAAAGCCCACCCCACCGCTATTGTTGACGAGGGCGCCCGCATCGGTGACGGCTCCCGAATTTGGCATTGGGTTCACGTCAGTGCGCAGGCATCCATTGGCGAAGGTTGCTCGTTGGGCCAGAACGTCTATATAGGTAACGACGTGACCATCGGCCACAACGTAAAGATTCAAAATAATGTCAGTGTCTATGATGCTGTCACTTTGGAAGACGATGTGTTCTGCGGGCCGAGCATGGTATTTACCAATGTCTATAACCCGCGATCGGCCGTCACTCGCAAAGAGGAGTACCGCCGAACTCTAGTGAAGCGCGGCGCGACGCTGGGCGCCAACTGCACCATTGTCTGCGGCAATACGGTGGGTGAATACGCCTTTGTTGGCGCTGGCGCCGTGATCAACAGGAGTGTGCCAGCCTACGCGCTCGTGGTTGGCGTACCAGCCCGGCAGATCGGCTGGATGAGCGAATTCGGGCAGCAGCTTGCGTTGCCACTCGAAGGCGTGGCGGAAGCCGTTTGCGCGCATACCGGCACGCGCTATGTACTCAACGGCAATGCAGTGACTAAGTTGGATAGCAAGAAGCCATGATCGAATTCATCGACCTCAAGACCCAACAAGCTCGTATCAAGGACCAGATCGATTTAGCCATTCAGCGCGTGCTCGCTCATGGACAGTACATTCTTGGCCCTGAAGTAGCTGAGTTGGAAGAGAAGTTGGCGGTTTATACAGGCGCCAAACATTGCATCACCGTGGCCAACGGGACCGACGCATTGCAGATTGCGCAAATGGCGCTTGGCATTGGCCCGGGAGATGAAGTTATTACGCCAGGCTTTACTTACATCGCCACCGCCGAAACCGTAGCATTGCTGGGGGCCAAACCCGTGTACGTGGACATCGATCCGCGAACCTACAACTTGGATCCGGCGCTGCTAGAAGCTGCAATCACGCCACGGACCAAAGCGATCGTGCCAGTAAGTTTGTACGGCCAATGCGCTGATTTTGATGCAATCAATTCAATTGCAAAAAAATACAAGATTCCCGTGATTGAAGATGCGGCGCAAAGTTTTGGGGCGACGTTCAGAGAGAGAAAAAGCTGCAACCTTTCCGAAATTTCATGCGCGAGTTTTTTTCCTAGTAAGCCTCTGGGCTGCTATGGGGATGGGGGTGCAATATTTACCAACAGTGATGTTGTGGCAAAAACCATTCGTCAAATAGCTAGGCACGGGCAAACACGCCGCTATCATCATGTTGTTATAGGCGTAAATAGCAGACTGGACACAATTCAAGCGGCAATCCTCTTGGAGAAGTTAAAAATTCTTGAAGAAGAGATTGGTATGCGTCAAGTCGTAGCAAGCCGATATGATCAAATGCTGCAAGCCGCAGGGTTTAACAGCACGCCTTTTGTACCGTCGCACAATCTTAGCGTATATGCCCAATACACGATAAGAGTAAAGAGTCGCGAAGTTCTTCAATCAAAACTGATCGCAGAAGGGATTCCTACAGCGGTCCATTATCCTATTCCTCTAAATCAACAGCCTGCGGTTGCGGATGTTAGCGCATATTTGCCCGTAGGAGATGAAGTGGCGAAGACGGTCTTGAGTTTGCCAATGCATCCCTACTTGACAGAATGGGAGCAAGAGAAAATCGTGCGTGCACTGAGCATTCTGGCAAACGGTGCCCAAGATTGACTCGCCCGATAGTAGCTGTTTTTAAACCATGCCTTCCCCAGTTTTCGCGTATTGTCTTTGAACAGAGCAATGCGTCAAAAGATCAAGCTCATATTTCAGTCTGGATTTCTTCGATCTGCGTCTTTGCTGGTTGGCGGAACAGCTTTTGCACAGGGGTTGACCTTTCTTGCGCTGCCGATATTAACTCGACTATACGATCCTAGCGATTTCAATGTCTTGGCAGTCTATGCGTCCGCGCTTGGAATTGTTTCTGTTGCCGCTTGCTTGCGATTTGAGATTGCAATCCCTATTCCGCCAAGTGATAAAGACGCGGTAAATCTGCTAGTTCTGGCACTCGGATGCTCTGCAAGCATCTCGGTCCTCTTGGCCTTGGGGTTGGAAATTTTTTCTCATAAGATCATTTCGATCTTGCCAGAACCTCGGCTGACTTCCTATTTTTGGTTGCTTCCAGTTGGCGTTTGGCTAAGCAGTTCGTACTCGGCGCTGCAGTTCTGGGCAACACGAAAAAAGAAATTTGGTCTTATAACTCGAACCAGAATTACTCAATCTGTCGGGGGAGTAGTTACTCAGATCAGCCTCGGCGTTGTAGGGCTCAATTCACTCGGTTTAATACTGGGGCAGTTAATAAACAACTGTGCGGGAATTTTTGGAATGTCTAGAGACGCATATAAAAGCGACCGAGGTATTCTGAAAGAGATTCACTGGAGAGAATTGAGAAGAGTGTTTGAAGCGTACAAAAAATTTCCAAAGTATTCGGTTCTCGAATCGTTAGCAAATAGCTCGGGGATTCAGCTTCCAATAATTATAATTGCGGGAGCTTCAGTTGGGGCGGAAGCAGGGTATTTGATGCTTGCAAGCCGAGTCATGATCATTCCATTGACGTTGGTTGGCGGAGCAGTTTCCCAAGTTTATTTGTCGCAAGCCCCAGAAGAGCTGCGCAATGGAAGATTGGGGGATTTTACTGCCCAAGTCTTATTGGGGTTGATAAAAACAGGGGTTGGTCCGATTGTTTTTCTTGGAATAGCTTCGCCAGCTATCTTTCCACTGGTATTTGGAGATGGCTGGCGTCGTGCTGGTGAAATGGTTATGTGGATGACGCCTTGGTTCATCTTTCAATTTTTGGCTTCTCCTCTGTCAATGGTGCTTCAGATTACACCGAATCAGCGTTTGGCATTAGGTATTCAGGTGGTGGGATTTCTGCTTCGAGTCGGAAGTGTACTAATTGCAGTGAGTTATTTTAAGGATTTTGTTTTCGAGTTCTATGCGGTATCGGGGCTGCTGTTCTATCTCGCATATGCTTTCACTATAGTCCGAGCATCGAATATTCAACTTATAGGATTGTCAAAGGGTTTTGCGAACTCAGCAGCAATCGTCGCCGCCTGGGTCTGCGCGGGCTTGATTTTTGCGTTCTCTATTAAACATATTTTTTTGTCGTGAATACCTAACGCGCTGGCCTTTCGACTTGACATTGAAGACCTGTACCTTGGGATTGCTGCGGCGGCCTTATATTTAGATTATTAGACGCTTTTGGGGTGTTGCTAAGTGAAAATAACTAAAGGCGGTTTTCTTGAATTGACGGTTGCTTTCTTGGTGATCGGCATCTTTGTTTTCGATCTTTCATTTGCGCTATATTTTTCAGATTCGATACAGTCTAGGTATCCGTTTTACCTTTATGGGTTCGCTGTATTGTCATATTTGATTCTAAAATATAAGAAAAGCATTCGAGGAAACTCCTCTAACCTTGGATTTGCTCTGGGAATATTTGGGCTAATAATTTTGCTAGCTCTTATTTCTGGGATTAGATTTTCCGAGAAAATGGGTGAAGGGCAATTCGGTTCGAAGTTCTCTGCGGCTGTGATTGTTCCGATATTTTTTTCCCTAATGGGTTATTATCTTGCGCGAGCAAAGGGAGAGTATTTTTATATCGGATCTTTTGCGGCAGTGTTTATTTTTGTGGCTGGGGCGTTGTACTCGAATTTCGAAAGCCTTTCGAAAGGAGATGTTTTTCGCCCGGCATATTTCAGGTCAGAAGATTCGTATCTTTTGGACATGCATTTTTTCGCCGACTACTTTGCTTGTCTCGCAATTATATTTATAAGCCAGACTCGTAGATGGCGCTATCTATTTTTAAGTCTCGCGCTGGTGGGGGCTCTTCTTCTGGGGTCAAGAACTCCGCTGATTTTTGGAATTGTCTCCCTTGTTGGAGCAAAATATTCGCTCTCAATACTGCGACGAGGAGGTGGGAAGTTCACTTTGGCACTTGTCGGATTAGGTGTTGCTCTTGCCGCTTTCCTATCTATTAATCAGCTTTCGCTCGAGGGTGGAAGTGTGTTTGAAAGAATTTTTGATCCCCAAACTTATGAGGAAAGCCAAGAGGGGCGACAACAAATTTTGGAAAGAAGCATTCCCTATTTTGATCGATGCATCGTGCTGGGTTGCTTCCCATTTGAGGAGATTTTTCTGGGAGAAAAAGGGGAGTATGTCCATAATTGGATTTCCTTCTTTGCGTCATTTGGCTTAATTGCTGGAATGTACTTTATTTTTGTATATTTTTTAGCGGTTTTGAGGGTCTTCAAATCTCAGGAAAATCTAAGTGCGCTTTTGCCGATTCTATTGTTTCTGACACTGAATATTGCTCTGAGTCGTTCATATGTTTGGGCATTTTGGGGAATGATATTGATATATATCATTGCTGGGAAACCAGCAAAGCATGCGGCTCATAAAAATGCAAAATAAGGATTGCGAAGGCTTGGTTTATCTGGCCATTTATGATCAAGATAAATTTCCAGGAATTCATAAAAAGATAGCTGGCTTTGTCAAAGTTTCAAAGAAAATAGGATTTGACGCGCGCCTCGTGAATATTGATGGGGCATCGGCTCTGGATCGTCTCCGCGGGTTGGCAAGAAAGATTGCAAAAACAAAAGAGCGCAGAATCATAATCAGGTGGCCTTCCTACGGGGGGGTGTTGCTGTTTTTTCCTTTACTCCAGGCCCGTTTGAGAGGGGCATATATTGTCGCAGATGTTCCCACTCCAAGAACTGTTGCGTTATCAGAAATTACTTATGGAAGCCAGTCCCTCCTAAAAAAATGTATTGCACTAGCGGCGGTAATTCTAGATGGGCCGTGGGTTCTTTGGCCTGTCAATAAAATTGTTCAATACGCCGAGGAATCTGAATATTTCTCAATCTTCAATAAGAGGAAGACTTATTTGATGGGAAATGGCATTGACGTGAGTGCAATTCCTTTGAAAAAAAGTCGGCGATGGATGCGCGGGAGTTTGCGGCTTATTGGCGTCGCGAATGTGGAGGATTGGCATGGTTATGACCGAGTCATTCGGGGAATTGCTGCGCATTTAAGAAATAAAAAATCCAAAGTGGAGATTAATTTTCTTGTCGTTGGCGAAGGCGGTGCAATTGAGAAATTAAAAAACTTAACCACGTCATTAGGAGTTGAGTCGCAAATTTCATTCCATGGGCGAGCCGAAGGCGATGAGTTGTCCCTGTTATACGAAGAAGCAGATATCGCGATAGGTTCATTGGGGATCCATCGAAAAGGGCTGGTGTCTGTATCCTCCTTGAAAGACAGGGAATACTGCGCAGCGGGGTTGCCTTTTGTTGCAACCGGATTTGATTGTGATTTCCCTGTCGGCTACCCTTATCGCTACTTAATTCCTTCAACGGATGAAATCCTTGAGATTGATCAGTTGCTAGATTGGTATGAGGCTATAACGCCGATAGATCTGAATTACAGCAGGACCCATGCATTAGAAAATTGCGACTTTGAGGAGAAAATAAGAAAAATATTCCCCCTTGGCTGTTTTTAATTTCTGATTTAAATGTTTGTTTCTATTGGAATTCCGGTTTTCAATGCCGAAAAATACGTGATGGACGCGGTTCGATCGGTTTTCGCGCAAAGTCACCAAGAGTGGGAGTTGATTTTAATAGATGATGGATCAACAGATGGGTCGCTGGAAATCTTGAATAGAATTCGAGATTCTCGTGTCAAGGTCCTTTCGGATGGAAGAAATTTTGGGCTCCCTTATAGACTGAATCAAATTTGCCGAGAAGCTAGGTTTGATTTTCTAGCTCGAATGGATGCCGACGATCTGATGTCACCGTATCGAATTGAAAAGCAGTTGAAGGTATTGCTTGAAAATAATGAGCTCGATCTTGTGACGTCTGGTGTGTGTTCTATAAAAAACGACAATACTCCAGTGGGCTTTCGAGTCGGGACGGATTTAGACGTGGTTTCTGGAAAAAACCTGCTTCTTGGAAGGAATGCGATAGTACATGCTGCAATTCTGGGGCGAAAAAATTGGTTCTTACGAAATTCTTATGATGTAACGCTCAAGCGAACTGAGGATTACGAATTGTGGCTGCGCTCTTTTTTGGCGAATGATTTCCGGATTAAAATAATTAATGAGCCGCTTTATTATTATCGCGAAGAAGGTAGTGCGACATTAACCAAGCTTTTGGCCGCTTATTCAAGCCAACGAGAACTGTACTCTAAATACGGGCGAGATTTCTTTGCCGAGAGCGAAATGGCGATTCTCTTCGCCAAGTCACTAGGTAAATCATTCGTCGTCCACGCCTTAGGTATTTTGGGTAAACTTGATTTGATGGTAAAGCGTCGAAATAAGGCGATCCTGGACGATGAGATGTTTTCTTTTTTTGAAAAAGAGATCTCTGAGGTGCTGAGTTTTCAAGTTCCTGGGTTTGAGCCTTAATGGTGCAGCATGCATGACAAGACAGTTAGAAAAATTCTTATTGTTACAACGGTGCCCGAGACGCTATTAACCATATTAAAAGGGCAACCTAAATATCTCTCTGAATTTTTCAAAATTGAATTGGCGACGGGAGAGGAAATTGGGTTGCAGGAGATCGTTTACGCCGAAGAATTAAAAACGCATTTGGTGCCAATGGTTAGAGGCATCAGTCCCTTGCGTGATTTTTTTTCTCTTTTGCGAATGATATATCTGCTGCTTAGAGTTCGACCCTTTTTGATCCATTCTTATACCCCAAAGGCGGGCCTTGTTTCTATGCTGGCGGCATGGTTATGTCGCGTCCCTTGTCGGGCTCATACTTTTACTGGATTAATCTTTCCAACTGAAATCGGATTTAAGAGGAAATTGCTGATTTTTGTAGATCGATTGATATGCTTCTGTGCAACTCACATTGTCCCGGAGGGTAATGGAATTAAAAGCGATCTGGAAAGATTCAAAATTACAGGGAAAGAGCTCAAGGTTATTGGCTTCGGTAATATTGCTGGAGTTGACACGACGCATTTTTCTCCGCGCGTATCTTATGGAAAAGATATTCTTGAGAGGCTAAGGGGGGGGTGGGGGATTTCGGAGGGGGATTTTGTTTTTTGTTTCGTGGGCCGGCTGAACAAGGATAAAGGGATTTCCGAATTAATTTCTGCCTTTGAGGGGGTGCCGAAAAACTCTCATTTGCTACTGGTGGGCGCCCTCGACCACACTGCGCCTGTTGCTCAAATAACTCTTGAGGCAATCGAGAGTCACCCTCGAATTCATCTGGTTGGGTTCTTGCAGGATATTCGATCAATACTAGAAATCTCTGATCTACTCGTGCTCCCGAGCTACAGAGAGGGATTTCCAAACGTCATCTTGCAAGCTGGAGCAATGGCGTTGCCTGTTATTGCAACAGATATAAATGGCTGCAACGAAATTATAGAGCCGACAATTAATGGGTGGCTCGTTCCTGCCAGAAGCGTGCAAGCGTTGAGGGCTGCTATGCAAGAGGCACTGGTAATGCCTAAGGCCGCTTTGCAAGAAATGGGAAAGATGGCACGCGAGCGGGTCTGCACGCGGTATGAGCGTACTGAGCACTGGGCGCGGATGGTTATTTTCTACAAATCCCTCCTTGCAGCAAATTGAGACGCGCAATGAATAAAACCGTTCTTGTTACAGGTGGTGCTGGCTACATAGGTTCACACACCGTCCTTGCCTTGCTTCGTGCGGGATATCAGGTATTAGTACTTGATAATCTTTGCAATAGTTCCGTGGAGTCTTTGGTAAGAATAAAGGCTATATCTGGCCGGGATATTGGTTTTGTAGAGGGAGATGTTCTTGATGGAAATCTGCTTAGAAGGATTTTTGCTGAAAGTTCTATAGATTCCGTTTTGCACTTCGCCGGTCTCAAATCCGTGGGCGAAAGTGTTGCTGATCCATTGACGTACTATAAGAACAATATTGGCGGAACCTTGCAGTTATGCGAGTCGATGGCAGAAGCAAAGGTATTCAATCTGATTTTTAGTTCATCAGCGACAGTTTACGGCAATCCGGCATTCGTGCCGGTAACCGAAAATTTTCCAACCGATGCTCCCACTAATCCATATGGATACTCAAAACTTGCCGCTGAAAAAATGCTTGGCGACCTAGTAAAATCCAATGCTACCTGGAGCATCGGAGTTTTGCGCTATTTTAATCCGGTGGGTGCTCATCCAAGTGGATTGATTGGAGAGGATCCGAATGGAATCCCCACCAATTTGCTGCCGTATATCGCACAAGTTGCCGTGGGAAAGCTCACCGCAGTTAAAGTTTTTGGCAACGATTATTCAACGCCAGATGGAACAGGTGTGCGGGATTATATCCACGTACAGGATTTGGCGAGCGGCCACTTAAAAGCGTTGGAATTTGTTGAGTGCAGAACAGGATTGAATACTTGGAATCTGGGAACTGGTCAAGGATTTAGTGTCCTGCAAATGATTCGGGCATTCGAAAAAGCAAGTGGAGTGCGCATTCCATTTGATATTGTCGGCCGTCGCGAAGGCGATGTGGCTGAATGCTGGTCAAATCCCGATAAAGCTTTTAAAGAGTTGGGTTGGAGAGCTGAGTTGGGACTGCCGGAAATGGTGGCGGATGCGTGGCGCTGGCAATTTAAAAACCCTAATGGATATTCTGATTGCCGTGAGTAATTTCATGAAGCGAATATTTGATCTTGTGCTGTCGCTCTTGGGGCTCCTAATTTTTTTTCTGCCAATGATTTTTATTGCGTTGTTAATAAAAAGAAGGCTTGGACATAAAGTTATTTTTACGCAGCCTAGGCCAGGAATCGGTGGAAAGGTATTCAATATAATAAAATTCAGGTCAATGACTGATGCGCGTGACTCTAATGGTATTCTTTTGCCAGATGATCAACGGCTAACGCCTTTGGGCAAATTTCTTCGTTCGAGTAGTCTCGACGAGTTGCCGAGTTTGTGGAATGTTGTTCGAGGTGATTTGAGTTTGGTTGGGCCTCGCCCATTATTAGTCGAATACTTACCTCTTTACTCGCCGACGCAAGCTCGTCGCCACGAGGTTCGACCTGGAGTTACAGGATGGGCTCAGGTTAATGGTCGCAACGCGTTAAGCTGGGAAGAAAAATTCGAACTTGATATTTGGTATGTCGACAATCAAACAATGTGGCTTGACATTAAAATTCTATGGCTTACCCTGCGCAAAGTTATAGTGCGGGAGGGCATAAGTGCTATAGGTGAAGCAACTATGCCGCGCTTTACTGGATCCGACTCAGTGCGCACAGAGTTATGATGGCCCCTATATATGCAGTCTATGGAGCAGGTGGTTGCGGTCGTGGAGTTATGCCGCTCGCTCGAGCGCAGTTAAAGAAAATCGGCATCGCATTAGATCGACTTATTTTTATTGATGATGGACGTGAGGCCAAAGAAATCAATGGACAGCGGGCGTTAAGTTACTCGGAATTTATTCAAGAAGAGGCAAGCGAGCGCCATATAGTTTTGGCAATTGCTAATGGTGCAATACGCGAAAAGCTTGCGACGCGTTGTGCGGCCGATGGAGTCAAGCCCTGGACTGTCCGTGCAGAGAGCGCCATGTTTATGGATGACGTTGTATTGGGGGATGGGGCAGCGATCAGCCCCTTTGTTACTATTACGTCAAATATCCGGATCGGACGCCATTTTCATGCCAATCTTTATAGTTATGTTGAGCATGATTGCCTGATTGGAGATTTCGTCACTTTTGCGCCTGGCGTCAAATGCAATGGAAACATTGTGATTGAAGACCATGCTTACATTGGTGCCGGCGCGGTTATTAAGCAGGGCCGTTTGAATCGCCCGCTCGTTATTGGGCGAGGTGCGATTGTAGGTATGGGCGCAGTTGTCACACGTGATGTTCCGCCAGGCGTGACCGTTGTCGGTAATCCGGCTCGTCTTTTTCCTCTGAAAGCTGATTTTTCGTGCTAAATACCAAATTTTCTCCATGGCCCAGTTTCACCACTGAAGAAACCATTGCTGTTCAGCGCGTCCTGACCTCTAACAAGGTCAATTATTGGACCGGACAAGAATGTCGTGAATTTGAAAAAGAGTTTGCGATTTGGACTGAAAGCGCGTATGCGGTTGCACTTGCCAATGGCACGTTGGCATTGGATCTTGCTTTAAAGGCGTTGGGCATTGGACCTGGGGACGAAGTCATCGTAACTCCGCGCACTTTTATTGCCAGCGTATCTTGTGTTGTTAACGCTGGGGCTACGCCTATATTTGCAGAGGTGGAAGCCGATAGTGGAAATATTTCTGCAGAAACTATCGCTCGAGTGTTGACACCGCGTACGCGAGCGGTTGTTTGCGTACATCTTGCGGGGTGGCCATGTGACATGGATCCAATCATGTTGCTAGCGGCGAAGCATGACTTCAAAGTGATAGAAGACTGCGCTCAGGCGCATGGTGCGCGCTATAAGGGCCGATCGGTCGGTGCGATCGGCCATATCGGTGCTTGGTCGTTTTGTCAGGACAAGATCATGACTACTGGTGGTGAGGGGGGCATGGTGACTACCAATGATGAGTCGCTCTGGCGCGTGATGTGGGAATTTAAGGATCACGGCAAGAGTTATGAAGCTGTATTCCAACGCAAGCATCCGCCAGGCTTTCGCTGGGTGCATGAGAGCTTTGGCACGAATTGGCGCATGCTTGAGATGCAGGCGGTCATCGGTCGGATTCAGTTACAGCGTATGGACGAATGGACTGAATCGCGCTCACGCAACGCGCAGGCCTTGTGGGAGGCCGCGCGTCCGTATGCAGCGGTGCGTGTTCCTGACTTTTCGAGCTTCCAGGCAGAAGGCAGCGTTCATGCGCATTACAAGTGCTACACATATGTGAGACCCGAACATTTGGCGCTGGGCTGGAATCGCGATCGCATCGTGGATGCGATTCAGGAAAATGGAGTGCCCTGTTATCAGGGGTCCTGCTCGGAGGTGTATTTGGAGAAGGCGTTTGATGACACCGGATGGCGGCCCCTTGCACCTCTAACTGTTGCCAATGCCCTCGGTGAGACGAGTCTGATGTTCTTGGTGCATCCCACATTGACTTCGGCCGAGATAGCTCAAAGTTGTCGCGTCATTGCGCAAGTGCTAGCGGAGGCTTCGGCCTAGACTGATGAGTCGCCTGAGATTGTGGTTTTCACCGATGTGCAAGATGGGTCTTGCACTAACTCTATTGGAGCGGGTCGCGGCTCTTTGCTAAGCGCGGATTCGGTAGGCATCGTTGGTCGTGAGAGTTCAAGACGTTCGCGCCCTTTAGCTAGAGGTCGATTTGAGTAGCGCTTCGATTGGCGTAAAGTTCGAAGGTTGGCGGGCGCAGAAAATCCGGGGCGGTCCCGCAGCAGGGCTGTCAGCAACTAAAATGTGAGAAGACTAGGGAGTTTTTTACTGTGATTGATCGTCTGGAGCGGCCATTTGCCGTAGCTTTTTTGCCAGGGTGGTTCGCGCCATGAAGTCGATACTGGTCGTGTGCATTGGCAACATTTGCCGTAGCCCTATGGGTGAAGCATTGATTTCTACAGCCTTGCCGCACTTGAAGGTTACGTCCGCCGGCGTGGGCGCTCTTGTGGGCCAACCCGCTGATCCGTTGGCGCGCGAGCTGATGGCTGAGCGTGGTCTAGATATTGAGTCCCATCGAGCGCGACAATTAACAAGTCAAATGTGCCAAGAAGCTGACTTGATGCTAACGATGGATGAGGAGCAGCGGTTGCACATTAGTCAGCGTCATCCTTTCACGCGCGGTAAATTGTTTCGCTTAGGCGAGGTCGCGCGTGTGGACATTCCTGACCCATATCGTTTTGGCCGTTCGGCTTTCGAGGAAGCACTGCAACTCATCGATGCCGGCGCCGCCGCGTGGGTTGAACGTATTAAAAAAATTTCATGAACGCCCTTGCTACATCATCCACTCCATCGGTTTCTGTTCCCAGCTCTTTGCGGGACGATGACGACGATGCGATTCGCTTGTCGGAATACCTTGACATACTGATTGACCGAAGATGGTTGGTATCGAGCGTCGTCTGCATAGCGATCGCATTGGGCATTGCCTATGCGTTGTTGTCAACGCCGATTTATCAATCCAATTTGCTAATTCAGGTCGAGGATTCTGCGCCTGACGCGAAGAATTTTCTTGGAGATACTGCCAACCTGTTTGACGTGAAGACGCCTGCCTCTGGAGAGATTCAGATCATCCGATCGCGGATGATCATCGGCGGAGCGGTTAATGCAACGCGCCTATATATCGATGCAAAACCTCGCTATATACCAATAGTTGGCGAGTGGCTAGCGCGACGCGCCAAGGGATTGTCAGAGCCTGGTTTTCTTGGAATGAGCGGATACGTCTCAGGTACAGAGGCGATTAATATTGCCAGATTCGATGTTCCTCCGGCACTCGAGGACCAGAAGCCTTTTATCGTTACCGTGCGGCCAGGTAACCGATATGAGTTGACTCACCCTGACCTTGCCGAGCCATTAATCGGTACCATTGGTGAGTTGTTGAGCCGAGAAGTCGAGGGAGGTTCGCTCGAATTGATTGTGTCGGAGCTCGCGGGTAAACCTGGGTCTCAGTTTGTGATATCACGTTCCTCAGTTCTTGCCACAACTGAGGACCTGCAGAAGAGGCTGCAACTCAGTGAACAGGGCAAGCAATCAAATGTTATCAGTGCGACTCTTGAAGATAGTGATCGCGATCGCCTGCGGCGCACCCTGGACGAAATTGGGGTGCAGTATGTTCGTCAGAATGTTGAACGTAAGGCTGCGGAGGCCGAGAAGACGCTCGAATTTCTCACTAGCCAGCTACCTGAATTTAAAAAGCAGCTAGAAAATTCCGAAGATGTTTACGCGAACTTCCGTAATAAGAACGGCACAATCGCTTTCGATGAAGAAGCTAAGGAAATCCTGAGTCAAGCTGTGCAGTTGCAGACCAAGATGCTTGAGGCTGAGCAGCAGCGGCGTGAATTGCTGTCGCGATTCACTGAAGCGAACCCGAAAGTGCGGGTCGTTGATGGACAGATAATGGCCTTTCGCCATGAACTTGGCGCTATCGACCGTCGCGTGAGCGCGATGCCGATGCTACAGCGAGATGCTCTTCGACTCGAAAGAGATGTTCGAGTTAATGGCGAGCTCTATAAATCGCTTCTTAATAGTTCGCTTCAACTCCGCTTGGTAAAAGAAGGAAAAGTGGGTAATGTCCGTTTGCTGGATAAAGCAACCGAGCCGAAAAAACCTGTTAAACCTCAGAAATCATTGATTGTTGCATTGTCGATGGTGCTCGGCTTATTTTGCGGTATTTTACTGGCCGTCGCTCGAAGCAAGATGGCAAGCGGCATTCATAACCCGCAGGAAATTGAGGATCGCTTGGGCTTGAGTGTTTATTCGGTAGTGCCACAAGCGATCGAGCAAGATGCACTTCTTCAACTTATCGCAACAGGTGCGAGTGGTGCCCAGGTGCTTGCAGTCACTGCCCCAGAAAGTCTGGCTATCGAAAGTTTGCGAAATCTTCGCATTTCTCTGCAGTTGGCGCTACTGGAATCTGATAGCAATCTTGTATTGGTGACGGGTGTCACTCCCGGTGTCGGGAAGAGCTTCGTGTCAAGTAATTACGCCGTTATCATGGCACAAGCCGGGAAACGGGTGTTATTGATCGATGCAGATTTGCGTAAGGGACATATCAACAAATCCTTCGGGCTCCCGCGCCAGGGAGGGCTTGCAGACGTCCTGGCTGGAGAGATGGCCTGCGAAAAAGCGGTTCACTCGAACATACTTCCCAATCTGGATGTTCTCACGACCGGAAACTATCCCTTCAATCCGGCCAACATGATGTTGTCTTCTTCGCTTGGAGAGCTTTTGGATGAAGCGTCGCGGCGGTACGACCTGATCGTGATTGATAGTCCGCCGGTATTGGTGGCTGCGGATGCGGCGGCAGTTTCTGCGCATGTGGGAGCAATCTTGTTGGTCGCTCGTGATGGGCTTACGCAGATTGGTGAACTGAGCGAGAGCGTCAAGCGGTTGGCCCATGCCAATCGACGGGTGAGTGGCATTGTATTTAACGGAATGGACCTTTCCCGTCGGCACTATGGCAGCTATGGGTATAAGTATGGCGGGTATCGTTATACAGAATATAAATACAAACAATCGGCGTAAACAGGTAAAAGCCTCGTCTTCTGATGCCCTCGAGTATTTTCCTAATTGTGCGAACTTTCTATGCCTTTCGGAAGATCGTGCCCCAATGTAGAAGTTTGTACACTTCCTGGGTATCGAGCTTGCGAAGCGAAAGATAGTTTGAGGGTATGCAACGCACCGTCTTTCGCAGCGTTCGGGCATTACTCGGATAGGAGTTTCTGTGATCAATCGTCTGGCGGAGCATTTGCTTGCGTTGCCTAGGCCCGCCAAGCGTTTGCTGGCGCTATGGGTGGACGCACTGGTATGTGTCCTTTGCGTATTCTTCGCGCTAAGCCTTCGCTTCGAACAATGGATGCTTCCTCATGGGGCGCAGTGGTGGGCGGCTGCATTGGCTGTGTTGATTGCGCTTCCTTTGTTCACGGTGTTTGGGCTCTATCGCGCGATTTTTCGTTACGCGGGTGCGCCGGCGGTTTTGGCCATTTTGCGCGCCAGTGCATTGTTCGGTTTTGCTTATGCGATGATCTTCACGGTCGTTGGCGTGAATGCGGTGCCTCGCACGGTTGGACTGGTGGTGCCGTTGTTATTGTTTATGTGCATTGGTGGTCTGCGCATGCTCGCGCGCTACTGGCTAGGAGGGATGTACATGAGTGCGGTTCAGCGTAAATCGCTGCCGCAGGTAGTTATTTATGGTGCTGGGGGAGCTGGACTTCAGCTCGCAGCTGCGCTTGCACAAAGTCGCGACATGCTGGTACGGGCCTTCATTGATGATGCGCAACACCTTCACGGGAGCACACTCAATGGCATCCGCATTCAGCCACCAAGTTGGCTGCAAGATCACGCGGCTATCTTCGGAATTACGGATGTTTTGCTGGCAATGCCTTCTGCTAGCCGCGCGCGCAGAGCGGAGATTCTGAATGATTTGTTACCGCTTCACTTGCACGTGCGTACTTTGCCCGCCTTAGCCGATCTAGCAAATGGACGAGTGCAGGTCCAGGACCTGATCGAAGTGGACATCGAAGATCTGCTTGGCCGTGATCCTGTGGCACCAGTCGATGACTTGCTTCAAAGGCATATTCGGCACCAAGTAATCCTAGTCACTGGTGCTGGCGGTTCCATCGGTAGCGAACTCTGCCGCCAGATAGTGAGGCTCTCGCCTTCTAAGCTGTTGCTGGTGGAGCTAACAGAGTTTGCTCTTTATGCAATTCACCAGGAACTGGAGGGAATGAACCTTGGTGTTTCGGTAATTCCTCTTCTGGCCTCGGTGCGCGATCCTGCGCGCATGCGGGAGATCATGCGTACTTGGCGGCCTGATACTGTCTATCACGCTGCAGCTTACAAACATGTGCCGTTGGTGGAGCACAACCCTGTGGAAGGTGTACGAAACAATGCGCTGGGCACTCTCATGGCGGCACAAGTTGCGATGGAGTGCCAAGTGCGGCGATTCGTGTTGGTGAGCACTGACAAGGCAGTGAGACCAACCAACATTATGGGTGCGAGTAAGCGGCTGGCTGAACTGGCTCTCCAGGGTTTGGCCCAGCAGCATTCGGGGACCTGTTTTTCGATGGTCCGTTTTGGCAATGTGCTGGGATCCAGCGGGTCGGTGGTGCCGCTGTTCCGCCGCCAGATTGAGGCTGGAGGCCCGATCACTCTGACCCACGCGGACATAACTCGTTATTTCATGACAATTCCCGAGGCCGCTCAATTGGTAATTCAAGCGGGTGCAATGGCTCAGGGAGGGGACGTTTTCGTTCTCGACATGGGCGAGCCCGTGCGCATCATCGATTTGGCCCGTCGGCTGGTAGAACTATCAGGGCGAACCGTACGTGACGAGCGCACCCCTGAAGGTGACATCGAGCTTCGAATTACGGGTCTGCGGCCTGGTGAGAAACTCTATGAAGAGCTTCTTATTGGCGATAATCCAATGGGGACTATGCATCCACGCGTAATGAAGGCTCATGAGCCTTGCCCTCCAGCCGATGAGCTATGGCGTCAGTTTGCAATGCTGAGGTCCATTCTTGATCGTAATGATATACCTGCGCTTAAGCAGGCACTCTCACAAATGCTTCCCGGTTATCGGCCGCACGCAGAAGTGGTCGACTGGGTGCACCTTGAAAATCAATCCGCGAGTGCATTATTACTTCTTGAGATTGATGGTGAACCCAGTAGGGAAAAGAAAAAAATTCTAGATAGCTCTCTTGACGTTCCGGCGCCGTTTTGACCGCTGGGTAAAATGGTGTTGTAAATCTACGAAAGTTTGAAGCCGGACATTCGCCGTAAGAGCGAAAACGTATAGCGGACACGCAGTCATTGTATTCGTGAGCGGCGGTGTTTGGTGCGCCTTTCAAGCGGGTGCATTATAGAGGGGCCGATGATAAACAATTCCATTGATCCGAACTATTTCATAGGCCGCCGGTTTCTCTGGAAGCGCGGCTGATGAGCCTGATGCACCGACTTGGCTAGTGGTCGGCGATGCTTTCGCGGTCATCATTCCGGAGAGGGAGGAGTTGCGCATATTTCCAGCCGTAGCTTGCCGCTGTGCTGCAAAGGGTGAGAAGTTAGATATTGGATTGCGGCTTACATCAAATGTGTTGCCTACGATAACGTTTGAGAATGTGGCTGAAATAGAGTTATCGAAATAGTAGCCATCTTGAAATCCAACCATTACGCAGCCTACACTAGAAAAATTACCGATCGACTGGTTTAGACGAATTGATGGCCCGGCGTTTGAATCAGCGTGGAAAACGTTGGTGGAAATGGCAACATTTCGAGCATGCACAAACTCCATTGACGACGTCCGTGACGAAAAAAAATTCGCGGCGGCAATGACATCGAAAGCGCCGGCGGCAGCACCTGATGCATATCCCGCAGCGGCGCTGTTTCGACGATTTCCGAAGCACATAAAGCTTTCGCTGATATTGGTGTGGTAGTATGGGCGAGTAAGGTTGTTGGCTACTCCATGAACGTAACTTCCTACGTGAACATTTCCGGAAGAAGTCACGCTTCTGCAATTGATGGATTCTTCAAAGTAGTTAATGGCGCCGGACACGTAATTGTCTCGCGTGACCAAATTACCTCCGTAGGCAGAAGCCATGGCGAACATGCCATCGCTGATCATGGAAGCGGGATCGGCTGAGACCCAAGTCGAATCGACCACATTGCCGCTGAACATGGTCAGGCTGTCAAGATTTGCCTGCGATTTCAATGCGCGCTTCCCTACATTGCGAAAGCGGCATCGGTCTACCCATGCATCATGCTTGAACGTCCCATCGTTTTGGACAACCACCGCATCGGCATCCTCGAAGACTGGCGTCCCTGAAGAATTTACAGTGTGAATGTTTTCGAATAGAGTGCCACCATGTACGTGTAGCATTCCAAGGTGCTTGCTACCAGTTGCATAGATGGCACGGACGGCCCCTTGCGCATCGCCGATGTTGCCATTCCCAAGCGCCGTAATATTCGTAAAGGAGCCACCTTCTATGGTTGCATCGAAGCAGTTGACCATATTTAGAAAGCGAGTTGTGGATCTATTTGCGTTATGCTGCCTAATCCCTGATGTTCGTGTCAAAACTACCGAAGCATAGCCAGAGATTTGCAGTGTGACTGCTCGCGTTTGGCCTTGGGAAGAGCCTGCGTCGAATGTAATGTCGTTGAAGCGGGCTGTTTGATCGGCGCTGCCAATACAGATTAATCCAGGTGTGCCTGAGAAGTTGAAGACCAACTGCGCATTTCCCATCAGCCAAATTGAGCCAGTCCGTTTTAATCCTGCCATGAAGGTGTATGTTGCCCCGTCAGCTAGCAACAGGGCGCCGGAAACAGCGAGGGCAGCGTTAAAAGCGGAGGAGTCATCTGGACCACCGTTTGCGCCGAACATCTCAGGCCGAAGTGGGCCTGTACAATCGCGTTTCCAGCGGCGCCTAATGGCGTCGACGATGACGGTGCCGCCATTGTCAGGCGATGACACGTCGGAAGGGTCTAACCAAAATTGCCCGGAAATCCCGCTAGCGGTAATGCGAATGCCAGATGCTCTACCCTTGTAGGCACGAAGAGCCGTGAAATCTCGCATGGGTCGCACGCTGTCGAGAACCGCCTGCGCTGATGCGCCGTCATAGCCGATTTGCGCCGCGCCTTTTGCTCCGTCAATCGTATTGTTAAAATCGGCGAGCCGTTGTTTGATTTCCGTGTCGCCCCGCAACGAGAAGCCGTTCGGCGTTTCATTCGGGGAGGCATTTGAGCCAGTCGGGATGAAGAGCCCGCTGAGTAATAAATTTCTGCGCTGCATGGAGTAAGTCTTTCCTGTCCGGCCTGGGCAAAGCATGCAAGAAGCACGATTGACTGCGTCGGCGCCACTATTTTGCGTCGTTCGTCTCAGCAGTCCCGTCCTAGGAGTGGATCATTCTGTAGGGTGATGAGAAGAGTCATCAATGGAATCTATATGATCTGTACCATCCTAATTAAGCATAACTACTCGGGCCGGGGGGCAGAATCACTTGCGTGCGCTAGCCTCGTCCGGCACGCCGACGAACGCCGCTGCATTTGCAGTATCGCCGCGAGGGCCGCGATGCAGTTGATGAGAGCGATTGGCTCTGATTTTGGAGGCTTCCGAGCTTAGATGGGTCGCGGTGAGCCCCGACGTGCCGTATTCGTGTAAGGCCGCGGTGCTGCAAGGTGATCAGTCCCGCCACGGTTGTCCACGCATCAACTGACAACATCGCGCTAGCGGCGGCTGAGCGTTATTTCGATCAGGCGCTGGCCAGTAGTTGTTCGACCGAGCCATAAAACGCGACTATATTCCGTTCCGGTCCAAGCCAATGGCAAGGCCCAGAATTAAGCACTTGCCTTGCAGGCTCTGGCGTCGGAGGTCTTTTCCAAGCCAAGGACGACTTGAAATTTGTAAATCCCGGGAGCACGCCGCTTAACGGGCGCCTTCGAAATTCAAGATATTGTCCCCCGCCCGAGGCGGACTGCTCTCCGGAGCCCCGATCGAGAAGGACTTCGGATCCCTGATCGACGTCATGTCGTACAGCGGATTGATCCGGCCCAGCTTCGCGCCACCATCCCGAATGAGCGGGGACCAGTTGAAAGCCGCCGTGAACTTGCTCGACTTCGGCAGGAAGGCATCGAAAGGCACTGCCACGTAGATGCCCTTGTCGAAGCTGCCTTCGCCGAACTCACGCGACGACACGTTCGTCTTCGTCGCGTAGGCGCCGAGCACCACGCCGTTGTCGAAGCTCTTGCTGACGTTGAGCGTGACGCCCTTGTCACCCGCAAGGTACTGACCCACGCTGATGGTTGCGCGAACGCCGTTCCAGCCCGTGTCCCAATACAGGGTGGCGTGGCCCGTGTTGACCTTGTAGTCACGCAGGCCAAAGTCTTGGGCAAAGTCGCGCTGCCGCACATGGTTGATGTCGATACCGAAAGCGACACGACTGCGTGACGGGCGGTAGAGCCATTCGGCCCCGACACCTGCGAACATGGGCTCGAGTGCACCGCCGTAAACGCTGTAGTACTGATCCTCAGCGAGCCGGCCCACATGGGTGAGTTGGAACACCGGCATCGTCAGCCGCTTCGTCGTCGCGTATTCGCGCTGGAACGTCCGTACGCGCGGCAGATTGCTGGGCGCGGTGTAGGTGAACTTGTCGAAGTTGTCGAACATGCGCCAGTTGAGGGCGCCGTTGAACCAGGTGCTGTCGGTGAATCGGTACTCGAGAACCGCTTGGATGCCGATCTGGTAGAGCAGGAAGGCGTCCGGGCCGCCGACGATCTGCGTGGTGCTGGGCGTGATGCCGAAGGTGTAGCGCTCACGCTTGCGTTCCCACGGAGCCATAGGTGCGGGCGCCGCAGCCATGGCTGTGTCCGTCGAAGAGGCATCTGCCGCATTCTGCGGTGAATTGACGGGAGCACTTGCCGCCGTTGCAACCACTGCCGGCAGGGGCTGCATGTCTTCGCTGCTATCGACGTTCGGCGCGTACTCACGCTGGCCAACTGCGCGCTTCTCGCTGGGGGTCATCGCCTTGTAGTGCTCGTTGACCCACTCGTCGCGGTTGATCACCTGCGCGTGCAGCGAAAGTCCGCGTTCGCGGTAGTGGAGCACGAAGTACTTGATCGAAGCCGGCGCATCGCGATGCAGCAATGCAGTGATGGTCTCGACGCGGGCTTCGCGATAGACGGTCATGCTCTCGCTGATCCAGACATGGAGCTTGTCGCCCTGTGGAGCGATGCGCTGCACGGTCCACTCGGTGCGAGCTTCGATGTCGGCTGCGGTCGTCGGCCAGCCAGGCGATGCTTTGGGCGCTTCAGGTGTGAAGCGCGGTAGCGGTGCATCGGCCACCTTGGGGGACCGGAGCTTGGCAAGGTTGGTCGAGAGCGACACACCGAGCATGACCTTGTCGCCACGTTCGAAGCCCAGCGAGAAGGAAACAGCCGGCGAGTAACGATACTCGAGGCCCACGTTGAAAGGGGTGCGCTGGCGCTGATTGATGCCCGACGGCTCGTGCTGATAGTCGTTGCCGTCGTATTCGAGCTTCAGGGTCAGCGGATCCCATGGGGTGCGCCATTCGACACCGCCGAAAAGCGCTGAGGGTCCGCGGAAGAAGCTGTTGAAGTTGGCCTGGCCTCCGGTCGAGGCGGTGCTGCCGGGGCGCGTTCTGAAGCGATTGCTGATCGCGATCAACGGATTCTTGATGTTGCCGCTGCTGCCCATGTAGCCCCAGCCGATGCCGAGGCTGAAATCGAAGTCGCCGTAGCGCTTGCTGGCGACGAGATATTCGGAAGAGAACAGGCCGGTACCGCCGAAGTCGCGGAAGCCAAGGGCGAGTTCCGGCACGTAGGCCGACTCCTTGGCGAGCCGGACCTTGAAATCGATACTCTTGTCCTTGTTCGATTGGCCTGTGGTACTGGCCGCGTAGGCTTGGTTGCTGATCGAGGTATAGCGAAAGCCGGCTTCGAACCACTCCAGCGGCTGGAACATGAAGTTCAGCCGCGAGTAGGGATAGACGTTGGTGAACGAAAACCGGAAGTCGCCGAGCTCGCCCATACGGGCCGTGGGCGTCTGCAGGAGGCCGGTTTCGCCCCAGTCGTTGGTGCTGGTCCTGAAGGCCTTGGGGGTGGACACGGGCTCGGGCAGCACGGAGCGGACCGGCGCGTAGTGGGCGGGCGCGGTGTCTTTTCCGGCGCCGAGACTCGTGGTCAGTGGTGGGCGCTTCTCGGGAGCGGTAGTCAGCGTGGCCGTATCGAGCGCCGCGGCATCCAGCGCCTGGGGCGACGGTCCCTGGGTCGCCAGGAACTTGATCATCCCCTCCGAGGCCGCGACCAGGTCCGGCATCTGTCGAGGCGCGGCCCAGATCCAGGAGCCGGGCGCGGGTTCATCGGAGGGCTGGGCGTTCCAGGGGGCCACACCGACGCGCGCCGTGCGGCCGTCGGGCTGTGCCACCCAGGCCCAATCCGCGGTGGGCAGGTCGCAGGCCTTTGCATAGTCCCAGGCGCTGCGCCCGGCCTCGTGCCGGACATGGCAAAGCTCGCCGTTGGGGCGCACCACGGCAATGGTCTTCAATTCTCGCGGTCCAGGCACGAGCTGCTGGCCGGCCGACAGCACGGGATCTTCTGCGGGATGTGTTTCCAGCCATCGAGGATCGACGATGCCGAGGGCTACGCGTCCGGTCACCGGCAAGCCTTGTAGCCAGGTGATCAGGGCAAGCCGGTCGACCTGGCTCTCGCGTGAGGCGCGGCGGGCTTCGGCTTCGAGGCGAACCAGCAGTGTGTTCTTTAGGAACTGCTGGGCCAGCCGCTCCTCGGGGACGCGCCACGAGAGCCCGGGGGAGGCCGTTTCCGGTGGCTGCCGCAGCAACCATGTGCTGAATCGTTCGCCGGCGCGGACATCGGTGTCGGAGCGGGGCGTCTGGTCGTTCGAATTCGCCGGCATCGCTTGCTGTGCCCATGCGCCGCATGTGACGACCAGTGCGCACGCCGCCGCGATGTGACGAGGCCAGTAGGAATGCCGGGGATGCGGACCTCGGGAGGTCATGTCCCAGCGCTCGCCGGGGCGCCGGCTACCGGCGTGGGGGGTGTCCACCGCTCGAAGCTCATACACAGATTGTTGGAGATGCACTGCTCGGAATAGATGACAACAGGTGTGCCTGTCTTGTACGAGATTCCGAACCGGGCGGTAGGGAGCGAGCCAGTCGCTGGGCGCGAGACGCTGCGCTCCTCGTACCACTGTAGCGACTTCGGGTCCGCGCCCGCGATGGCTGTGTCGCCGGGCGCCGGGATGGAAATGCGGGTAATCTCGTCACTGATGCCGAATCGATAGCCTGGCATAACGTCGCGCTCGCGCACATAGTGCTGCGCGATGGGCGCATTGCCGGGTGTCGAGGCAACTGCAGGCCAGGCGGGCCAATCGGCGATGCGAACGGCGCGCCAATCCGTGGTGAGCCCGGTAGTGCCGACCAGGCGACCGTTCTGCAGTCGCACGACTTCACCGCCACCGCTGTACCAGACCTCGACGGTGCCTTCCGGCCGCGGGTCCAGATAGCCGAGCACCATATAGATGGTGCGACCCGAGATATTGGCTCTCAGGTAAGCAAAATTGGGATTGAAATTCGGTGTGGCTGCAGACGGCTGCCCCCGATAGAGCGCGCGTGCCGTCTCCACAATGGCCGAAGAACCGGAAGAACAACCGCCAACGCCCAAAAAAAACGTTGCCCAAAGGCAACATTTAATAAGTCGCGTGGCGATACCGACGCGGGGACCTTTCAGCGAGTGCCCTCCGTCTAGGAGGGCTCGCAACATCAGCGGTGAGTGCCGGTGGTGCCAGTCGTGCCGGTACCAGGGATCAGGCCGAAGCCGCCGCCCGAATTGCCGCCATTGCCGCTCACGGCGGCGACGAAGACGGCTGCACCTGCGCCAGCGGCAACCCACTGTTCGGTCGTCAGTCCGCCTTGGGCGTTGTTTGTGGCGGCATTGCCGCCGGCGGGAGCGCCTTGAGCGAACGCGGAAGAAGCCGCCAGAGCGGAAAGGGCGACAGCTGCAACCAGTTTGGTGGTCTTCATAAGGGATCCTCTCAAAGATTTTTATGCAATCGCGTCGAGGGTAGCAGTATTGAAAGTGGGTAGCAACCCGCTTGCACTTGGTTTCTTCTTTCTGAAGAAGTCATGGCGGCGATCGTGAAAAGGTTACGGATGTGATGTTACGTAGCAACGACCGCGATGTCGGCCGTAACGAGGCCTCCAAAAGGCCTCCAGTCCACCGGGTTCCGGGGGCATTCAAGTCGAGTGCCTTCGAAAAAATCCAATGAAATCAACAGTGTGGGCGATCTCATGGCCGCGCTGGCTCTGGGGTGGCACGCGCAGGCATCGATCCTGCGTTTGCGTAAACCAACGTTAACTTTTTTCAGACCCGCAACCCAGTTGCCGCATCGGGAGATTCAAGGTGGAAATTCTGTTGGAAAAGACCGACGCCAGCGTGATGGCGAGGAATTCGAAGTTCCAGAGCGTGCTGATCGTCCACGACGATCTTCAAGTGACCGAGCGCCTGCGCAGCGTCGTGTCCGTGCTCGAGCCGCGGGCCCGTGTGCTGGTCGCCCGTTCGTGCGCGCAGGCTCGCGAGATCCTGGCCCGCAGTTCCTGCGCGCTGGCGCTGATCGGCATGGACCTGCCCGAGGACGGCGGCGTCTCGACGATCCTGCATCTGCGCGAAGCGCACCCGCACATGGAGCGCATCGCCGTCTCGGCGCTGCCCGACACGCAGCGCGTGCGCGCCGCGGTGTCGGCCGGGGTGGCGGGCTACCTGCTCACCGATGCGCTCGACACCGAGCTGGTCTTCCTGCTGCGCTCGCTCGAGCGCGGCGGTGCGGCCATGGATCCGCGTGTTGCCCGCTGCGTGCTCGAACGCATGTTCGGCACCGCACGCCGCGCGCCGGCCAGCAGCAGCACGCAAGTACCGTCGGCGGCTGCCGAAACCGAGGCGCCGAAGTCCGTGCTGTCGGTCAGCGAGCTCAAGGTGCTGAACCTGATCGCGCAGGGCTGGAGCAATCGGCAGATCGCCGAGGCCTTCTATCTCTCGATCAACACGATCGAGTTCCATGCCAAGAGCATCTACCGCAAGCTCGCGGTCAAGTCGCGCACGCAAGCCGTTCGCGAAGCGATGCAGCACGGCCTGCTGAACTGAATCTCCCCTCGTGAAACGCCCGCGGCGACGAGCCGCGGGCGTTTTCGCGTGCGCGCCTTCCGCGCCCCGCCGATGTCGGATCGGAGCGTCATTCGCGCGACCGCACGGTCTTGCAACCGTTGAATTCGCACGTTGCGCCCCGCTACAATCGTCGGTTGACCCTGCTCCAGCGAAGAAGATAGAGGATCCCCATGAGTGACATGACCGCCGGCTCCCCCCGGATCGACACAAGCAAGCGGACCTGGTTGATCGCGTCCGGCTGTGCCGGTGCAGTGGGAGGCGTGGCCACCGCGATTCCCTTTGTCAGCACGTTCCAGCCCTCCGAAAAGGCCAAGGCCGCCGGCGCTGCCGTCGAGGTCGACATCTCCGGCCTGAAGGTCGGCGAGAAAGTCACCGTCGAGTGGCGCGGCAAGCCGGTTTGGATCCTCAAGCGCTCGCCCGAGCAGGTCGCCGAGCTCCCGAAGCTCGATGCGCAGCTCGCGGACCCGCAGTCCAAGCGTCATCCCGACGAATTCACCCCCAAGTACGCCCAGAACGAGCACCGCTCGATCAAGCCCGACGTGCTGGTCGTGGTCGGCATCTGCACCCACCTCGGCTGCTCGCCGGTGGACCGCCTGCAGGCCGGCCCGCAGCCCTCGCTGCCCAACGACTGGGAAGGCGGCTTCCTCTGCCCTTGCCACGGTTCCACGTTCGACCTGGCCGGCCGCGTCTTCAAGAACAAGCCCGCGCCCGACAACCTGCCTGTGCCGCCGCACATGTACCTGTCGGACACCAAGCTCCTGATCGGTGAAGACTCCAAGAAGGCCTGAGGCAGAAGAAGAACATGGCTGAATTCCACGAAATCTCCCCCAACGCCCCGGCCAGCGCCAAGCTGCTGAACTGGGTCGACAACCGCTTCCCGCTGAGCAAGCTGTGGAACGACCAATGGGGCAAGTACTACGCGCCGAAGAACTTCAACTTCTGGTACATCTTCGGCTCGCTGGCGATGCTGGTCCTCGTGATCCAGATCGTCACCGGCATCTTCCTCGTGATGCACTACAAGCCCGACGCGAACCAGGCCTTCGCATCGGTCGAGTACATCATGCGCGACGTGCCATGGGGCTGGCTGATCCGCTACATCCACTCGACGGGCGCGTCCGCGTTCTTCGTGGTGGTCTACCTGCACATGTTCCGCGGCCTCATGTACGGCAGCTACCGCAAGCCGCGCGAACTGATCTGGGTGTTCGGCTGCGCGATCTTCCTGTGCCTGATGGCCGAAGCCTTCATGGGCTACCTGCTGCCATGGGGCCAGATGTCCTACTGGGGCGCCCAGGTGATCGTGAACCTGTTCGCCGCCATCCCGTTCATCGGCCCTGATCTGGCGCTGCTGATCCGCGGCGACTACGTGGTGAGCGACGCCACGCTCAACCGCTTCTTCAGCTTCCACGTGATTGCCGTGCCGCTGGTGCTGCTCGGCCTGGTGGTGGCCCACCTGATCGCGCTGCACGAAGTGGGTTCGAACAACCCCGACGGCATCGAGATCAAGGCCAAGCGCGGTGCCGACGGCCATCCGCTCGACGGCATCCCGTCGCACCCGTACTACACGGTGCACGACATCTTCGGCGTGGTGGTGTTCCTCACGATCTTCTCGGCGGTGATCTTCTTCGCCCCCGAAGCCGGCGGCTACTTCCTGGAGTACAACAACTTCATCCCGGCCGACTCGCTGAAGACGCCGAACCACATCGCGCCGGTCTGGTACTTCACGCCCTTCTATTCGATGCTGCGCGCGACCACCGACGACATGGTCAACGTGTTCTCGCTGATCATCGCCGCGGCCGCGATCTGGAACTTCGTCAAGGGCAAGTCGGGCGTGGCGCTCAAGGTCGCGATCATCGTCGTGGCTGCCGTGGCGATCTTCCTGCTCAAGACCTTCGACGCCAAGTTCTGGGGCGTGGTCGTGATGGGCGGCTCGGTCATCATCCTGTTCTTCCTGCCGTGGCTCGACCACAGCGAAGTCAAGTCGATCCGCTACCGTCCGGGCTGGCACAAGTACGTGTACGGCGTGTTCGTCTTCTTCTTCCTGATCCTAGGCTACCTCGGCATCCAGCCGCCCGGCGTCTGGGGCAATCTCGTGATCGGCTCGTTCGCGCTCGACATCGCGCAGACCATCTCGCAGATCGGCACGCTGTTCTATTTCGGTTTCTTCCTGCTGATGCCGTGGTGGAGCCGCAAGGGCGAGTTCAAGACGGTGCCCGACCGCGTGACCTTCGCCGCCCACTGACCAGCGCAAGACAGCTCGAGAGACACACGATGAAGAAAAGCATTTCCGGCTGGCTCGCGGCCCTGGGCTTGGCACTGGGCCTGACCTTCTCCGCGGCCGCTTCGGCCGAGTCCGGCGGCCTCGCCTGGGACAAGGCACCGAACAAGACGAACGATGTGGCCGCGCTGCAGAACGGCGCCAAGCTGTTCGTCAACTACTGCCTCAACTGCCACTCGGCCGCCTTCATGCGCTTCAACCGCCTGCAGGACATCGGCATCAGCGAGCAGCAGATCAAGGACAACCTTCTGTTCACGACCGAGAAGGTCGGCGAGACCATGAAGGCCAACATCGATGCGCGCCAGGCCAAGGAATGGTTCGGCACCACGCCGCCCGACCTGACGCTGGTCGCGCGTTCGCGCGCCGGCCACGGCGGCACCGGTGCCGACTACCTCTACACCTACCTGCGCACCTACTACCGCGACGACACCAAGGCCACCGGCTGGAACAACCTGGCCTTCCCGAGCGTGGCCATGCCGAACCCGCTGTGGGAGCTGCAGGGCGAGCGCCGTCCGGTCTACACCAAGGTCGAGCAGCATGGCCATGAGGTCGACGTGTTCGCCAACAAGTGGGAACAGGTCACGCCCGGCACCATGACCCCGCTGCAGTTCGACACCGCCGTGGGCGACCTGGTGAGCTACATGCAGTGGATGGCCGAGCCCGCGCAGAACACGCGCATCCGCATCGGTGTCTGGGTGCTGCTGTTCCTCGCGATGTCGGTGGTTTTCGTGTGGCGACTGAACGCCTCGTATTGGAAAGACGTCAAGTAGTTCCATCCTTGCCGACCGGAGCGTCAAGTGCGCCGGTCCCGTGGAGTGGGTTGCCAACGCGACCCACTCTTTTTGATTTTTAGGAGTCTTTCGCCATGATGGTGCTGTATTCAGGTACGACCTGCCCCTTTTCCCACCGCTGCCGCTTCGTGCTGTTCGAGAAGGGCATGGACTTCGAGATCCGCGATGTCGATCTCTACAACAAGCCTGAAGACATCAGCGTGATGAACCCCTACGGCCAGGTTCCGATCCTGGTCGAACGCGACCTGATCCTGTACGAGTCGAACATCATCAACGAGTACATCGACGAGCGCTTCCCGCATCCGCAGCTGATGCCCGGCGACCCGGTCGACCGCGCGCGCGTGCGCCTGTTCCTGCTCAACTTCGAGAAGGAGCTGTTCGTTCACGTGTCCACGCTCGAGAACCGCACCGCCAAGGGCAACGAGAAGGCGCTCGAGAAGGCACGCTCGCACATCCGCGACCGCCTCACGCAACTCGCCCCGGTGTTCCTCAAGAACAAGTACATGCTGGGCGACAACTTCTCCATGCTCGACGTGGCCATTGCGCCGCTGCTGTGGCGCCTGGACTACTATGGCATCGACCTCAGCAAGAACGCCGCGCCGCTCCTGAAGTACGCCGAACGCATCTTCTCGCGCCCGGCCTACATCGAAGCACTCACGCCCTCCGAAAAGGTCATGCGCAAGTAATCCTCGCGCAGGTCCGTTTTCCGCTTCGCTTCATCGCCGTCCTTCATGATCAACGCGCTCGAGTCGTCTTCCACCCGCCCGTACCTCATCCGGGCGCTGTACGAATGGTGCACCGACAACGGGTTCACGCCCTATGTCGCGGTGCAGGTCGACGACACCGTCCAGGTGCCGCGCGAGTACGTGAAGAACGGCGAGATCGTGCTGAACATCAGTTTCGACGCGACCAGCTCGCTGAAGCTCGGCAACGACTTCATCGAGTTCAAGGCCCGTTTCGCGGGCACGGCGCGCGAGATCAGCGTGCCCGTGGGCCGCGTGATTGCGATCTATGCGCGCGAGAACGGCCAGGGCATGGCCTTTCCCGCGCCGCCTCCCGCGGCCGATACCGGCATGGGACTCGACTCTCCGGCCGCCACGGGCGTGCCGGCGCCGGCGAGTCCCGTCCGTTCGGCACTGCGCGATGCCTCGCGCGGCGCTGGCGAGAGCGAGGCCAACCGGGTCGTGCACCTGGTGACGGCCGACGATGCGGGCAGCGACGTGACGGAGATCGGCGACGGCCCGGATGCCGACCCGACCGACGAGCCGCCGCGCCCTCCGGCCGGTGGCGGCGCGCGGCCTTCGCTCAAACGCATCAAGTAGTCGGCCCGGGCCCTGGTGGGGACCCCCACTAGAATCCGCTGCAGGTTTTTCTTTTCGGCCGCTTTAGCTCAGTTGGTAGAGCACCCGCCTTGTAAGCGGAAGGTCGTCCGTTCGATTCGGACAAGCGGCACCAAACACTCCCTCCCAAACCGGAATCGGCCCGCTCAGCGCTTGGGTTGTTCGCGCAGCCTCAGCACGAAGGTCTTCGCGTTCGGCACCAGGAAGAGGCGCCGTGCCTGCCAGCGTGCCTGCCGATGCGCCTCGAGCCAGGCGGCCGCATGCTCCAGTTCGGGTCCCTGCAGGTTCGCGGCGCCTTCGCGCTGCAGCCGGGTCCAGGCCTTGAAGCACTGGACCACGCGCGCCGAGCTGCCGAGTTGCGATTCGAGCTGAATGCGATAGGTGAAGCCGGCCACCATCGTGTCCTGTACGGTGACTTCCTCTCCCTGCACCTCGATGACATAGGGGCGCTCGCCGCCCAATGTTTCGACCGTCATGGGGGCCGAGTATGCCAACACGCCATGGCGTCATGGCCGGATCTCGAGAATGGCCACTTCGCGGTGGCTCTGGTCCTCGCCATGCAGGTGCAGCGGGTAGCGGCCCGCATGCAGCGCCGCGAGGCGCAGCGTGGCGGTCTGGCCCGCGGCCACCGGCACCATCTCCTGCATGTAGCCGTGGATCATCAGCTGGCCGGCCTGCGCCGAGCTCACGGCGATCGAGACGATGTCGCCGCGCGCGACGGGCAGCACCGGCAGCGGCGTGCCTTCGGCCTCGGCGGCCGCGCCGATCCGCACCTCGAACTGCGTGCCGGTGCGCGCGGGTGCCGCGGCGGACGTGGCCGGGTCGGTCGACGGTCGCGCCGCGAGATAGCCGAGCGCCAGCAGCGCGACGATGGCGAAGCCGCCGAGGGTGTAGATCAGTGAGGACTTCATGGCGGGTCGGGTGAGTGAAGGGGATGCGGCGCCTATCCCGCCAGCGGCAGCGAAAGAATCCACAGCCCCACGGCCGTCAGCGCGACCATCAGCAGCAGCATCGGCACCTGGCTCGCGAGCGCGCGGCCCGTGTGGCGAAAGATCCGCAGCGCCTCCGCATGGGCCAGCACCACGCTCGCGATATGCCCGGCCAGGATCAGCCCGACCTGGGTGTGCCAGACGATGTTGAGATCGATGATGCGCGGCGGCATCGCGGCGCGTGCCGTGCCGAACAGGTTCCAGCCCCGGCCCAGCGGATCGGACAAGAGCGGCAGCAACTGCGCGCCCTGGGACCACAGCAGCGTGTAGTAGTGGGTCGCGTGGTAGACGAAGGCGATCGGCACCAGCGTCAGTGCGAAGCGGCAGGCCAGCGCGCGCGTGGAGAGCTCGGAGGCCGCCACGCGCCGCGTGAGCGCGAGGAAGAACAGGTAGACGCCGTGATAGACCCAGGGCGAGAGGCACAGCGCCAGCCACTGCCAGCCATGGAACAGGCTGGCCGCCGTCGCATAGGGCTGGGCGCTGTGGGCCTTCACGGCCGGCTCGACCAGCGGATAGAGGGTCTTCCAGAACAGCCGGCTCCAGGGCCAGGTTTCGTGCGCGCCGTCGTAGGCGGTCGACGAGAGCATGAACAGGATGAACAGCACCAGGCTCACATGCCCCGGATGGCGCTCGAGCAGCCCCGACAGCGGCAGGCGCCAGCGCAGCGCCACGCCGCGGCAGCCGGCGCGCCGCCACGCGATCGGCGCCATGCGGCCCACGAGCGAGAGGAACAACCCGAAGAACTCGCCATGCCGGAACCAGGCCGCGCTGCCGAAGAGCCAGGCCATCGCCACGGTCAGCAGCGTGTAGGCGGTGAGCATCAGCGCCAGTTGCCGCGGCGTGCCGTGGCCGAACAGCTCGATCCAGATGAAGGCGATGTAGAGCGCCAGCGCCGGGTAGTAGGCGAGCCACGCGGGATAGGCGATGCGTCCGTCGAAGCAGATGCCGCAACGCGCGCGCAGCAGCTCGCAGAGCGTGCGCCACGGGTTGCAGAACACGAACAGGTCGCCGACGACCGCGGTGGCATAGGTCAGGCCCAGCACGAACACGATCCAGAACAGGGTCATGTTGAGGTTGCGGAACGGGTTGTCGGTGCCGAGGAAGCCGCAGGCGATGGTGAGCACGAGCAGGCCCACCGACAGGGAGCGCAGGCCCTGCACGACGAAGGCCGGGACGAACACATGCGTCCCCACGCGGCGCGCGTTCGGCGAGGTCTCGCTCCGCGCGGGCGGCACGGCCGCGAAGATCCCCACGATCACGAACGACAGCACCAGCGCCGCGGTCGCGCCATAGGCATACATCCAGAACGGCACCGGCAGCGTGTACTGCACGCCGAAGGAATGCGCGAACGTGAGGCCCGGCACGGCCGCGGCGGCGAGAAGAAGGGCGGGGCGGCAGCGGACGGGCGAACGCATCAGCGCGATGCCTTTCGCGGGTCGGCAACAGTGGCCGCGGACGACAAGGCCAGGGGTTGGACCGCCCCGGGCACATGGCAGACCTGCGTCTCCACCAGGTAGAGAAAGCGCGCATCGCGGTCCGCGCGCTCCAGCCCGAGCGCGAGCAGGCCCGCCAGTGCGGCCCAGGCGGCGGCCAGCAGCAGCGCGACCGCATGCCGGCCGATCCATCGGCGCGCATCCATCGCCATCAGTGATCCCTCACGCCCTGCAGCGAAACCACCGACCAGCGCCCCGCGCGGCGCTGCGCGACCAGCAGCAGCTCGTCGTAGGGCGCGTGCCGCAGCTTCGCGATCGCGAGCATCCGGGGCTCGCCATCCGCGAGCGCGGGCAGCGGCCGCACGATGTAGGGCAGCAGCGGCGGCGCATAGGACTCGATCGCCATGAGCGGAAAGAAGGCATCGGCCAGCCGCGGATAGCGCGCGTAGGCGGAGCGGTCGCGCGCGAGCGCATCGACGCGCTGCAATTGCGCGCGCGTGAGCGCGGATGGCGCATGCGCCAGCGCGGCCGCGGCGCCGTGATCGTGCAGGCGCCACAGGCGCAGCCGCGCCGCGAGGTCGCGCTGCGCGGGCGTGCCTTCGCCCTTGGCCAGGCCCAGCGCGGCGGCCGGATCGCCATCGCCGAGCCAGGCCGCGAAGAAGTCGTCGAAGAAGCGGTGCACCTCCTCGGGCACGCCATGCTGCGTGGAGGCCGCCTCCTGCAACCGCGGCAACCGGCGCCCCGACCAGGTCGCGGTCCAGGGCTGCGCGCCATCGGGCAGGCTGATGCCTTCGAGAAAGCCCGTGTCCTCCATGCCGTGCTCGTGGAACCACGCGGCCTTCGCCGCCTTGGTGGAAGCCGTCAGGAAGCCCCCGAGTTGCGCTTCGACGCGCGGCCAGTCGGCGACCACGCGCGGCGCGTCCGCGATCGGCGGATAGCGCTGCAGCCATTCGAAGCTCGCGCGCGCCATCGCGAGCGCGGCGGCCGGGCGCGCCGCGGTGAGGTCGGCGCGATGGGCCTGCTCGCCGCCCGAGGCCGCGGCCGGCGGCGGCGGATCGCAGGGCAGTCCCGCGATGGCGGGCGCGCCGATCCCGGCCGTGTCCGTTCCTTCATGGGCCGACGTATCCTGCAGCGGATGCAGCGCCTCGCCGAACTTGAGCAGCAGCAATCCGGCCTTCGGCCCCGCATCGCGCAGCAGCGTGCGCAGCGCCTCGGTCGAAGCCTCGCCGGCGCCGGGGGCGTGCAGGCGCCGCGCCGCGTGAGCCGCCTCCGCGCGGCCCTCGGCATCGGCGCCGGTGCAGGCGTACTCGGTCACGAGCAGCATCGTCTCCATCGCGCCGAAGTCCACGCGCTGGTTGCCGGTCGCGATCGCATCGGCCTGCGGCGCGCTGAAGCCCGCCTGCACCGCGAGCCAGCGCGTGAGGCCGAAATGCACGTCGGCCTCCCAGGCGGCGGCGGTGAGAGGCAGGCCGCTCGCCAGCATGGCGGCGGCGCCCATCCAAGCGCGCAGATATCGATCGAGGGTGCGCGTCATCGTCAGTTCTGCAGCATGGAAGGCGTGCTCTGCGCGAAGGGCCAGGTGTTCTCGGCAAACTTCAGCATCAGCAGGCCGTTGTCCTGGCACATGGTGGTCAACAGCTTGCGGTCGAAGTCGAAGTCCACGCGCGAGGCGCACCAGTCGGGTCCGCCACGACCAGCCCAGGACATCTGCCGGTGGATGGAGCCGGCGCGCGGCGCGGTCACGCCCGCGGGGTTGTAGTACGCGATCTCCTTGGGTCGCGCGGGATTGCGGATGTCGAACACGCGCACGCCCGAGTTGAAGTACGAGCAGGCCAGCGCCGTGCCGTTGTCGCGGTTGTCGACCGAGCAGTAGTGGCTGCCGTAGGTGAAGGTCGACAGGCCCGCGATGTCGGGCAGCACCTTGTCGCAGTTCGCGGGGTCGTGGGTCTCGAGCATCAGTTTCGACACCAGCACGGGCTTCTTCTCGTCGCTGATGTCGTAGATGCGTGCCATCGGATAGGGCGACAGCTTCGCCTCGCAGGCCAGCTTGGCGTTCGCGGTGTCGCTCAGGCCCGCGGCGCCGCCTTCGTCGACCATCACCAGGTGCGGCTTGCCCGCGATGGTCACGGGGATGGTGTGCTGCGCCACGCTGCCGTCCTTGAAGGTCGTGGTCGAGATCACCTTCATCTGCGCGTTGGGCACGCGCGCCTGTACTTCCGAGGTGTCGAGGATCAGGAAGCCGTTGAGGGTCTTCGCGTCGGGATCGAGCACCTCTTGCGCCGTGGGCGTGCCGGCCGACACCACATAGGCGCGCCTGCCGTCCTCGCTGACCGAGAGCCCGTGTGCGGTCACCGGGCCGATGGGGGCCATGTCGAACGCAGCCACCATCCGCGGCCGGGTCGAGTTCGTGATGTCGACCGCGTGGTAGCGCTGGCTCATGATGTCGCCGATGTAGTAGGTCAGGCCATCGGGCGACACGTTCCCTTCGTGCCCCCTCGGACTCTTCGGCGACTGGATGCCACCGTCCTTGCCGGTGCCCACCTCCATGCTCGCGAGCAGTTGCGGCGTGCGGCAATCGGCCGAAAGGTCGTAGATGTCGACCTCGGCGCCACCGAACAGGCCACTGTTGCCTCCGTTGTCGGCCAGCAGCAGCTGGCGCCGTGCATTCACGCGCAGCGATTCCCACGGGTCGATCATCGCGGCCGTGGTGAGCGACATCGAGCGCCACGGCCTGGCCGGGTCGGTGATGTCGATGACCGGCACGCCGGGGTTCACGCGTTCGAGCGGCTTGCCGCTGACGAAGCCGATCGGGTGCGCGGTCGCATGGTAGGCACAGGTGCGCCCACCAGGATCGCGGAAGAACGCCGACGACCAACTGCCGCCTTCGCCCTCGAACTGCCCGGCCAGCTTCAGGTTGCACGAGAAGCCCTTGAAGCCGGCCTGCCGCAGCGCCGCGGGCACCTGGCCCTGCAGCGCCGATTCGGGGCTGCCGCCCTCGGCGCAGACGGCCTTGGGCACCGTGAGCGGTGGCGGCACTTCGGTGACCGGTGACGGTGCGGGTGGCTCGACGATGCCCGTGGGCGGTGGTGGAAATGCCAGCACCGAAGTGCCGCCATCGCCGCCACCGCAGGCAGCGAGAAATGCCGTG